>CAZNQC010000108.1:0-12204 GCA_964574825.1 uncultured Sphaerobacteraceae bacterium | reverse complement strand
TCGATGATGGTGACCGACGATACTCGCCAGGATCCCTCGGCCGGGCTGGGTGACGCGGCCTCCAGCGCAACGAGAACTACCGCCCCGACGCCCGCCAGTGCGGAAATCGCCAGCGCGTGACTGGTCAGCAACGAAAGCAGGGCGATTCCGAGGGCCGAGCCGAGCACACCCAGCCAGGCCGCCAGCCGGTGACCGCGTGGCGTCAACGGATCACTGGCCGGATCGGGACTGGCGGCCCGGCGCATGTGCCCGTCGACGATCACTCCCACCACAATCAGCGGCAGGAGCACCAGCAGGCCAATGGTCCAGGCATCGAGCGCGCTCCAGACCCAGAACGGCACCAGTGTCGCCACGATGGCCCCACTGTCCCGCTCGGACGTCGCTGTTTGGCGCACCAGGCACAACGTCCCGGCCACGATCAGGCCGAGGACGTAGAACCCGGTGGTGCCGAGTGAAAAGGTGAGATTGATGGCAAACCCTGCCACGACCAGCACTCCGGCCAGCAGGACCTGTTGCTGCCCGTCGGGCGTCGTCGCGGCCTCACGTTGGGAAAGGGAGAGCAGGAGCAGGGCCAATCCGCCGCAGATCGCACTCAACCACAGCCGTAGCCAATCCCAACCGGTGGCCGAAGCCTCGGGCGCGAGCAGAATGGACAGCAGGAGTGAGATCGCGACGATACCGATGCCGAACTGGACCGGTCGCCTGGCCAGAATCTGGCGTCCGGCGCTTGCATGCGCGTTGAGGGTGGTCCGATCGAGCACCATCGCTGGCTGTGTCCCGGAGAGAGGCGTTCGGCGCGGTCACGATCGGCCGCGGGAACGTTCAGTATACCGGGCTGGATTCCGTGTCAGATGACGGCATTGATTCCACCACAGATGGGGCTGGAGCATCGATTCGGCGCCCGGGAACGATCTGGGCTGGGGCAGGAGTCGTGACCGGTGCGGCCTGGGCGGCAATCACCTGGTCGTCGACCGGCACCCAGGCGCCGAGGGTGTTGACGATCCAGACCTGGTGCAGACCGTGGCCGAGCAGCAGCCGCGCGGTCATCAGGGAGCGACCACCGGCCTGGAGGAAGATGATCTGCTGGCTCTCCGTCACCAGAGCAGGTGCCTGGGTGGCGGGAATTCCGGCGCGTTGCAGCTGGTCGAGCAAGGGACCACGGGATGGACTGGCCACCCGGGCGAGATAGCCCATGCCGGCCTGATGGATGGCGGGCAACAGATCACCGAGGCGACCTTCCGGCACGATGGCGACAACAGCATCCTGGAGCATGGGGCGGGGAGAACCTCGATGAATGTGACAGGCAGACACAATGCCGCGAGTCTACCACGACCCTCGGTGGTTTCGATGGCACGGGCACCGGCGGTACCTGTTTCGAACTGGGTGTGTGCAGCGAACAGGGCCGACGACATCCGAGCCAGATTGTGCCTGCAACGTCCGCGTTCAGGCTCGGAAGGTCGGCCCGTACTTTCAACGCTGAACACTTTCCCCAGAGGCACCGTCTGGCTCCTCATATCACGTGGTCAGCAGCAGCGTCGCGTAGGCTGCCAGCCAGTGTTCCATCATGTAGTTGCTACCCGACACCGAGTCCAGTGAGGCCTCTGCGTGTAGCCAGGCGGCATCCTGCAGCACCGGAATGCGGGGATCGTCCTCCGACAGGGCCGTTGCGATGCCCAGGAAACTCGCGGCCCGGCTCAGGTTCAGGCCTGCCAGGTGGGCGATCTGTCCATCCGATCCATCCGAGACGATGGCGGGGGTGAAGATCTGGACTGGTTGGGCATCGGCCAGGCCGGGCAGGAATCGCTCCAACCACACCGGGAATTCATCCGTTGGGATAATTCGACTCATCAGTTCGGCTTCGGTAAGAGCGGCCGAGAGGAAATCGGCGCCGGACGGCTCGTAGCGGGCCGGATAGTCGTCATCTTCAAGGAAGAAGCGGTTGGCGGCCTCCTGAATCGCATCCAGCAGGGACGCATCACCGGTGTCGGCCTCGTGGTGGGCATGGTCGAGGGAGCGGAGCAGGGCAAAGGCCGTGTTGGCATGCATGCCGATTCGCTGCGGATAGGTCAGCAGCGGGAGCCAGCGCATGAAACTGGCGGCGATCGTTTCCGCCAGGGGCAGCAAGGTCGATGCCCAACGCTGGCCGTCCGGCTCGTCCCACTCGTCGAGTTCGTGCTGCAGGGCCAGCAACCAACCCCAGCCGTAGGGCCGTTCGAAGTTGTGGGTGGCCGGGGCGGTGAAGAAGGCGTTTTCGATCGCGATGTGCTCGTCGGTCAGCAGGCGGGCGATCGTCTGGCGGGCGCGTGACTCGGCGGTGGTGCCCGGCACCAGGCGCATCAGCCGCACTGCCACCCAGTACATTTCCACGCAGGAATGCCAGTCGAACGAGCCGAAAAACGCCGGGTGCAGGTCCCGATGCGAGGGCAGGGCGCCGGGGCCTTCGACCACCAACCATGGCATGTAGGGATACTCGCGCTCGATGTTGTCGATCGCCAGCTCGATCCATTCGTTGGCGTGGTCGGCGAGTATGTCGTGACGTGCGGCTGAATGAAATGTCATGCGAGCTGCCCCATTTGACGAATTTCAGGGAAGGGAGATGAAGGGAAGTTGGTGCCGTGAACGCTCAGAGGAGACCTCTTGCCTTGAAGTCTGTCGCAAATGTTGCCAGCGGGATGACCAGCGTCAAGGGGTGATCCCTGAGCGGTGTGGCGCCGTAGCTGGCGTACCAGTTTGCGGCTCGTTCGCCTTTGGCGTCGATGACGAGCAGAACACCACCCACCTCGCTGGCGGCCCGCAGGCAGCGCAATGCCGCCGCGGCGAGAAGCTGTCCGCCAAGCCCCTGCCCTGCCACTGTCAGGTCGGTGGCGATCCGCGCGAGCCTGAACCCCGCAACCTCATGCCGGGCCAGTCCCCTGGTCAAGGCTGAAGGTACCTGGTCGTGGGTGATGGCGGCCGGGGCGATCGTGTAGAAGCCAAGGATTCGGCCAGGAGTGGCGCTGTCGATTGCACAGAAGGTCTTCGCGGCATTCTGCTCGTGGCTTTGGCGGGCGAAGCGCTGCAGGAACTGGTTCAGGTCCGCATCACCGCAATCGAACTCCTGCCGGCGATGTGATTTCGCAATCGGTTCTTCGTGCCAGGCCGGGAGCGTCACAGGTTGTCTGGCAACGCGTTGATTGCCGCCTTCAGTTTCGCGTTGGGTGTGGGTGGATGTTCCAGGACTTCAAGAATGGAGATGAAGTCACGATCCGATACGCGAATCGTTTCTTCGCGCTCGATCACGGCATTCGCTTCACGGAGTGCTGTCTGGGTGATGAACTGCGTCAGATCCATATTCACCAGAGCGGCTGCCCGGGCAATTCGTGCCTTGTTCGCGGGAGCAACTCGAATCTGCAAGCGTTTGTTGTCTTCAATCGTGGGGCGTGGCATCGCAGCCTCCTCGTTTCTGTGTACTCTTTAAAAGAGTACACAGTTTTCGTCGTCAGGCAACCCATTTTGACGGTGGAGGCGTTCAGCCGAGCAGGAGACCGGCCAGGGTGAAGTAAATGATCAGGCCGGTGCTGTCGACCAGCGACGAGATGAACGGTGCGGAAACCACGGCTGGGTCAACATTCAGCTTGCTGAGCACGATCGGCAGCACGGCCCCAACCGTTGCCGCCCAGGTCGTCAAGGCGAGGACAGTCAGGCCGACGACCAACCCGATTTCTTCGGTGCCCTGGTTGGCCAGCAATGCCCGGCCGAACATCAGAGCGCCCATCACCAGTCCCAGGGCCAGGCCGGTCAGCATCTCCTTGCCGACGATCTGGGCGATGTGGCGCGGTTTCACTTCATCCAGCGCCATTGCACGAATGATGGTCGACACGGTCTGCGATCCGACATTCCCGCCGGTGCCGATCAGGATGGGCACGAACGCGGCGAGGATCGTCCAGCGTTGGAGTGTTCCGTCGTAGTGCTCCTGGATCGAGACCGTGAAGAACGAGGCGACGAAGAGGACGAAGAGCCAGACGATGCGCTTGCGGAAGAGGAGGAACGGGGAAGCACGAAGGTAGGGCACTTCGAGTGGCTGCGAACCACCGAGCCGCTCGAAGTCTTCGGTGTCTTCCTCTTCCAGCACTTCGGCCACGTCGTCGGCCGTGATGATGCCGACCAGCTTGCCCTCATGGTCAGTGACCGGCAGTGCAAGCAGGTTGCGATCCAGCAGCAACCGGGCCGCGTCCTCCTGATCGGTGTCGACCGTGACCGACCAGAGATGCGGGAACATCAGGTCGCGCACCGGAGTTTCGGGCCGACTGAGGACCAGACTGTGCAGCGAAAGCACCCCGAGCAGTTTCTCGTCGCGATCCACGACATAGACATAATTGATGGTTTCGGCTTCTTCGGCCACATGCCGCAGGGCCACCACCGTCTGGTCGGCGCGCAGATCGGGGTAGACCGCCACGAAGGCCGGGGTCATGATGCCGCCGGCACTGTCGGGCGGGTAGGCCATCAACTCCCGGATCTCGGCGGCTTCGTCCGGGTCCATTTCGACCAGGATGGCGCCGGCCGAGACCGGGTCGGATTGTTCGACCTCATACAGGATGTCGGTCGCGTCGTCCGGATCGATTTCCTCGAGGATGTCGGCGGCCTGGTCGGCACTCATCCGCGAGAGGATGCGAGCCGCGTCGCGGTCATCCAGCCGCGAGAGCAGGGCAGCCAGGGATTCATCGCCGAGGAAGGAGAAGAGGCGGCTCAGCTCGATTGGTTCGAGGTCTTCGAGGAGGGCGAGCGCGTCCTCCTCCAGCATCCGGTCCGCCAGGAGCCGCGCGGCATCGACATCGCCCGCGGCAATTGCGTCACGAATCTGGTCGAGCAGCGTTTCGTCGTCGATCGTTGCGGTTGGCGAGAACTCTTCTACGGGTGATTGTGGCATTTAGCACCATCCAGCACGGGTGAGGCGGATGGTCATCGAGAGTGGTGGAACTGGCGCTTCCGGACTGCGCGCAGCATGTCGCTGACGCGATGTGGCGTCGGGCGACTCTGCGCCTGGGTGGAATGTGTCGCGGGCGACGATGGGGTGAGGTTGTTGCTGTTGTCGGTTTCGGGGGCGACCCAGTCGGCCTTGTGGACCGGAACCCGGCGCACGACCGTGTGGTCATCGGTGCTGTCG
Source organism: uncultured Sphaerobacteraceae bacterium (assembly GCA_964574825.1). Classification (GTDB taxonomy): domain Bacteria; phylum Chloroflexota; class Chloroflexia; order Thermomicrobiales; family UBA6265; genus JACCYX01. Next base: position 7,061 of record CAZNQC010000108.1, on the reverse strand, counting down.
ACGTCGATGTAGAAGCGGCGAGAAGTGGTGGAGTGGGCCATGACACGACCTTTCTGACCGGCGCACCTGCATGCAGCAGGGGAGACGCGCGGTGTGGGCTCCCGGTTGGCACCGGGTGTGTCTGGCTGGGACAGGACCTGGTGCTACCGGAAGGCTTCGATTGTCGAATGCCGGGTACTACCAGCGTCCAAACGGAATCCCTTCACGGATTCGAGCGAGGAGCCTGAGGCTACAACTCGCAACCAACCACGGTGCCACGCCTGTGGTCCGTGCACCGAGATACTACCCCTGTCCCGGAAACGGGTCAAGGCCGATGGCCGAAGGTTAACGTTTGTGCGCGGTCAGCTGAGGAGTCTGGGCGGCTCGGCCGCGGATCAGTCTTCGGGGGTCACGAATGGTGTGGGTTCCGTCGTCGGGGTGGACGTGACGACGACCATCGGTGAGTTATGGGACTCGGGCACGTCCTTGTAGAGGATGCCGGTCATGCCGCCGATCAGGCCCAGCAGCATGATCGAGGCCGCCAGGGCAAAGAAGAACACCAGCTCACGCTTGCCCTGTTGCTTCGGCAGGAAGGGGATTCGGTCGAGGAAGCTCATGCGCGGGAACGACTCCGGGTGATGGCGGTTGGGGCGGGATGGACGAACATCGTCCGGTTCCTCTCCTGTATACCGCATTCCAGGACCGATGGCTGTCGGGAAATCCCTCATCTCCCGGCAAGGATGCCCAGCAGCGTCTCCTGCGCGATGTTCCGTCCACTGATGACGGCAACCACCGTGCGATCGTCATCATCGTCCACCTGACCCGAAAGCACCGCAGCCACGCCCGCTGCGCCGGACCCTTCGGTCAGCACCCCACCATCCCAGACCAGAACCTGCATCGCTGCCTTCAGGTTCTCTTCGCTCACCTGCACGATCCGGTCGACATTCTCTGCGATCAGATTCACGGTGACCGACCCCGGTTCGAGGTTGCCGGCCAGGCCGTCGGCAATCGTGTCCCCAATCTTGATCGTGGTGGTTTCGCCGGCGGCAATTGCGCTCGACACTGCCGGTGACTCGGCTGCCTCGACCCCGACGAGGCGGATGTCGTGGCCCTGCTGGTTCAGTTCGGTTGCACGCAGGGCGATGCCAGCCAGCAAGCCACCACCACCAATCGGCACGACGACTGTCAGGGGCACATTGCCCCCGGTTTGCTCCACGATTTCGTCGAGCACGGTGCTCTGGCCGGCGATCACCTGGGGATCGTTGTATGGGGAAATGAAGGCGGTGCCGGCCGGTAAATCGCGTGCGAGGGAGACGGCATACGCCTCGGCTTCGTCGTAGGTTGCGCCGTGTCGCACCAGTTCGATCGGGAACGTCGCCAGTTTGCGTTGTTTCGCCTCCGAGGCCGTCTCGGCCACGATCACGGTCGCGTCGGTTCCCGTCTGGCTGGCCGCCCAGGCGATACCCAGCGCGTGGTTTCCGGCCGATGCGGCGAGCACCTTCGTTCCGGCTGGCAGCCCGGCCATTGCCGCCAGTGCGCCGCGCACCTTGAACGATCCGGTCGGCTGCAGTGTCTCCAGCTTGAGCAACAGCTCGCGGCGGCCGAATCGGGAGGACACCAGTGGTGATGGCGGAAGATAGCGGCGCACCACATCCCGTGCCCGGGAGAGATCGTCAGAGGTAGGCCGGGCGACGGAACGCGGTGGCATGGAATGGCTCCCGTGAGTGTGGTCAGCCGCCGTCGAGCACGGTCTGCACCGGCAGGGCGGCGAACGGGTTCGGAATCGAATCGAGCAGCAGTCTGGTGTATTCGTCCTGTGGATGCGCGATGACCTTGTCGGCCTGACCCTGCTCCACCACCTTGCCGCGGTTCAGCACCATGATGTCGTCGGCCAGCAGCCGGGCACTGAGCAGGTCGTGCGTAATGTAGAGCATCGCGATACCCTGCTCCTCCACCAACTGGTGCAGGATCTCGAGAATTTCCGATCGAATCGAGACGTCCAGCATCGAGGTTGGTTCGTCGGCGATGATGATCTCCGGTTCCGGCGCCAATGCCCGCGCTACCACCACGCGTTGGCGTTGGCCGCCGGAGAGCTGATGTGGGTTGCGATGCATGAACTGTTCGGCCGGGGTCAGGCCCACTGATTCCAGCAGTTCCATTGCCCGGGTCCGGGCCGCCCTGGCGCCCATTCCCTTGTAGTTCTGCAGGGGGCGGGTGAGCGAATAGAGGATATCGTGCGCCGGGTTCAGCGCCGAGTAGGGGTCCTGGAACACCATCTGCACGTGGCTGCGGTAGTCACGCAGGGCCTTGCCGTGCAGGGTGCGAACATCGGTTTGACCAAACCGGATCACGCCGGTGTCGTTCTTCTCCACCCCCATGATCAGCCGGGCGATGGTGCTCTTGCCAGACCCCGATTGGCCAACCAGGGCCGAGATTCTGCCACGTTCCAGTTGGAACGAGACATCATCGACCGCCACCACCGAGGACGTCTTCAGGCCCCGGCGACGGGTGAAGGTCTTGCCCAGATGCTCGACGCGCATCACCACCGGTTCGTCTTTCGCCGGCGGGATCACCGTCCCGGTCGCTGATGCCTTGATCTCTGGCTCCGGATCCAGCCAGAGTTCGCGATAGGCATCGATCAGTTGCAGGGCGTATGGATGGTCCGGGTGTTCCAGCAATTCTCGAGCCGGTTGGGTGGCGACGATTTCGCCGTTCCGCATCACCGCCACCCGGTCGGCGACCTCCATGATCGCCCCCAGGTCGTGACTGATCAGCAGGACCGAGAATCCCAACCTGCCCTGCAGCTCCTTGAGGTTTTGCAGGATCGATTGCTGCACGACCACGTCCAGGCCGGTGGTTGGCTCGTCGAGCAGCACGAATTTCGGCTCCAGCACCAGGGCCAGGGCGAGACAGATGCGCTGTTTCATGCCACCCGAAAGCTCGTGGGGGAAGAACGACAGGTACTTGGGGTCGATCGAGACCATCTCCAGGGCCGCTTCGGCCATCCGCCGGGCGCCGACATCGCTTTCGTCGGTATGGGCCTGGATCGCGTCGCGGAACTGGCGTTCGATGTTGATGACCGGGTTGAGGGCGTTCATGCTGCCCTGGAACACGGTTGAAATATCGGTCCAGCGCAGTCGCCGGAGTTGTTCATCGCTCAGGGTGGTGATGTCGGTGCCCTGGAACAGTGCCCGGCCACCGGTGATGGTGCCTGGTGGGTCCAGCAGGCGGATTGCGGCGTTGCCGAGGGTCGATTTGCCGCTGCCGGACTCACCGACGAGCCCGACGATTTCCCCTTCGCCGACGACCAGGTTGGCGTTCTTCACTGCCTGGAAGGACGGCCGGTATTTGGTCAGATAGGTAACGTCGAAATCCTGAACTTCCAGCATGGCCATCTGGCTACTCCTCTCGCAGGTGCGGATTGCTGATGGCATCGATGCCGAAATTAATGAAGGTGAGGGCGGTGATCAGCAGCGCCAGGCAGAGGCCGGGCGGGATGATCCACGCCCACATGCCGGTCAGCAGGGCGCCGGAGTTGCTGGCCCACTGGAGCATGGTGCCCCACGAGATCGTCAGAGGATCGCCAACACCAAGGAAGGCGAGACCCGCTTCCGCCCCAATTGCACCTGCGGCGGCGCCGATGTACCCGGCGACGACCAGCGAGGTCATGTTCGGCATGATCTCGCGGAAGACGATGCGGGGCATGCTATCCCCGGCGAAGACGGCAGCGGTGATGTAGTCCCGCTCCCGGAGGGTCGTCATCTGGGCGCGTTTGACCCGCGCACCCCAGGCCCAGCCGGTGATGCCGATGACCACGATCACCGTCGTAAGCCCCTTGACGGGAGAGTAGGCGGCGATGACCACCATCAGGGGCAAGGTCGGGATCACCAGGGCGAGGTTGATGAAGAACGAGAGGATCTCATCGGTCCAGCCACCGACATACCCGGCGATGAGCCCGATGACCAGCCCGATGATGGTTGCGAGGCCCCCGCCGAGGATGCCGACGATGATCGACGTGCGGGCGCCGTAGATGAGTTGCGAGAAGATGTCCTGCCCCGCCTGGGTGGTGCCCAGCCAGTGGTCGCGATTCGGCGACTGGAACGGGATGAAGTCGTTGGCCCGTGGGTCGTATGGTGCCAGCCAGGGCGCGAAGATGGCGACGAAGACGAAGAACCCGAGCAGGAACATGCCGAACCTGGACTTGCGATTGCGCCAGACGATCAGCAACCAGCCAGGGATCGGAAAGCGTGATTTCCGTTCGAGTTCCTGCTCCTCGGCGGTCGACAGGTCGGGTGTCAGATTTTGGTCGTTGGGGAAATCCCCTTGCTGGAGGACCATCAGTTGCCTCCTCCCCGGCGGACGCGCGGATCGATGATGCCGTAGAACATGTCGGCCAGGAAGTTGGCAGTCAGCACCCCGACCGTCATGAAGAGGAAGATTGCCTGCATCAGCGGGTAGTCACGGTTGCGGAGGGCATCGAACATGAGTTGGCCCATGCCCGGATAGTCGAAAATCTGCTCGACGAAGATCGAGCCGCCCACCATCGCCCCCAGGGTGATGGCGAAGGCCGTGACGTTGGGCAGGATGGCATTGCGCGCGCCATACATCAGGGCGATGTGGCGTTCTCGCAGGCCCTTGGCCCGAGCCAGCCGGGTGTAGTCCTCGCCCAACACCTGGACCATGGTGTTGCGCATGCCCATGATCCAGCCGATTGGGCCGGTGAGCATCAGGCAGAACGCAGGCAGGATGCTGTAGTAGGCCACGCTGCGGATGAAGGCCCCATTCCAGCCGGGTGTCACGTTGCCGCTATAGCCGCCGCCGTCGGGGAACCAGGAGAGTTCGAAGGCGAAGATGTAGAGAATCATCATGCCCAGCCAGAAGAAGGGAAGGGTGCCAATGAATCCCGCGCCAATGGTCAGGATGGCGTCGAACTTGGTGTTGCGGCGCCAGGCCGCCCAGGTTCCCAGCAAGGTGCCGATGATGAACGAGATGATCTGGGTGACACCGACCAGCGCCAGCGTCCAGGGCAACGCCTGGCCGATCATATGGGTGACCGTGTAGGGCATGTAGCTGTAGGAAATCCCAAATTCGCCACGCGTGATCGAACCGAGATAGTCGATGTATTGCTGCCACAGGGGAGTGTCGGGCACCCCGAGCATCAACCGGATGGCCTCGACCTGGCGGGGATCCACCGACTGGCTGCTGCCGGCGATACGTTGGACGATGGCCTCGGCCGGATCGCCACCCTGGATGCGGGGAATGATGAAATTGAGCGTGGCAGCGGCCCAAAGCGTGAGGATGAAGAAGAGGATCTTGCGGGCGAAGTAGGCCATGGGTCCCTCCCGCTCGGCCCGGCGAGCCCAATTCAGGCTCGCCGGGCGCCGATAGTCGTCAATCCGGAGCGAGGATCAGCTCGCGGGAGTTGCCTCGGAGGCAGGAGCTTCGGAGAGGGTGGGGAAGTCCATCGGGCTTTCTTCACCCGGTGGCACCAGATTGATCAGGATCAGCAATGGATCGGTCTGCTGGGCATAGGGATTGTCTTCACTCGGCCAGCCCACGGCATGCTCGGTGCGGTACTGGAACCAGTGGGCGCCATACCAGATGTCGACGACCGGCACGTCGTTGAAGAAGATTTCCTGCAGTTGCTGCACGATCGACAACTGCTCATCCGCATCGCTGGACTCCCGCAACTGGTCGAGCAGCGCGTCGTAGTCCGGATTCTCGTAGCGGATGTAATTGGTGATGGCGTCTTCACCAACGGGCGCCGTCATCGCGCTGGCGAAGTTGTCATAGAAGTTGGCGTGCATGTTGCAGGTGCCGCCATGGACCTGCAGGAAGGTGTCGAAATTGCCGGACTTGCGGTCCTGGTCGTGGATGCTGCCGTCCGGGGTTTCCAGATTCACCGTGATGCCAAGATCCTGCAGCGATTCCTGGATAATCTGGGCGGCCTGAATCCAGTCGGCCCACCCGGCGGGCACCATCATCCGGAACTCGATGGCGTTGCCGTCCTTGTCGAGCATCGTATCGCCATCCCAGCTATAGCCGGCGTCGGTCAGGATTTGCCGGGCGCGATCGAGGTCAAGCCCGAGGTAGCCTTCGTTTTCGATTTCGGGGTTCAGCCAGTCGGCCTGACCGGGGAGTTTGAGCCCGGTCTGGCTTGCCTGGGTGACATAGCCCAGTTGCGCGTTCTGGATGACCTTGTCCCGATCGATCGCCCAACTGATGCCCTTGCGGAACTCGATATCGTTGAACGGCGCCTTGGCGAGGTTCATACCGAGGCCGATCGAGGATCCTTGCGCATACCAGTAGTGGTTGTTGTCAGGATCACGGTCGACGTAGACCTGGTCGACGTTGGGCACATACATCGCATTCCAGTCGTACTCGCCATTGGCCAGCCGGAGCTGGTCGGTTTGCCCCTCGCCCGCCTTGCGCCAGGTGACCTGCTGCACGCGGACCCGATCGGCCTGCCAGTAATCCTCAAATCGGACCGCGGTCAACCGCTCGCCATTGAATTCACCAAACCTGAACGGTCCGGTGCCAATCGGCTGGTCGTTGACGAAGTTCAGTGGGTCCTCGACCTGCGACCACTGGTGCTCGGGCAGGATCAGGATATTGGGGTCGGCCATCCGGAAGAACTCCGGAATCGCGACTTCCTTGAACGTGAAGATCGCTTCGCGCCCGTCGGCGGTCACGCTGTCCAGATAGGTCCAGGCCCCGGCGATGTCGAGCGCTGGATTGTCCTTGAGCAGGTTCAGGGTGAAGGCGATGTCATCAGCGGTGAAGGCTTCACCGTCGTGCCAGGTGACACCTTCGCGCGCGGTGAAGACCAGCGTCTGGTCGTCCCGCCATTCGTAGGACTCGGCCAACCAGGGGATTTCTTCACAGGTGTAGTCATTGATGATGTAGAGCGGCTCGAAAAACCAGTTGGAGAGTCGGTTTGGCGAGTATGGATTGAAGTTGATTTGGGGATTGGACCCGCCGCCAAAGCCGCCCAGATTGAGGTTCTCGATCATGGTCTGGTCCTGGGCTGCGGCCGAGGCACCGAAAGACCCAAAGGCGAGGCCAGCGGCGACGGCGGCCGA
>CAZNQC010000107.1:0-12204 GCA_964574825.1 uncultured Sphaerobacteraceae bacterium | reverse complement strand
ATTTTCCAGATTGGCTGTACGTACGCGGGTGAGGAGATTGGAGAGAGCAAGCAGGACATAGTTGGTTGACAGGATCGTTCAGCGGTTGGTGAGGTAGCTGCGCAGGCGATTGCGGGCTGGCCTGAGTGACTTCCGGTGTTCCTCGAGCATTTCGATCTGGGCATCCTGCCGGGCGGTGTTGGCGGCATCGTCGGCGAGTTGACGTTGAAAGCTGTCGATCAGGCCCGGCGTGCCGGAACTGGCGCCAGCACGTACTGCCTGGCGAACCTTGCCGGGGGTCATGGCCCGATGGCTCCGGGCGATCGCCTTGATGCGGCGCTTCACCCGATCCTCCTCGCGGGTGAGTTGCCGGAGCGCATCTCGTGCGGCCTCGTGGCTGGTGAGGCCCCGCTCGACCACCTGGTGAACGTTCAACAACGGAGTATTGGCATCGGGCGCTTCGCGGCGGAACAGGCGGTCCCAGAACATGCAGGCTCCTTGCGGGTTCCGTGGACGAATCGGAGGAAAGAGGCTGTGCGGCCATTGTACCCAGCGCCCAGTCCTGAATTTTTCGACCCGGCCGGCGACCTCTTGACACGGCGGGAGTGGACGGTATGATCGAGTTGTAAGACATCTTACAGGTCAACGATGATCGTCGGATCCGCTCGCAGAGGTGATTGCCATGTCGCAACCTCCAGGCTTGCCGCATCCCATACGTCCCTATACCCCGACCTCGCGAGCGCGGGAGGTGGAGGCGCGGATTCGTGAGTACATCACCGTCAACGAGTTGCCGGCTGGCTCGCGGTTACCCGGGGAGGAGTGGTTCGCAGAGCAACTGCAGGTTGGGCGTCCGCTGATCCGGGAGGCGATGAAGACGCTTGAAGCAGTGGGCATGATCGAGGCCCGGCGGGGCGTGGGACGATTCGTTTCCAGTTTCGATCCGGATGCCTACCTGCGGAACTACACGACCGAAATGCTGCTGCAGAGTTTTGACGAGCGGGAACTGCAGGAGACTCGCTGCCTGCTCGAAATCACGATGGCGGCCGATGCTGCCTACCGGCTTACCGCCGAGGACCTGGCCCAGATTCAGCACTACTGGGAGCGGATTCAGGCTGGGGCGGTGGCGGGACATTCCGACACCGAGGCCGACCTGGGGCTGCACCGGACGATCATGCAACGGGCCGACAACCGGCTGATCGTGTCCATGCTGGATGCGGTCTATGCCTTGAGCAAACGCCGCCAGCAGGATGGGGTGCCTTACGACGCAGGCAAGTTGCAGGAAGACCTGGCCGAGCATGCCGAAATCGTGCGGGCCGCCGAGGCCCGGGATGGTCCGGCAGTACGACGGGCGCTGGTGAACCACTTTCGAACGACCGCCACCCGGCTCGGCTTCGAGCAGCGTTGGCACGACGTGTTTACGCAGGATCCAGTGGAGGTGATGCTCGAATCGTCGACGTGATTCGATCTCGCGGGACCCATTCATGAATGGCAGCTGGCACCCGACGCCAGCCGATCAGCAGGAGTACACGATGCGTGACGATATGGTTCGAGTCGATACCTTTCTGGCGAACGTGATGAACGGCAAGCTCTCCCGGCGCGACATTGCCAAGGGAGCGGCCGCACTCGGGTTCGGGGCGCCGATGCTGGCCTCCCTGATGAACGTGCAGGGGGCGGGCGCCCAGGCGGAGATGACGTTGTCGTTTGATGCCGGAGCGACGGGTGGCGGTGGCGGCAAGCCAAACGCCGCGATCACCGACTACTGCTACCTGCTCAATGGCGGCAACCAGTTCGAGCTCAACCGGATGGTTGATGCGCGGCTGGTCACGCTGGGCGCCGATCTGCAGGCCTACGAGGGTGACCTCGCCGAGTCGTGGGACGTGGCTGACACCGCCTACACCTTCACCCTGCGGCCGAATGCCATGTGGCACGATGGCACGCCCGTGACCTCGAAGGACATCGCCTTCACGCTCAACCTGGTCACGGATCCGGCGACGACGTCGCGCTGGGGCGGAGCTTTCGCTTCCATCGTGGGGTATGCCGAGGCGCAGGAGGCGGCAACCCCGACATCACTCAGTGGCATCGAGACGCCGGACGACCTGACGGTGGTGCTGAACCTGACCCAGCCGGATTCCGGCCTGATTGCCGGATTTCATTTCCTGAACATCCTGCCGGAGCACCTGCTGGGCGACGCCGACCGGTCGACGATTGCCGAACTGCCTTTCTGGACCGACGGGCGAATCGGGGCTGGACCGTTCACGTTCGTGCAACTGGTGGAGGGCGAACGCATCGAACTCGAAGCGTTCGCGGACTACCACTTCGGCGCTCCCGCGATCCAGAAGCTCAACCTGCTCTTCTTCTCCTCGTTCGAAACTTCGCTGGCGGCGTTCCAGCAGGGCTCGTCGCTGGCCTCGCCGATGACGGTGAATGACCTGGAACTGGTGGAGGGCACCGAAGGCGCTGAGATCGTCACCACTCCGGCCGGGGTGGCGGCGTTGTGGTTCAACTGCAAGCTGCCGGAGTTGAGCGACAAGCGCGTACGACAGGCGATGGCTTATGCCATCGACAAGGTCACGATGTCCGAGGCGCTCTGGCTGGGCTTTGCCGATCCGGTCTCGACCGAGATTCCCTACATTGCCTGGGTGCAGCCACCCGATGCCAATCCGTACGACTACGATCCTGACCAGGCGACAGCATTGCTGGAAGAAGCCGGGTGGGACAGTTCGAAGTCCTTCGTGCTTTGGTACTACTACGCCGACCAGGTGACGGCGACGGTGGTCGAAGCGATCCAGCAGTATCTCGCGGCGGTGGGCGTCAACGTCGAGCTCCGGTTTGACGATGGCAGCGGTGTGCGGACCCAGGAAATCCAGGACGGCACCTGGCACATGGTCTACGGCTCGTTCGGGGCGCAACCGGCACCGTCCAGCCTCTCCGTGGTGTGGGGGCCGCCGGGTGAAAAGAACTTCACCTACCAGAGCGACGAGTTCAACGCGGCGATGGAAGCCGCCCTGCGGACCTATGATCAGGAAGAGCAGGCGGGGTTCTACCAGGAAGCCATTCGCATTCTCAATGACGACTCGCCATGGGCATGGCTGTTCGACCGCAAGAACCTGATCGCGGTGAACTCGGCCAGACTGGACACGGGTGAGGACCTGGCCTGGGGACCGGCCAACATCATGTACAGCAACAACGTTCAGGACTGGACGGTAACGGAGTAATCCTCCCGTCGCCGGTGACCCGCCCACGGCGGGTCACCGGCGCACCGGAGCGAAGGACTGACGGGTGACGACGTACCTGCTGCAACGGCTGTTCCACGGTCTGACGGTGCTGCTCGGGGTGAGCCTGCTGGTATTCATTGCCGTGGAACTGGCACCGGGCGATGCCGTGGACGCGATGCTGCCGCCGGAATCGTTTTCGAGCGATGAGGCACGCGACCAGATGCGCGAGCGATTGGGGTTGAACGATCCGGCACCATGGCGATTCACCCAATGGCTGGGCCGTACGGCAACGGGGGATCTTGGCTACTCCCTGACTTCTCGCGAACCGGTTGGCGACATCATCGCCCGGCGGCTGCCGCAAACGCTGCAACTGGTGGGCGCGGCGCTGGCGATCTCGATTGTGGTGGGGGTCGGCACCGGGGTGTTGGCAGCGATCAAGCATTATTCGTGGATCGACTACCTGGTGACATTCCTCTCCCTGTCGTGGCTCTCGATCCCGTCGTTCTTCCTGGGATTGTTCCTGATTTACCTCTTCGCCGTGCAGTTGAACTGGTTCCCGGCGTTCGGGGCGAGCTCACCCTCCCCGCAGCATCCGGTGCTGGACCGGATGTGGCACCTGGTGCTGCCGGCGGTCACGCTGGGATTGGACCTGGCGGCGGCATTGACCCGCTATACCCGCGCGAGCCTGCTGGACGTGATGGACTCCGACTACCTGCGAACGGCGCGGGCCAAGGGGTTGCGCGAGCGGTCGGTGATTGCGCGACATGCGATGAAGAATGCCCTGATTCCGATCATCACGGTGATTGCGGTGCGGTTGCCGATCCTGTTCGGAGGGGCGGTGGTGATCGAAACGGTGTTCCAGTGGCCCGGGTTGGGGTTGCTGATGCTGAACGCCGCCACGCAGAAGGATTACCCGTTGATCATGGGGCTGGCGCTGATCCTGACCGCGGTGGTGGTGGTCAGCTCGTTCCTGGCCGATGTGGCCTACAGCGTGGTTGACCCAAGGATTCGCGTGAGATGAGCGTTGCTGCAAGCTCGCTGCCCGCAGCGGCGGCTGCCGAGCCCGCCATTCCGCGCCGGCCTGGCTTCTGGAAGCGGTTCATCCGGCACCGGATGGCGCTGGTCGGCCTCATTTTCCTGATTGCGATTGGACTGGCGGCGGTGCTGGCCCCGGTGATTTCACCTTACAGCCCGTACGACATGTCCTTGCCGGATGCCCGGAAGGAACCGTCGCTGGCGCATCCGTTGGGCACGGACAAGCTGGGTCGCGACACGCTGACCCGGGTGCTGGTGGGCGGCAGGGTTTCGCTGGCGGTGGCGATTGCGGCGGTGATCATCAGCACGGTGGTGGGCACGGTGCTGGGGTTGCTGGCGGGTTACCGCGGTGGCTGGGTGGACTCGGTGATCTCGCGGATTACCGACATCTTCATGGCGTTTCCCCTGTTCGTGCTGCTGATCGTGATCGTGTCGATGGTGGGACCGAGCGCGATGAATGTGGTGCTGGTGCTGGGTCTCTTCGGGTGGATGGTGATCACCAGAATCGTGCGCGGGCAGGTGCTCTCGGTGATGAACGAGCCGTACATCGAAGCGGCGGTGGCGGCCGGGGCTCCGCACTGGCAAATCCTGCTGCGACAGGTGCTCCCGAACATCTACGTGCCGATCGTGGTTGCTTCCACGTTGGGGGTCGCGAACGCGATGCTCTCGGAGGCGGCGCTGAGCTTCCTCGGTTTGGGGATCCAGCCGCCGACTCCCTCGTGGGGGAACATGCTGAATGCCGCGCAGAGCCTGCAGGTGCTGGTGAATGAACCGTGGGTCTGGATCGGGCCGGGGGCGGCGATTGCACTGACCGTGCTGAGCATCAACTTCCTTGGTGACGGGCTGCGCGATGCACTTGATCCGCGGACAAGGCGATAGCGAAGGACTTCTTGTGAACAGGGCCGACGACAGCCGAGCCAAGGAGATTCAGGCGGAGCAAGAAGCCGGGGATTGGCAGGAGGGGAGGACCATACCGCGGCTATCTCTCGCAGGTGAGGTTGGCAGGTCACGGCCGCGCAGGTCCTCCGGACTGGTTCAGGCGGACCTCTGCGGTGGCAACGATGGCGCGCGCTGTGCACGTGCAGTTCCCGGAAGGATTGATCGATGACCTGGACTGCCGGCCCATGCGATGGCTGGATTGATGATGGAGCGACGAGCTGATGCAGGTGGCGTACATCACTGGACCGGGCACGATCACGTGGGTGGAGGAGCCGGAACCGGTGCCGGGAGCCGGCGAGGTGCTGGTGCAGATGTCGCAGACAGCCCTGAGCCCGGGGAGCAATCTTCATGCCTACCTGACCGGCACCTATGGGGAGACCTGGCAGCCAGGTGAGCGGACGGCGCCACTTTACATGGGAAGCGGCACGATCGTTGCGGTTGGTGAGGGTGTGCCACCTGACCGCGTGGGGCAGCGGGTGGCGTTCAACGGGAACGGTCATCAGTCACTGCTGGTGCTGGCGGCAGGCGTGGCGCATCCGGTGCCGGACAGGGTCGACCTGGCGGCCGCCAGCCTCGCCTACCTGAGCGCGTGGTCGGTGAGCGCGTTGCATCTGGGCGAGTATGCGGCGGCTGAAACGGTGACCGTGGTGGGGCTGGGACTGGTCGGAGCCTCGGCGGCATTGGTGGCCGACGCGATGGGCGCCAGGGTGCTGGCGCTCGACGCGCTACCGGAGCGAGTGGCGTTTGGACGGCGACTCGGGTTGGGCCGCGTGGAGCAGGTGCCGGATGGCCTGGACAGCGGCCGGGTGTGGCTGGGTGAGACCGGGGCAGACCTGATCATCGACACGACCGGCTCGTGGCACGGCTTCCGGACGGCCCTTTCGCTGGCGCGGGACTATACGCGGATCGCCTTGATGGGGATCGTGCGGGAACCACCGCCACCAGACCTCGCCGCGATGTTGCACGGCGAATTGTTCGGATTCCCGAGTCCCTTCCACTACCAACGAGTGAAGATCGTCGGCTGTGGGTCGGATCCGGGCACGATTGCCGAGCCGATGCCGCGAATGGCGACGCGGGGCCGGAACTTCCGGTGGGTACTCGAGCAGATGGGGCGCGGACGGCTCGACCTGTCGCCGCTGGTGACGTCGCAACGCCCGGCCACGGACATCGAGGCGGCATTGCAGGCCCTGGCCGCCGGAGACCGATCGCAGGTCGGCATGGTGTTCGACTGGGAGGGGATGGCGTGATCAGACTGGCCCAGATCGGGACCGATCACATGCATGCGGCAGCCTATCGCGAGACGCTGGCGCTTTTTCCCGACCGGATCGAGGTGGTCGGGTTGGTGCGCGGCCAGCGTGAGGTGACGGGGGCGGAGCTGGGACCGGACGCGGAGGTGCCCGTCTTCGACTCGATTGATGAGCTGCTGGCTGCGGTCACGATCGATGCCGCACAGGTGATGCTGCCGAACAACGAGATGGGCGTTGCGCTGACGACGCTGGCGCAGGAGGGCATTCACCTCTGGGCGGAGAAACCGGTTGCGCGGCGGGCATCGGACCTGGCACCGGTGGCAGAGCTGGTGCGGTCGAAAGGGCTGGCGTTCACGGCCGGGTACCAGGCGCGGTTCCAGCCGACGACATCGTACGCGCGGCGAATGGTGCGAGAAGGGCTGCTCGGGCCGCTGACGTTCGCCCACATGACGACCACGACGACGACGATCGAACTGCGCGACCCAGATGGACCTTACGGCCACCTGTTCGACGACGAGGTGAGCGGCGGCGGCATTTTCCACTGGCTCGGGTGCCACATGCTCGACCTGCTGCTGACGATTACTGAGGCCGTGCCGGAATCGGTTCAGGCGTTGACGGCAACGGTCGGGACCGCCGAGGTGAAGGTGGAGGATGTTGGGTCGGCGACGCTGCGGTTTCGCGACGGCTGGTTGGCCTCGCTGAACTACGGCTACCTGCTGCCGACGGCCGAGGCCAGCCCGTTCGGCAATGATGAACCGGAGCCGGGTATCTACGGTCAACAGGGGTGGGTACGCTGGAACAACCACACGCAGGTGCTGAGGTCGTACAGCCAGCATCCGGCGATGGTCGATGCCCCCTGGCAACAGCACGATTTGGTCAGCCCGAACCCAGGAGGCTACGGACGGGCGGCGTACCTGGCGATGACGAACTTCCTGGATGCGATCGATGGGCTGGTGGAGCCGGTTTACACGGTGGAGCAGGCGATGCTGGTGCTGCATCTGATCGAATCGATCTATGCCTCGGCGCGAACCAGAGGTCCGGTGCCGGTTGAGGCGGCCCTGGCGGGGGCCTATTGCTCCGCTGAAGAAGGGAACGGGGATGGACGCTGACCTGATCATCCGGGGCGGCACGGTGGTGGATGGCACGGGGGCAGAGGGGTGTCGGGCCGACGTCGCAATTGCCGGAGACCGGATCGTGGCGATCGGGGACCTGGCGGCGCTGCAGGCTGGAGACGAGATCGATGCTAGTGGGAAGGTGGTCGCACCGGGCTTCATCGACGTTCACGTGCATTCCGAAACGCAACTGGCCGACCCGACCAACACACGGCGAAACGGGAGTTTGCTGCAGGGGGTGACGACGCACCTCGTGGCGCCAGACGGGTTTGGCTGGGCGCCGCTTGACCGGGCCGGGGCGGCGGCATTGTGGGAGAGCGACCTTTTCGCGCATGGGAACGAGCTGGACCTGGTGCGGGACTGGGCCAGTGCCGAGGCATACCTGGGTATCTTCGAGGGGAACACACCGATCAACGTCGTCCCGCAGGTGCCGCATTGCGCGGTGCGGTATGCGGTGATGGGCTGGGACGCGCGGCCAGCGACCGATGACGAACTCGACCGGATGCGGGGCATCACGCGGGAATGGCTGGAAGCCGGGGCGCGGTCGTTGTGCCTGGGGCTCGACTACCAGCCGAGCGCCTTCGCCGATACGCGGGAACTGGTGGAACTGAGCAAGGTCGCGGCGGAGTATGGAGCGATCTACGTCGCTCACGCTCGCTACAACGACCTTGGGCGTGAAGGGGCCTGGCGCGAAACGATGGCGATTGGCGAGGAGGCCGGGATCCCGGTTCACATCTCGCATGAGCATGTCACGCCGGAAACAGAGCCGCTGCTGGCGGAAGCAGCCGAGCGCTGCGACCTGACCTTCGAGTCGTATCTCTACCACGCGGGGTGCACGCATTTGGCCTTGACCCTGCCGATCTGGGCCCAGGCGGGTGGTCCGGCCGGGATCAGGGCGCGATTGGCGGACCCAGTGCAGCGGGCGCGGATTCGGCAGGCGCTGGCGACGAGTTTCGCGGCCGATCCGAACGCGCGGAAGGTGTTTGTCGATACCCCAAGTGGGCGATGGATCGGGCGTTCCCTGGATGAGGTGGCCGGGGAACTGGGGGTGGAACCGGCTGACTTCGCGATTCAGGTGCTGGACGAAGAAGACCCGTATGCACTGATGGTCTATCACCGTAGCACCTCGCCGGAGTATCAGCAGGCATCGATCCGGGCGACGATCCAGCACCCGGCAATGATGGTGGCCTCGGACGGGATCTATCACGGGATATCCGGGCATCCGCGCGGGTTCGGCACGTTCGCGCGGGTGTTGCGGCTCTGCGTGCGGGAGATGCAGGCGGTCTCGCTGGAGCAGGCGGTGCACCGGATGAGCGGATTTCCGGCGCACCGGTTCGGGATTCGCGACCGGGGTGTGCTGCGGGAGGGATTGGCCGCCGACGTGGTGGTGTTCGATCCGGCGACGGTGGCGGACCGGGCGACCTGGACGGAACCGCTGCTGGAGCCAGTGGGGATCGAGCGGGTGATCGTGAACGGGCAGGTGACGGTGGCGGATGGCGTGCCGACCGGCGTGTTGGCGGGTCGGGTGGTGAAATGATGCATCTACGGAGAAATGGAGATATAGCATGCGATTGGTGACGTATCGGCAGGATGATGAGGCGCGGGCCGGGATCGCGGTGGGGGATGGCATCGTAGATCTGGTCGAGGGAGCGACGGCGCTGGGGTTGTACGCACCCGGGAGCGTGGTGGAATTGCTGGCCGAGGGGGCGGACGGCCTGACGGTGGCCCGGCAAGTGGCACAGGCGGCCGCGGACGGGACGGTGCCAGTGACACCGGAGGATGAGGTGCAGCTGCTGGCGGCGGTGCCGGATCCGCCGACGTTGTTCCTGCTGGCGGCGAATTACCAGTCGCACATCACCGAGGGGGGCGGGGCGCCGGTCGACAAGGCGAAGATCACGCCGCGACCGTTCATCAAGCCGGGGACGGCGGTAATCGGCGACGGTGATCCGGTGCTGATTCCGGCCGACTCCGACACGCTGGACTACGAAATCGAGATCGCGGCGGTGATCGGGACGGAGGGGCGCTACATCACGGAAGTCGATGCACCGAGGCATATCGCCGGGTACGTGGTGTTCAACGACATTTCGGCGCGGAGCCTGAAGATTGCCGAGGGCCGAGCGGAACGAAATGGCGACTGGTTTTTCGACTGGCTGCTGGGCAAATGGTGCGACAGTTTTGCCGTGGTCGGGCCGTATCTGGTGACGGTGGACGACATCGGCGATCCGCGTGACCTGGAGATGTCGCTTTCGGTGAATGGAGAGTTGCGTCAGCATTCGGCGGCCGGGGAGATGATCTTCACGGTGCCGGAGGCGATCGCGTTCCTGTCCCGGTTCGTGACGTTGCGACCGGGTGACCTGATCTGCATGGGGACCCCGGGCGGCGTCGGGGCGACGACGGCGACGTACCTGAAGCCGGGTGACACCGTGGTGGGCACGATCGAAAAGCTCGGCACCATCACCAATGTGGTGCAGCAGGGATGAGCATTGAGCCAGTGATTGAACGTGCGGGCAGAGCGGGGGAACGTGGCATGAGCGGGTATCGTGTCGGGGTTATCGGATTGAGCTGGATCACGTCCGAACCTCCCCAGCCGGGTACCCATCCCGTGCTGGGAACAGCCGTGCCGCACACGCACATGACGGCCCTGGCGGCGATGCCGAACGTGACCGTGGTGGCCGGGTGCGACATTTCGCCCGAAGCCGGTGCCCGGTTCCGGGAGAACTGGGAGGCGACCTGGCCCGGTGTGCAGGTTTACACCGATTACCGGGAGATGCTCGACAACCACGAGTTCGACCTGGTGTGCGTGGCGACCCCCGATCACCTGCACGGGGAGATGGTGCGGGAGGTTGCGGCGCGGGGTGTGCGGGCGATCTTCTGCGAGAAACCGCTCTCGGTGTCGCTGGCCGATGCTGACGCGATGATTGCGGCGATCGAGGAGCACGGCACGCTGGTTAACGTGAACAATACGCGGCGGTGGGTGCCGGCCTATGTCGCGGCCCGGGAAGCGATCCGCTCGGGTGCGATCGGGGCATTGAGCCAGGTGATGATCTCGTTTGGTGGGCCGCGGGCGATGTTGTGGCGAAACCACGCGCATTTCCTGGACCTGGCCTCGTACTTCGCGGAGAGCGATCCGGTCTGGCTGACGGCCGAACTGGAGCCGCAATTCTCGGATTACGGAACAGCGTACAGGGGCGACGGTGGTCGTTCGCCGGAGCTGGAACCGGGTGTGAATGCCTATATCGCCTATGATAACGGGGTGCGGGTGGTGCTCAACGGCTGGAAGTCGTCGACGCCGCAGGTGAATGTCGACCTGTTTGGTTCCGAGGCGCGAATTCATGTGTCGGATGCGGGCGCGGTGCTGGTGAAGCAGGACGCGGCCGGGCTGGCGACCATTCCCCTGGTGGCACGCGGAACCCGGCAGAGTTTCCAGGCGGCGATTGAGGACCTGTTGGGAGCGCTGGAAACAGGGGCCGAGGTGCAGTCTCCACCCCGTGAGGCGCGCAAGACGGTTGCCTTGATCGAAGCCATTCTGGCCTCGCAGGCGGCTGGCAACAACCGGGTGCCTGTGGGGTGAGCCCTGTACCGGTGGTCCTGCCTGGAGTAGGATGAACGGGTACCGGCACCGTATCAGCATGCAGGCGTGGCTCCGCGAGAGCCAGAGCAGGAGGGATCGATGACCGACCAGGATCCATATGTGGAGAAGGTGATCGAGGAAAACGAGGCGCGCAAGAAAGAGCACGCCCACGACGGTGAGTCGAAGCTCGAGAAGGAAGTCGATGACTTCTTCCAGCCGGTGTTCAACGTCATTGATCGCGTTGACGGGGCGACGGTGGAAGACCGGGAGTTGACCTCCCTTGAGAACGACACCGATCAGGGACCGGACTAACCTCGCTCCCATTTTCGGCATCGTGAGGGCGCATGGAACCTGTCCATGCGCCCTCAGTGTTGCCAGCGGCGCCTCCGTGCGTCATCCGGCGCGAAATGGCGCCTCGTGTCCGATGTTCCCGACGAAGGTGGGCAACCCGGTGTGACCCAGGAGTTGCCGGATCGCCTGCCCCTCCCCGATGTGGAACCAGTAGTGGGTGATGACCCGGAGCAGGAGCGTGCCGTTCGACTCACCCGGTGGCCCCCCGGCGGGCGGGAGGGCGAGCAAATCCTCATCGGTCATTGTGGCCAGGACAGGTGCCGTGGCGCTCGTGACTGCTTCCCAGGCTGCCCACATTTCGGCCAGCGGTGGAGTCGAGGCAGGTTTGCCGAAACCGACCAAAGCGTTGAGTTCCGGTGCCACCGGTTCCAGTCCCTGCCCGATCAGGAAATAGCGTTGCTCCTGGTCGGCCAGATGCCCAACGATCCAGCTGAGCGAGTTCATCGGCATGATCCGCTGGACTGCCTCTTCGGGTGTGACGCCCGCCAGTGAGCGGGCCAGTTCGGTGTGGGCGAACGTGAGTTGGTCGACGAGCGGGTGGGACAAGATGGCACCTCCAGGGCGCGCTCCGTTCAACTGTTGTCCAACAATCGCCGGAGCGTATCGATCAGGAGCGGGAGCTCACTTTCCAGGGTCATGACCTCCCAGATGATTTGCATATCAATACGGTCGTACTGGTGAGCGATGAAATGACGGAGTGAGACCCAGTCCTGCAGGTTGGGGATATGCTCTTCCAGTGTTGGTTCATCCCGACG
>CAZNQC010000106.1:0-12254 GCA_964574825.1 uncultured Sphaerobacteraceae bacterium | reverse complement strand
ATCGGTCCTACCCAAGGATACCGGGCAGGTCGAGGTGGTGATCGCGAGCGCAGGCGATCGCCTCGTCATACCCGGCATCGGCGTGACGCATGACTCCGGTGGCCGGGTCGTTCCAGAGCACGCGGCCAATCCGTTCGGCGGCTGCTTCGGTGCCGTCGCAGACGATGACCATCCCGGCGTGCTGGGAGAAGCCCATTCCGACACCACCGCCGTGATGCAGCGACACCCAGGTTGCGCCTGAGGCGGTGTTGAGCAGCGCGTTCAACAGGGGCCAGTCGGAAACGGCATCGGTACCATCCCGCATCGCTTCGGTTTCGCGGTTGGGGCTGGCAACCGAGCCGGAATCGAGATGGTCGCGGCCAATCACCACCGGCGCCGAGAGTTCGCCATTCTTCACCATCTCGTTGAAGGCCAGGCCGAGCCGGTCGCGATCGCCGAGACCAACCCAGCAGATGCGAGCCGGGAGGCCCTGGAAATGGATTCGCTCGCGAGCCATGTCCAGCCAACGATGGAGGTGGGGATCGTCCGGAATCAGTTCCTTCACCTTCTGGTCGGTCTTGTAGATGTCCTCCGGATCGCCGGAGAGGGCCACCCAGCGGAACGGTCCGACACCCCGGCAGAAGAGCGGCCGGATGTAAGCGGGGACGAAACCGGGGAAGTCGAACGCGTTGGTGACACCAACATCGAAGGCGCGCTGGCGAATGTTGTTTCCGTAGTCGACGACCGGAATCCCGGCCTGCTGGAAGGCGAGCATCGCCTGGACCTGGACGGCAATCGCCTGGGCCGCAGCCTCGGCCGTGCCAGCCGGGTCAGCGACGCGCCGTTCTTCCCACTCCTCGACGGTCCAGCCCAGCGGCAGGTAGCCGTTGACGAGATCGTGGGCGGAGGTTTGGTCGGTGACGAGATCGGGACGGACACCACGGCGGACGAGTTCGGGATAGACTTCGGCGGCGTTGCCAAGCAGGGCAACCGAGATCGCTTCACCATTTGCGGTAGCGGTCTCGATCCGGGCGATCGCATCGTCCAGATCGGCGGCCTGGACATCGACGTAGCCGGTGCGGAGGCGCATGTCGATCCGGCTCTGCTGGCACTCCACGGCCAGGCAGGCGGCACCGGCCATGGTGGCGGCCAGCGGTTGGGCGCCACCCATCCCACCGAGTCCAGCCGTGAGGATCCACTTGCCGGACCAGTCGCCGTCGTAGTGCTGGCGGCCAGCTTCGACGAAGGTCTCGTAGGTGCCCTGGACGATGCCCTGGGACCCGATGTAGATCCACGATCCGGCCGTCATCTGGCCATACATGGCGAGACCCTTGCGGTCGAGTTCGTTGAAGTGCTCCCAGGTCGCCCAATGGGGAACGAGGTTCGAGTTGGCGATCAGCACTCGCGGAGCATTCTCATGCGTCCGGAAGACGCCGACCGGTTTGCCGGACTGCACCAGCAACGTCTCGTCGTCCTCCAACCGGCGCAGGGTCTCGACAATCCGGTCAAACGACGGCCAGTCGCGGGCAGCCCGGCCAATGCCGCCATAGACAACCAGCTCTTCCGGCCGCTCGGCGACATCCGGGTCGAGGTTGTTCATCAGCATCCGGAGCGGGGCTTCGGTGAGCCAGCTCTTCGCCGTGCGGTCTGTCCCATGAGGAGCGCGAATCACGCGAGTGGTGTCGCGCCGGTTGGCCAGGTCGATCATTGGGAAATCCTCGTTTCTGGCTGGTAGCCCGTCACGAGCACCCCCAGCCCACTTGCACGGATGACATCTCCATTCGCCACGAACTCACTGGCCCAAACCAGGTCAGGATGCAGGTAGCGGTCCTCGGCCAGGGGCGGAATCTCCACGCGCACCGCGGTCACGACCTGCTGCAGCACGGCACTGGTGCGAAGCGGCGCGTGCATCTCGCAACCCTGGGCGCCCATCAGCAACTCGATGCCAACCACGGCGGCAAGGTTGTCCAGCATCGGAAAGAGGCGTTGGGCACCATGCGCTGCCATCGAGACGTGATCCTCCTGGTTGGCCGACGTCGGGATGGAGTCCACGCTGGCCGGCCAGGCACGACCCTTGTTTTCCGAGACCAATGCGGCCGCCGTGACCTGGGGAATCATGAATCCCGAATTGAGGCCGGGTTTCGGCGTCAGGAATGCCGGGAGGCCGGAAAGGACCGGATCGACCAGCAGGGCGATCCGCCGCTCGGCCAGGGAACCGATTTCGCAGATCGCCATCGCCAGCATGTCGGCGGCAAACGCGACCGGCTCGGCATGGAAGTTGCCGCCAGAGAGGGCGATGCCGTCCGCAGCGATGATCAGTGGGTTGTCGGTCACCCCGTTCGCCTCAACGGCCAGGGTCGTTGCCGCTTGCCGCATGAGGTCGAGCGCCGCGCCCATCACCTGGGGTTGGCAGCGAATGCAGTAGGGATCCTGGACGCGAGTGTCATTCTGGAGGTGGGAGGCGCGAATCTCGCTCCCGGCCATCAGGTCGCGCAGGATCGTCGCGACCTCGATCTGGCCGGGTTGGCGCCGCAACTGGTGAATGCGATCGTCGAACGGGGCGTCGGAGCCACGAGCAGCATCGGTCGCGAGTGCACCGGTGACCAGCGCCGAACCGAAGACGACTTCCGCCTGGAAGAGGGCAGCCAGTGCCGAGGCGGTCGAGAACTGCGTGCCATTGAGCAACGCCAGCCCTTCCTTTGGCCCAAGGACGACTGGTTCGAGACCGGCTGCGATCAACGCCGAGGCCGCTGGTTCCGGGCCATCCAGGCCATGCACCATCCCCTCGCCGATCATCGCCAGGGCCAGGTGCGCGAGCGGGGCAAGATCGCCCGACGCCCCGACCGATCCCTGCCGGGGAATGACCGGAATGACGTTGCGGTCCAGCATCGCAGCGAGGAGCTCGATGGTCGCCGGCCGGACACCTGACGCACCCTGGGCAAGACTCCCGAGCTTGAGCGCCATCATCAGCCGGGTCACCGGCACTGGCAGCGGTTCACCGACACCGGCAGCATGCGAGAGGACAATGTTGCGCTGGAGCGTTTCGAGGTCGGCGGCATCGATCCGGACGCTGGCGAGCTTGCCGAACCCGGTGTTGATCCCATAGACCGGCTCGCCGCGATCGACGATTTCGGCCACCGCTGCCGCACCCGCCGCCACGGCCGCCATGGCGCCGGGATCGAGCGTGACCGGGGCACCTCCGAGAATCGTCCGCCACTCCGCCAGCGATGCCGCGCCAGGATGAAGCGTCACCATGGCGTCACCGTCCTTTCCAGACCCGCTGATGCAGCGGGTTGAAGCCAATCCGATAGACCAACTCAGCCGGCTGATCGACACTCCAGATCGCGAAATCGGCCCGGCGGCCGGGAACCAGCGCGCCGACGTCGTCTTCCACACCCAGGGCCTGGGCAGCATTTCTTGTAACCCCAAGCAGGCATTCCTCGACCGTCAGCCCAAAGAGCGTTGCCGCCATGTTCATCGCCAGCAGGAGGGAGGTGAGGGGCGAAGTGCCAGGGTTGGCATCGGTCGAGACTGCCATCGGCACGCCGAACTGCCGGAAGGCAGCAACGGGAGGACGTTGGGTTTCACGGAGGACGTAGAACGCACCAGGGAGCAGCACGGCAACGGTTCCGGCCTCCGCCATCGCCGCCGCGCCAGCTTCCGAGGTGTATTCGAGATGGTCGGCGGAAAGCGCACCGAACTCCGCCGCCAGTGCGGCGCCACCGAGATCGGAAAGCTGGTCGGCGTGAAGCTTGACGGGCAACCCACGCTCCCGGGCGGCCGTAAAGACGCGGCGAACCTGCTCCGGGGAGAAGGCGATGCCCTCACAGAAGGCATCCACGGCGTCGACCAGCCCCGCTTCGACCAACGCCGGGAGCATCTCGTTGACGATGAGATCGATGTAGGCGTCCTTGTCACCGTTCGCCTCGGGCGGCAGGGCATGGGCGCCAAGGAACGTGGTCACGACCGACACCGGTCGCACCTCGCCCAGCCCGCGGGCGACCTCGAGCGATCGTCGTTCGGCATCGCGTGAGAGCCCGTAGCCGGACTTCACCTCGATCGTCGTCACCCCTTCGGCCAGCAGGGCGTCGAGGCGAGGCAGGGTTTCGCGCAGGAGTTGATCGGCACTGGCTTCGCGGACAGCACGAACGGTGGAGACGATGCCGCCACCCTCTTCGGCGATCTGCTCGTAGGTGGCGCCTTCCAGCCGCAATTCGAACTCGCGGGCACGGTGTCCGGCCCAGACGAGGTGCGTGTGGCAGTCGATCAGGCCCGGAGTGAGCAGGCGACCTTCGCAATTGGTCACGGTAACCAGGCGGTCGGCCAGATCACTGGGAAGGTCAGCCTGGGGACCGACCCAGACGATCCGTTCATCCGCCACGGCGACCGCCCCCTGCTCGATCACATCGAGCCCGGGTTGAGCTGGGTCCATCGTGGCGATTCGGGCGTTGCGCCAGAGCCGGATCGGCGTGTCATCAATGGGAAGAGACTGTTCCATGGCTCTCATCCTGAGCGATTGGCGATATAATGTATATACAAATTAGCAGGCAAGAGCGCGATTGGCAAGACCCCAGCGCGGTATGCTGAGTGCGGCGTTCCCAGCGGACCAACACGACGTTGGTCCCACCACGAAGCTCCGGATCGGATCACATCCACTGATTCGGGCACCGAGACAGGTCTAGCCGTCGTCATGGACGATTCCAGCCGCCCGTCGCTGTACCGGGCCATTCACGCCGATATCCTCGGCCACATCCTTGATGGCTCGTGGCCACCCGGGCATGCGATTCCCACCGAAGCCGAACTGGGAAAGACGTGGAACTGCTCGCGGATGACCGTCAACAAGGCTCTCAGCCAGCTGGCCAGCGAAGGATTCATCGAGCGGCGTCGGCGTGCCGGTAGTGTGGTCGCGCTGCCTCGCGCGCAGTCAGCCGTCCTCGACATTCACGACATCGCAATCGAAGTGGCCCGGCTGCACCTGCCGTACGCCTATCGGCTGCTGGACGCGTCGATCCGCCTCGCCGACGAGCGCAGCGATCCGCATTTCCCGGCCGGGGCCGACCTGCTCGACGTGACCGCGCTGCACCTGGCGGGAGAGCGCCCCTTCTGCCTCGAACAGCGCCAGATCAACCTGGCCGCCGTTCCAGCCGCCCGGGAGGCCGACTTCGGCCAAGCACCACCCGGATCGTGGCTGTTGGCCCGGGTGCCGTGGACCGAGGCGGAGCATGTGATTGGCGCGACCGCCGCCAGCTCGCGCGTGGCAACCGCGCTCGATCTCGCTCCGGGTGCGGCCTGCCTGGAGATCACGCGGCGAACCTGGAATGGCAGCGGCCCAATCACGCAGGTCAGGCTGACTTACGCCGGAACAACCCACACGGTCACGGCGCGGTTCACGCCCGGCACGGGAGATTCCTGACCGCTCAACCGCTGAAACCCTGGCTGCGGAGGAACGTGGCGCAAAGATCGGTCCAGACCGCGATGTCCGGCCGGTCTGGTGCCAGGCCAAGCCCATGCGCTCCATTGGGAAAGACGTGGAGCTCGAAATCGACCCCGTGGCGACGCAGGGCCGAGGCCATGACCAGCGCATTGTCGATATCGACCACGGCATCGTCCGCCGTGTGCCAGATGAAGGCGGGCGGCGTCTCGGCGGTCACCTGCAGTTCGGCCGACAACGCGCGCCGTGCTTCCAGGCTGGGTTCCGGCCCCAGCAGGTTGACGACCGATCCCCGGTGACAGGCCAGCATGAATGAAATCACCGGATAGCAGAGCACCATCACATCCGGCCGACTGCTGACCCGGCGAACCGGATCGCTCGCCGCCGGATCCCCGGCATCCCACTGCGTACCCGCTGTCGCCGCCAGGTGACCACCCGCCGAAAACCCGAGAATCCCGATCCTGGCCGGATCGACCTTCCACTCCGCGGCCCGGGCACGCACCGTCCGAATCGCGCGTTGTGCATCCTGCAGGGGAATTGGGTGCCGATTGGGCGCAACCCGGTAATCGACCACGAACGCCGCAATTCCGAGCGAGACCAGCCATTCGGCAATGGGAACGCCCTCGTGCTCGGCCCGCGCCTGGTAGCCACCACCGGGACAGACCACGATCGCCGCGAAGGGACCGTCACCGGCGGGCACGAAGGGTGTCAGCAGGGGAATCTCGGGCAGATCGGCATCCCGCACCTCCGGGGCGTCATCGGGCCAGAGTCGAAACGAGTCACCAATGCTGGTCATGCAAACGTCCCTTCAGCAGCAAAATACATTCTTCGAGCAGGCGCCATCTTCCCGCACCTCGACCTCACTGACCAGGAGTCTCCCGCCAAACATCGGCAGCGAGTACCATGGTGACCGATGGACCCAGCCTCAGCGACGCATGGAGACACCACATGAAGCACAACGGCAGCCTCAACGCGTACATCATGATGGCGGCCGGGTGGTCGCTGGTGCTCTTCCTCGGCGCCATATTCGTCCTGGACGACTTCAACGTCTGGAACCGGCTCATCTCCTCAATCCTGGTCGGCCTGCTGCTCGGTTGGGTCACCTGGCGCTACACCCGCGCCGAGGTCTGAGCTTCCAGCACCGGGGCAGCCCCAATCACCCTTCATCGTGAATTCATGCACAACATTGCGGCCTTCTGGTTCACTGGCTATGATGGACTTCCTGCAACGATGCAAAGGACACGCCAGGTTCCACCACCAGGAGGTCTTGAGTGACCGACCACGCCGCATCGACCCCGTTCGTGCCGACCAATCCCGCCCTGGGACCCATCCTCCAGCACCTGTGCGCAACCGACTGCCACACCTACGGCTCCGTGTTGCAATGGTGCGAGGCACGGGGCGACTGCACCTACGCGATCATCTGTCCAACCTGCCGCGAACAGTTCCTGATCGAAGAATCGGATCTGGCCGACCTCGAGCGGTGGACCGACGCCAACGGCAACCTGCAAGCCTGCGGCGTGCAACTGTAGCCACACTTCCTCACGTTCCAGAAGTCAGCATCGGGGTGGCAGTGGGCTGAGCTCACATGTTGCCCCGGTGTTTTTGTCACTTCCTCCAGCGCCCAGAAGCCTGATTTTCACGCCCTGTTGTGTTTCGCCAATGTCTCGCATACACTGCATACAATCTTCACAATGAACGGCAATGGCGCCGTAAACGATGCATTCCTCCCGACCTGACGGCGTCGATCGCGATCCCTGTCCTGCCCCGATTGGAGGTGCCCATGACCGACACCTACGCGATGCTGGAGGCCAACCGCTCGCCTCGCCGCTCTCGCCTGCGTTCCCGCGAGGTGGCCTACGATGCCATCAAGCAGGCCATCCTGGCAGGTCAGATTCCTCCCCACGAACGGCTGGTCGAGGAACGTCTGGCCGAGGCGCTGCAGATCAGCCGCACGCCGGTGCGCGAGGCCCTGGCGATTCTCGAGCACGAGGGCCTCCTCGATTCGATGCCGTACAAGGGATTGGCCGTCAAACCCGTCACCATCGGCGAATTCCTGCACATGTACGAGGCGCTGGGCGTGATCGAGGCCGCCCTGGCGCGAGCCGCGGCCACCACTGCTACCGCTGCCGACATCCGGCAAATGGATGCTGCCCTGGCGCTGGCCGAAGCCGCGATTCCCGGCGACGTTCCCTCCCACCTCGCAGCTTGTCGCGCATTCCAGTCGCTGCTGGGCACCACGGCCGGTTCTCCCTTCCTGACCCAGACCCTGCTGGGCATCGAGGAACGATCCGACATGTACCTGATCCATTCCGGACTGCCGCTGCCTGCCGAGAAAATGCAGGCATCGGTCGCCGACCGCCGCCAGATCCTCGACCGGGTTCGCACCGGCGATGCCGACGGCGCCGCCGAGATGGCCATGGCCCACGCCGCGAGCATCCGCATTCGCTGGCGCGAACTCTATCCCGACGACCAGGCTTGACCACTCGGCTATCCGTTTCTCGGCACACAACACGCAACCTGCTGAATGACCCCGGTTGCTCAACTGTGTGCACTGCATGCGCAACCATCGCCAGCTGGCCCGGATTTGCCAGGGGTCCACAACTCCACACCGATCGCATGGGAAAGGAGCTCAACGACCTGCACATTTGTCCGTCGTCGTCGCTCGCGCAATCGTGAACCGGAATCATCCGGCCCCAAACCCTTTGGTTCGATCGCACCGCACAGGAGTTGACCATGGCACGCACGTGGAATCGTCGATCGCTCGTTCGCACCTCGGCCGCCGGCATGGGTATTGCCGCCAGTGGCCTCTGGATCCCCGCTCACGCCCAGGACGCCGAGCCCACCATGGAGCCGGTCTCCGTGGGCGAAGGCAGCACGGAAATCACGATGTGGGTCCAGGATTTCGGCCCGGCCATCGACGCATTCAAGATCGCTGCCCAGAGCTACATCGACGCTGGCAACGACGTGAAGGTGACGGTTCAGCCGATTGCCTTTGCCGACCTGCTGGCCAAGATGCTGCCCTCGATCGCTGCCGGCAACGAAGCCGACATCATGATGGGCTACACCGACTGGTACGTTGCCACCGATGTTTCCAAGCTCTTCCTCAACCTTGAAGGGCTGATCGGCACCCAGGCCGAACTCGAATCCTCGCTCTTCCCCGCCACGCTCGAAACCATCGACATGCCAGAGGGGTCCATCTACTACATCCCCTGGCTGGCTGGAGCCAATGGCGTCATTACGTCCTACAACGGCGCGGTCTGGGACGCGGCCGGAATTGATCCGACCGACATCGCCAACTGGGAAGGGCTGGTTGAAGCCGGCCAGGAACTGACGGTGATGGACGGCGATACGATGACCCTGTCCGGGCTCTCGCTGATGACCCCAATGCTGACCCTGATCAAGAACTGGATCTGGCAGATGGGCGCCGAGTTCTACAACGGCGAAACCGGCGAATGGTCGCTCAACACCGAAGCCGGCCAAATGTCGCTGCAGAAGATCGTGGATGCGACTACTGGCGAATTCCCGACCATGTCGTACGACCTCTCGACCATCGACAACGAATACGATGTCTGGCTGCAGGGCAAGATCGCGACCCAGCAGATGGGCGCCTGGACGATTGGCACCGCGCCCGATGAACTGCAGGCGAACGGCATGTCATTGCCGCCGCTGACCGATGCGGCCACCGATGTCGTCTATCCGGCCCATATCGGCGTCATCACGCTCTCGCGCCGTCTCGCCGATGACGACGCCAAGCTCCAGCATTGCCTCGGCATCGCCAAGCAACTGATCAGCGCCGATGCCCTGATCGACGTGACGAACTCCTACACCGGCCTGATCTGCGTGCAGGATGTCTACAACGACCCCCGCATCGAGGACACGAAGTTCGGCGCCATTTCCAAGCGGCTGGCCGAAACGACCTGGCCACGCTCGCGCTGGCCGAAGGACCACATCGCCAACCCGGCTCCCGCCAGTGCCGAACTCGACCGCGCTGCCCGTGGCGAGATCACGGTCTCCGAGGCCCTCAGCCTGGCCGACGACTACCTGAACACCCAGGAACAGGAAGCGCGCGAGCGGCTTGGTATCTAGCAGACGCCCGACCCGGAGGAACCCACCTTCCTCCGGGTCACGTCCCTTTCGTCAGCCGGTCCCGCATTTCCAGGGAGTCGCCATGGCAGCAACGTCGATCCAGACATACGAGGTGCCGCGTAGCCGCACGCGGCCGTTCCGCCACGTCTCGGTGATGGGCATCGTCGTCGCGCTGGGCCTGATCGCCTACTACGCGGTCGTCTTCGTCTATCCGTTCTATCGCGCAATCTGGCTGTCATTCCACAACTGGGATTTCATCGTGGACCCGGTGCCGGTCGGTTGGCGCAACTACGAACGTGCCCTCAACGACGACTACTTCTGGAAAGCAGCCAAGGTCACCCTGATCTTCTCGGTGGCCGAGATCGTGGTCGGCATCCTCGCATCGTTCCTGGTGGCCCTCGGAATCAGCCAGTTGCGATATGGCAAGCTCCAACGCGTCTACCTGGGGCTGTTCTACCTGCCGGTGGTGATCCCCAGCATCGTCACCGTGCTGCTCTGGCGTTTTCTCTACCTGCCGAGTGATGGCGCGTTCAACAGCGTGCTGGAACGGATCGGCCTGCCCGCCCAACCCTTCCTGAACAGTCCCGACCAGGCGCTCTGGTGCATCGTGCTGATGGTGGTCTGGGCCAACCTCGGCGGCTCGGCAATCATCTTCTTCGCGGGCATCAACGAAGTGTCCACCGACCTGCTGGAGGCTGCCCGGCTCGACGGGGCCGGTCTCTGGCGGCAAACGATCGACATCATCGTCCCGATCCTTCGGCCGATCTTCTTCTTCCAGGTGGTCGTCTCGGTCATTGCCACGGTGCAGATGTTCGAACAGTTCTACCTGCTCTCCGGACCAGCCTTTTCCACCCGCACGCTGGCGGTCTACACCTACGAACTGGGCTTCAAGACCCTCAGCCTCGGCTACGGGGCGGCCGTCTCGATCTTCATCTTCCTCTTCCTGCTGACAGCAACCGTGCTCCAGTTCCAGCGCTTCCTCGCGGCCAGGAGTGAATGATGGCAACCATGACCACCCCCAGCCGTCACGAACCCGGCTGGCCGCGGAAACTCTGGGCCAATGGTGAATGGGTCACCACCCTGATCGTGATCGCGCTGACGCTCTTCGCCGTGGCCATGATCTATCCCTTCCTCTGGCTCATCTTCGGCTCATTCAAGACCAACGTCGATATCGTCACCCAGCCGATCCAGCTCCTGCCCCGGAAATGGACCATGGAAGGCATCACCACCGTCTGGAACACGTCGGGATTACCACGCGCCTACGCCAACAGCCTCTTCATTTCGACGCTGGTGGTCTGCTCGACCCTGGTGACCTCGTCGCTCGGTGGGTACACGTTTGCGCGACTCCAGTTCCCTGGCCGCGACCTGATCTTCTACTTCATCCTCGCCACCACCATGGTCCCGTTCGTCACCCTGTTGATTCCGCTCTACCTGGTGATGCTCGACCTCAAGCTGCTCAATTCCTACGCCGGGATCTGGATTCCCGCCGCCGTGTCGTCGTTCGGCATCTTCCTCTGCCGCCAGTTCATCGTCGGGATCCCGAACGATCTCTACGACGCCGCCAAGGTCGATGGCGCCGGTGACTTTCGCATCTACTGGGAAATCATCCTGCCGTTGATCCGGCCCGCGCTCTCCGCGCTGGCGATCTTCTCGTTCCTTGGCGCCTTCAACATGTATCTGTGGCCGCTGGTGGCCCTCAACGACCAGGACCTTTACACCCTGCCGCTGATCCTGGTCCAGATTTCGACATCAATGGGCGTCTCCAACTACCAGGCGATCATGGCGGGCTCGCTGCTGGCCAGTGTTCCCACCATCGTCGTCTACCTCATCTTCCAGAAGAACTTCGTCAAGGGCATTGCGCTCTCAGGGATCAAGGGGTAGGTAGATGCGAGCAGGAGGAATACACGCATGACCATCCGCTTCGGCGTGATCGGACTCCGGCGCGGCGCAAGTTTCGTCCGGGTCTGCCGGGCCGCCCAGGGCGCAACCGTGACCGCGCTCTACGATATCGACGCAGACGCGGTCGGCAGCGCCGCCGCCGAGATCGACGCCCGGCCGTTCTCGAACTACGAGGACTTCCTGAACTCGGATATCGATGCCGTGGTGGTGGCATCGCCGCTCCCGTTCCACGCTGGACAGGCTGCCCAGGCGCTGCGGGCTGGCAAGCATGTGCTCAGCGAGGTCACCGCCTGCCTCGACCTTGACCAGGCACACGATCTCGTCGCGGCCGCGCGGGAAAGCTCCGCCACGTACATGATGGCCGAGAACTATCGCTATCTCGACGAGGTGGAACTGCTCAAGCGGCTGGCCGACGACCATCGATTCGGGGACATCTATTACCTCGAAGGCGAGTACCTGCACGACTGCAAGGACCTCTGGTTCGATGCCGACGGCAACCTCACCTGGCGTGGCAAGGGGCAACTGGGCGTCTATTGCACGCACAGCCTGGGACCGCTGCTCTACATCACCGGCGAGCGGATCGAAACCGTCTCCTGCGTCGCGGTGCCGGGCGGCAAGTTCGTGCGCGACAACCACAGTCCGACCATGCACCTGATGCAGATGGTCGGCGACAAGGGGTCGGTCTTCCGCGTTCGTGTCGATCACGTTTCACCCCGCCCGCACCAAATGGCGATCTATGGGGTGCAGGGAACGCGAGGATCGTTCGAATCGTGGCGGGGGCATGGCGATACCAGCAAGATCTGGCTGGAGGACGACCACGAACCATCGCGCGTCAGCGGTGACGGCGCCCAGTGGCACG
>CAZNQC010000105.1:1212-12334 GCA_964574825.1 uncultured Sphaerobacteraceae bacterium | reverse complement strand
TCGAGCGGATCCCACCGCGCCTTCACCGCCTGCAACCGCGGATAGTTCTCCTTGTAGTAGAGCAACGGCCAGTCCACCAGATCCACATCACAGTAGTTGATGTAGCAGCCGTCCATCAGATCATCCGGCATCGGACCCTGCTCGCCGTACATCTCGGTATAGATCGCCCGGATCCAGTCCAGGTTCACTTGGTCGTCCGCCTCGTTGGTCCAGTACGTCTGGAACTGCAGCTTCATGATCGACGACCGCTGGGCCATCGCCGTGGCTGCCGGATCGACCGCGTTCACCTGGCAGCCATACGAATCGATCTGCACCAGTGCCTGCGGGTTGGGATGCTCCGGCGCCGAAAGGTACTTCCACATCGCGGCGATCTGGTCCTGCGGGAAGGCAGCCTTCATGTAGCTCGACTTGTACTTGCCTCGCTGGTTCGGGCCGGTCCCGTTCAACGTCTGGGTCGCATACAGCCAGGGCAACGAGCGCACCGAGGTTGTCGGCGAGACGGTCTGGTGATGCCCGAGCGCCGTATGGCTGGCAACTGGCGCGGTGAGGCCGCCGCCCATCGCCTCCGCGAACTCCGTCAGCCGCTCCGGCTCGTCCCCCACGTATTGCGCGGTCAGCACGATCTGCCCCGCTGCCTTCTGCGACAGGTGCAACAGCGCGAAGAGGCCGGAATAGGGACTGCCAACCGCGCTGTTCGCCTCCAGGAACGCCCCATAGTTGCCGATCATCTGGCCGAAGCTGCCTTCGTCGAGTTCGTCCCAGTTCCAGGCCAGATGCAGCACATGCGCCTCGGCTGGTGCCTCGGGCAGGTCCTTGAACCAGAACCGCGTCACGATCCCGAAGTTGCCACCGCCACCACCGAGGTGGCCCCAGAGCAGGTCCTGCTCATCTGGATCGGTCGAATCCCGGCTGACGGTAATCGCTTCGGCCTTCCCATCGGCGGAAACCACCACCACCTCGACCGCCTGCAGGTAGTCCACCGTCAACCCATGCAGTCGTGAGAGCAGCCCGTAGCCGCCACCGGTGATGTGTCCTCCGGCGCCAACCGAGGAACACGATCCGCCCGGAATCGTCACCCCATACTCGACGTAGAGTTGCTGGTAGACATCCCACAGCGTGGCCCCACCCTCGACGCCGTACCAACCGGTGTCGGGATCGCGCGAAACGGCTCGCATCGACGAGAGGTTGATGATCACCCCGCCGTCGTTGCCGGACACGAAGTCCTCATAGCAATGGCCACCGCTGCGGACGGTGATCCGCCGACCATCGTCGATCGCCCGCTGCACTTCCCGTACCACTTGAGCCGTGTCCGCGCAGACCGCGATGTACTGCGGTGTGCCGACCCAGCGGAGGTTGAACCCCCGCACCAGGGTTGGGTAGCGCGGATCGTCCACCCCGACGTCGATGCCGGGGAAAATGCTGGTGGCGACCGGTGTCGCACTCTGCGCCCGGGCCGGACGCGAGGCTGCCAGTCCAGCTGCTCCAGCCACTGGTACCGACTTGATGAGGTTCCGCCGGTTGAGTCGTCCGTCCACTGCTCACATCCTTACGTGGCGGTACGACCATCCGCACGGTCGCACGCGAGCTGTCCGATTCTGAATCACCCCAATGTCATGCTAGGGACCACGCCGGGTGCCGTCAATCGATGGAGAGCCAGGGACTGGCCATTTCGGCACTCCACCGGCAATTCGCCGCGCCACGGTGTAGAATTGGCCGCCAACAAGGGTCACACCACACAATCGAGAAGGTTCTGCCGAAACGGGTCTCTGGGTCTCGCATCAACATTGGGCTTCTTTGCTGGCGAAATGGACCTGCACCATGGGATCGACGACTTCCCGCTCCGCACCGAGGTGGGGCACCCAGGGCGTGATGCTCCTGGCACTGCTGTTGGCGCTGATCGTGCCGCTCGTACCGGAACCCGCGGCCGCGGCCGGACCGCTCTACCCCGACCTCCGGCCCACCGCGCCTTCCAGCCTCTACTTCGACCGCACCACCGTCAACGGCTCGTCGCAGTACATCCTGCGCTTCTCGAACACGGTCTGGAATGCCGGTGAAGGTCGCCTGGAACTCCAGGGCGATCCCAACCCGAACGGTTCCAATGCCGTCTACCAAAACGTCTACAACGCGGCCTCCGGCGGGAGCCGCGTCAGCCAGACCCGGGTCACCTCCGATCTCCTCTACCACCCCAGCCATTTCCACTATCACTTCTCCAACTTTGCGTCCTACCTCCTCCTCAAACGAGATGCCAACGGTACCTATCAGCCCACCACCGCCGAAGGCACCAAGACCAGCTTCTGCATCCTCGACTACGTTCGGTTCAATTCCAACGGCCCGTCCGCCCCGCGGTACACCTCCTGTGGAGGCACCCTGCAGGGTCTCTCGGTTGGCTGGAGCGATACCTACGTGGCGTCCCTGCCGGAGCAATGGGTCGTTCTCGGTTCGTCCCCTCTGGCCGATGGCAACTACGCGATCCAGACCACCGTTGACCCCCTCAACCTGCTCAATGAGGGCGGCCGCGATGGCAACAACACTGCCGCGACCTACTTCCACGTGCGAAATGGCGTCATCATCCTCGGCACGTCGACATCCGAGCCCCCCTCCGGTCTTGTCGGACGCGTCGTCAACACCGGTGGGGCTGGCCTCTACTGTCGCGCCACACCCAATGGCACCATCATTGGCAGTTCTCCGGCGAACAGCACGGTTCAGGTGACTGGTGCAGCCCAGAGCGGCTGGGTGCCGATCATCTGCGGCGGCCGGGCTGGATGGTCGTCCGCTGCCTACCTCCAGATCAGCGGCAGTGCGGCGACAACCCCCACCCCAACGGCGACCGCATCGGCGACGCCGACTGCATCCACCACGCCCAGCGGTGTGATTGGCGTGGTGCAGAACACCGGTGGCGCGAACCTCAACTGCCGGTCGACGCCGAACGGGACGATCATTGCCAAGTTGCCGGCGGGAACCACCGTGCCGGTTCGCGGTGCCACCCAGAGTGGCTGGGTGCCGGTGACCTGCGGTGGCCAGGCGGGCTGGGTATCGGCGGACTATCTCCGCATCGATGACGGCACCACCACCGAGCCGCCCGAAAACCAGACGGCCACGGTCGTCAACACGGGTGGACTGGGTGTGCGTTGCCGGGTAACGGCGGTGAATGGCGCCATCATCACGGTGCTCCCCGAAGGGCGGACGGTCGAAGTGACCGGTGCCACCCGGAATGGTTGGGTCCCGGTTGTCTGCGGCGACCGATCGGGATGGGTCTCTGGCGCATACCTGCGCATCAATCCTCGCCCGACACCGACCGTGACCCCAACCCCAACACCGACGCCAACCGCAACACCCACTGTCACTCCTACCAGTGGGGTCACGGAAACGCCGGTCACCATCGAGCCAACTGCTACCACGGTCATTCCAACCGCCACGACCGTGCCACCTTCACCAACGCCGACAGTGGTTCCGCCTACGCCAACCCTGGTCCCCACCGAGGTGCCTCCGACGCCGGTTCCCACCGAGGTGCCGCCAGTCGTGGTGCCAACCGAGGAACCGGGTACCTGACGCGGAAGGTGCCCCGGTACGTGCTCCGGATGGTCTAGTGGGGACGCATCACCACGTGCCGGGCCAGTCCCGCCAGATCGGGCAGCGTTTCGACTGGGCGGTCGGCAAAGGTCGATCTCAGAATCTGCTCGACGGTTTCCTGCTGGGCCGGGTCGATTTCCAGACCCACCGCTCCACCCGGCCGCAGGACGCGGGGCAGGTCCGCCACGAGCTCCCGGATCAGGTCGAGCCCGTCGGGTCCACCATCCAGTGCCAGGCGAGGCTCGGAGGCCAGATCCGGATTGCCGTCCACTTGCGCCGGGGTGAGGTAAGGCAGGTTCGCCAGCACCATGTCCACCTGATCGACGATCGGCGTCAGCAGCGAGCCCTCGCGGAACGAGATGCGGGCTCGTCGCTCGTCGTCGAGCAACCGGTCAGCGTTCTCTTCGGCGATACCCAGCGCCACTGGCGAGACATCGGTCGCGATCACCGTCAGGTCCTTGCCGAGTGCCGCCAGCGACACCGCAATCGTGCCCGAACCGGATCCAACATCAACCACAGTTGAATGCGCTGGCAGATGCTCGAGCGCCCATTCGACGAGGATCTCGGTTTCCGGCCGCGGCACCAGCACGCCGTCCCGCACCTGGAATGGCATCCCCATGAACTCCCGCTCGCCAATCAGGTACGCCACCGGGCGTCCTGCCATCCTGCCGGTCACCAGCATTTGCAGCACCAGGTCGATGTCGGCCGGCAGCGGCTCTGGATAGCGCATGAAGAGTTCGCTGCGGGAGAGTCCCGCCGTGTGTCGCAACAGCACCTCGGCATCCAACCGGGCGGATTCGATGCCCGCAGCGGCAAGCTGGTGGGTCATGGACTGGACGGTCTCGGCATAGGTGGGGCGGCGATTGGGTTGGGTGGCGTGCGGGGCGTCGGACATGGGGACCTCCAGACGGCGGGGTGCTGGAACGGGTATGTTGAGAAGGGGTCTGACCCGGATTGGCGGTGGATCGCTGGTGACAACGATCCGCTGGCTGCCTATGCTGGGCTGAAGGTCCATGCGCGTGGCATGGTCCTGTGGGATCAGTGGAGTCTGGGGTAGGAGAGCGAATGGCCAGTAATTCATATCCGCTACAGTTTTCGGTCGAGTATCCGGATCGGCCGATGGACCGACTTTCGACCGGCTTGCGAATCCTGTTCATTATCCCAATTGCCATCGTGCTTTCCAGTGTCAATGCCGAGAGCTTCATCTCCTACACACAGGATGGCGACATTAGCTATGCCGCTGCGGGAGCCGGTGGACTGATCACGTTTGGCCCGCTCCTGATGATCCTCTTCCGGCAGAAGTACCCCCGCTGGTGGTTCGACTGGAATCTGGAATTGATGCGGTTCATCCAGCGCGTCGGCGTCTATGGGGCCCTGATGGATGATCGCTATCCTTCGACTGACGACCACCAGTCCGTCCACCTCGACATTCGCTACCCTGATGTTCCCCGCGACCTGAATCGCTGGCTGCCGCTGGTGAAGTGGCTCCTCGCCATTCCGCACTACATCGTGCTGTTCTTCCTGGGCATCGGTGCCGCCATTGCCATCATCATTGCCTGGTTCGCCATTCTCTTCACCGGACGCTATCCGCGTGGGCTGTTCGACTATGTCGAAGGCGTGATGCGCTGGAGCAACCGGGTCTCGGCCTACGCGGTGCTGCTGGTAACCGACGAGTACCCACCGTTCAGTCTCTCCGCCTGATTCACACCGCGGCTCTCAGGTGGCCCGGTGTCGCAGGCATCGGCACAGCGACACCGGGCCACCTGCCACGGGTTCGAGCCGAACTCTCGCCAAACCAACGCATGTGGCCTGATGCTCGCTGCCCGTATCGGAAGTGACGGGTTGTGACGTAGGATGTGCGTAATCGCCGCGCAGTGGAGCGCCGGTGGTCGCTGCGACCAACCGCGCTCCGATCTCCGGCTCCCTCCCTGGGTGAAGCGGGACGAATGTCTCCCCAGGGGGGATCAGGAGGTCGTCAGATGTGCTCTCCCGAGGTCATGTACCGCGTTCAGTCGGCGTTGAAGCGTGGCGGCAATCGCTCGTTGAATCGTCGTCATCTGCTCGGTGGGGCCAGTGCCCTGGCGGGTGCCGCAGCCCTTGCTCCTTCGTTCCTCGGTGCCCAGGAAGCCACGCCGGTGGCAGCTGTGGCGGCAACCATCTCTATCGATAACGTCATCAATCTCTCCCACTCCAATTCGCCTGCTACCCCAGTCTGGCCGGGCAATCCGAGTTTCGAGCTGGAGACGGTGGTGACGGTTGAGAACGATGGGTTCTATGCCAATGTGCTCACCTTTCACGAGCACACCGGAACCCACCTCGATTCGCCCGCCCACTTCTTTGTGGATGGCATCACGGCCGACCTGATCGCTCCCTCCAGCCTCGTCGCGCCCCTGGTCGTGATCGACGTCACGGCGGCGGCGGAATCGGATGTCGACTATGGCCTGACCGTCGATGACATCCTGGCCTGGGAGGCCGAGTATGGGCCGCTGCCCGATGGCGCCCTGGTGGCCATGAACTCGGGATGGGCTGCCCGGATCGATGATGCCGAGGCCTTCGTCAACCTCGATGCCGATGGTGTGATGCACTATCCCGGCTTCAGCCCCGATGCGTCGGCGTTCCTTGTGGCCGAGCGGAACATCGCCGGGATTGCATCCGATACCCTCAGCCAGGATCCTGGCAACTCGACCGACTTCGGCACCCACATCAACATCCTCGGCGCCGGTCTCTATGGCATCGAAGGGATCGCCAATCTCGACACCGCACCTGCAACCGGCGCGTATGCGTTCGTGGGGGCTCCCAACCACGAAGCTGCCTCGGGTGGTCCGACTCGTATCCTGGCGGTCTACTAACCGCGAACGATCGGCAGCGCGGGTGGTCCTTCTTGCGGCCACCCCGCTGCACCCACATATGTGAGCACTTACAGGTCAATGTCGGTGGTTGACAGGCGGGACCTCGGTCGCCATCCTGAAGGCACTGCTCACTCGCTCGACCCACCAGCAATGACATGCCAGAGTCATCGTCCGCGCCACGCCTGCCTTCCCCTTTCGCTGCGCCCTCCCGCACGGTGCAGGGCGGTGTGGTGCCCTTCACGATGCCGCTCACGTCGTTGATCGCCCGCGCCCACGATGTCGAAGCCGTCGCCTCGCTCCTCCGGGATCCCGCGATCCGCCTTCTGACCCTGACCGGTCCTGGCGGCGTCGGCAAGACCCGTCTGGCCATCTCGGCTGCGGCCGAGGTGACCGCTGCCTTTCCGGATGGCCTCGTCTTCATCGACCTCGCTCCGGTCTCGAACCCCAAACTGGTGCTGAACACGCTGGCTGCGAGCCTCGGTCTCCGTGATACCGGTGCCGGATCACTGCCCGATCGGTTTCTGGCGTCGATTGGTGACCGTCAGATGCTGCTGGTGCTGGACAACTTTGAACAGGTCATCGTTGCCGGGCCGCGTCTCCGCATCCTGCTCGACGCCTGTCCCAACGTGAAACTGCTGGTGACCAGCCGGAGCCGCCTGCGAATCTCCGGCGAGCGCGAATACAAGGTTGCTCCGCTCTCCCACGAGCAGAACCCCACCACAAATGATGACGACCTCCCGGGAGCAGTTCAGTTGTTCCTGGATCGTGTCCGGGACGTTGATCCCGGATTCGAACCGGATGCCGATGACCAGCCGGTCGTCGCAGAGATCGTTCGCCGGTTGGACGGCCTCCCGCTGGCGATCGAACTCGCCGCTGCTCGCATCAAGGTGCTGCCTCCCGCCTCACTCCTGCAGCGCCTGGAACAGCGGCTGCCATTGCTCAGCGGCGGCGCGCGAGATCTGCCCCTGCGGCAGCAAACCATGCGGGACACGATCGGCTGGAGTTACGACCTGCTCGATGCCCCGCAGCAGGTGCTGTTTCGGCGGCTTGGCGTGTTCATCGGTGGCTTCACGCTCGAAGCCGCCGAGGCCCTCGAACCCGCCGGGGCGACCGGTCCGGATGGGAACGGCCCTGGGGCGACGATGGATGTTGTCGACGGCATCGCCACGCTGATTGACAACAGCCTGCTCCAGCAACGTCCAGGGTTCAGGGGCGAGCCACGCTACCAGATGCTGGAAACGGTGCGCGAATACGCACTCGACCGGTTGGAGGCCGCGGGTGAGCGCGACATCATCGAGCAGCGGCATGCAGCGCACTACCTGGCATTTGCCGAGGCGAGTTCTGCTGGCTTGCCGGGCCCCCATGCAGCCGCATGGCTGGAACGGTTGGAGCGCGATCGCTACAACGTGCGGGCCGCGCTGCGATGGGCCCTGAATCAGGGAGATGCGTCTGCCGCCATGCGCATGGGCGCCTCGCTCTGGAGATTCTGGGAACAGCGCGGCTACGTGACCGAAGGCCGGTCCCACCTGACAGCCATTCTGGATTGCACGGGTTTGCCCGAGGGGTCACCGGCCTGGTGCAGCGTCCTGACCGGGGCTGCCGTGCTGGCCAGCATGCAGGGAGACTACGACCAGGCCGTCCAGCTTTGCGAGGACGCGCTGGCGGGATGGCATCGGATTGGTGACCAGCAGGGCATCGCCCGCGCGCTCCTTTGTCTGGCCGCTGTGGCGCGCTACCGCGATGACTACGCCGATGCCGAAGCACTTGGCACCGAGTCCCTCGCCGCCTTTCGCCTGGTTGGCGATCCGTGGGGATCGGGTCGCGCCCTCGTCCATCTGGGCATGGTTGCCTGGGTCCAGGGTGACCACGACCTGGGGAGTGCTCGCTATGAGGAAGCCCTGACGCTCCTCCGCGTGGCCGGCGACGACCAGGGTATTTTCGAGGTGCTGCTGGAGTTGGGGAAGGGCGCCTGTGATCGGGGCGATTTCGTTCGCGCAACGTCACTGTTCGATGAGTGCCTGGTACTGGCGGAAACTCATGTCGACCGCGGCGCCCGGGGTGAAGCGTTGACCGAGTTGGGCGTCGTCGCCAGGCTGCGGGGGGACTACCTCCAGGCGGCCGACCTCTTCACCGAAGCGACGGACCTGGCGCGGGAGAACGGGGATCGACGCCAACTCGCGTACCTCTCCGCCCATCTGGGAGATGTCGATATCGCCACCGGCGACATTCCGGGTGCGGCGGTTCGATTCGCCGAGGCGTTGCGGCTGTTCCTGAACATGGGGAACCGGGTCGGCGTCGCTCAGTGCATGGAGGCCATCGCTACCTGTGC
Source organism: uncultured Sphaerobacteraceae bacterium (assembly GCA_964574825.1). Classification (GTDB taxonomy): domain Bacteria; phylum Chloroflexota; class Chloroflexia; order Thermomicrobiales; family UBA6265; genus JACCYX01. The sequence continues at coordinate 3,586 of CAZNQC010000105.1, read as the reverse complement.
CCGGTTGCGGGGAATGCAAATCCCGGCGGTCAGGTTGCTCGGCAGTTCCACGTCGTTGTTCGCTGAAATCGGTGCCATTCCCCCGCCAGACCGAGATCCCGCCACTGCTGCCGATGTGCTGCGAGCCTCCCTGACTCCGGCCGAGTTCACCGCCGCCTGGCAGGCCGGCGAGATGCTCGGGTGGAGAGATGCCGCGACCGAGGCGCTGGCGCTCGTCACCGACCTGGCCGCCGAATCGCCTGCCGATGCAGCGGGGGACAGCCCGGTTGCCGGAGTGTCGCCGTCCGCCGGCAGAACCTCGCCGCTGCCGAATCCTGCTGGGGGAGTTGCGTCTCTCGGGCTCACCCCACGCGAGATCGAAGTCCTGGCACTCCTGGTTGATGGGCTCAGCGACCGCGAGATTGCCGGGGTGTTGTCGATCAGCGAGCGCACGGCGGGCAACCATGTCCAGCACGCGATGCAGAAGATCGGTGTGGACTCCCGCACGGCCGCCGCCGTCTTTGCGGTGCGGCACCAGCTCGACCGCCTCCAGTCCAGCGCTGACTGAGGAATTCTCCTCAGATCTCCTCGTTCCCAATCCAGTTCCACAATCGGGGAATTCTCCAGATGTGCCTCCGCGCCCGGCGGCCCATGATCGGAGCATGCCCTCGGGACTTGCCCGACCCGGCGCCACTTCCCGGAAAGGAGGAATCAGTTGTCCGGAACCACTTCCCGCTCCATCACCGCTGATCGATTGACCCGGCGAGCTGCCATCGGCCGATTCACCAGTGTTGGAGCCGCCGCCATCCTGGCTGCCACCTACCCCGCCAGAACTCGGGGCACCGTGTCTGCCACCAACCAGCCGTCCGCTCCCGCTCCCAGCAAAGGAATCGCCATGAACCAGTCCTCACCGGTTGCCGACCCGTCGACGCCCACCGTCGTCCTCGTCCACGGCGCCTTCGCCGATTCGTCGAGCTGGAACGCCGTCGTGCCCGATCTGCTCGCCCAGGGGTATCCGGTCATCGCGGCTGCCAACCCCCTGCGCAGCGTCGAAATCGATGCCGCCTACGTTGCCAACCTCGTCGCCGCCATTCCTGGTCCCGTGGTCCTGGTCGGCCATTCCTACGGCGGCATCGTGATTTCCACTGCCGCTGCTGGTCTCGAGAACGTGAAGGCGCTCGTCTTTGTCGCGGCCTTCGCTCCGGAAGCGGGCGAGAACGCCGTGGATCTCTCGGGCCAGTTCCCTGGCAGCACGCTGGGTCCAACCCTCGCGCCCCTTCCCCTGCCGGACGGCGGTGTGGACCTCTCGATCAAGCCGGAAGAGTTCTGGCAACAGTTCGCCGCCGATCTCCCGGAGGAGCAGGCCGCACTCATGGCCGTTGCCCAGCGACCGGTAACCCAGGCCGCCCTCACGGATGGCGCTGGCGACCCGGCCTGGAAGTCGATTCCGTCCTGGTTCGTCTACGCCGAGCAGGACAGGAACATTCCTGCGGCGGTCGAAGTTTTCATGGCCGAGCGGGCAGGCGCCGTCAAGACGGTCGAGGTTCCGGGAGCATCCCATGTGGTCATGCTGTCGCAGCCGCAACCGGTGATCGACGTGATCAAGGACGCCATCGAGGCGACAACGTTCGCTGAATCCGTTCAGGTCTGACCCGCTCCGGCAGCCCAAAGCGGCCTGTCGTGCGATCGACCCTGGCCATCACCAGGAAGGATGAATGACCGATGGAAGCCCCAGCAATCTTCCCCCAGCAACCCACGGTCGCGACTCACCCCATCTGGAGAATCGATCCCGTCCACAGTCTGGTTCGGTTCTCCATCCGGCACATGGTTGTGGCGACCGTTCACGGCCGCTTTGACGGACCGGCGGGCGTGATTCGATATGACCGCTATCGCCCCTGGAACACGGATATCGAAGCGCAGATCGATCCTGCCACGATCGACACCGGCATCGCGCGCCGCGACGATCACCTGCGATCGGCCGACTTCTTCGACGTCGCCACCTATCCCACCATCACGTTCAGGAGTACCGCGGTCCGACCGGCCAACGCCGCCCGCAACGACCACTGGCTCCTGACCGGCGACCTGGCGATGCACGGGGTCACGCGGGCGGTGGAGCTCGATGTGCGCAAGGTCGATCCGCCCGGACGCCTGCACCCCGATGTCCTCCGTGTGCGGGCGACCGCCACGATCGACCGCCGCGACTTCGGCATGGAGCACCTTCCGGTCGAAGGCTCTGGCCTGGTCATCGGGACCGAGGTTCGGGTCGTCATCAACATCAAGGCCATGAGGGCCATCTCGTAGCGCGCCGTCTTTACGGCACCCATCGTCCGGAAAGGACCATTCCATGAAAATCGTCGTCATTGGCGGCACTGGCCGCATCGGTTCGAACGTTGTC
>CAZNQC010000105.1:0-1112 GCA_964574825.1 uncultured Sphaerobacteraceae bacterium | reverse complement strand
ACACTGCCGGCGATCGTGCTGGAACCAGCCGCCCAGGCCCTCGCCGATGCCCTGGCCGCGAATGACGGTCCTCCCCTTTACACCCTTTCCCCCGCCGATGCCCGGGCTGTCCTCGACCAGGCGCAGAGCGGCGATGTACCCATGGCCCCTGGCGAGATCGAGGATCACACCCTGCCAGGCGGTCCGGATGGCACCGTTTCGATCACGCTCGTCCGCCCCGCTGACCACAACGGTTCACTTCCGGCGGTCATCTATACCCATGGCGGCGGTTGGGTGCTGGGCAATTTCGGCACCCATCAGCGCCTGGTCCGCGACCTCGCAGCGCAATCGCGGGCGGCGATCGTCTTCGTCAACTATTCACCGTCGCCGGAAGCCCGGTACCCGGTGGCAATCGAACAGGTCTATGCCGCCGTCCAGTGGGTTGCCCGCTACGGCGGGGAACTGGGGCTCGACGGGAGCCGGATCGCTGTTGCCGGTGACAGTGTCGGTGGCAACATGACGGCGGCGGTCACGATGCTGGCCAGGGAGCGTGGCGGCCCTGCCATTCGCTATCAGGCGCTGCTCTACCCGGTTACCAACGCCGCGTTCGACTCCGGCAGCTACGACACGTTTGCCGAGGGCCCCTGGCTGACCCGTAAGGCGATGGAGTGGTTCTGGGACGCCTACGCCCCTGATCATGCCCAGCGAGCCCTGCCAACCGTCTCCCCGCTCCAGGCATCGCTCGACCAGTTGCGCGAGCTGCCGCCGGCGCTTGTGATCACCGACGAAGCCGATGTCCTGCGCGACGAAGGCGAGGCGTATGGCCGCAAGCTCCGGCTGGCTGGCGTCGATGTCACGACCGTCCGGTACCAGGGCGTCTTCCACGACTTCATGATGCTCAACGCCCTGGCCACGACCAACGCCACCCGCAACGCCGTCGCCCAGACCGCCAGTGCCCTCCGCCGGGCCTTCAGCGAATAGGCGGACCCGGACTCCCGGCCTTGCATCGGTGTCATCAGCCTGACGATCACCAGTTGGAGGCTGTCTTCAGCACTGGGAAGGTTTGCGGATAGCCAACGGCCCTCCATGAAATATGGAGGGCCGTTGTTTCATTCCGGGTGCGGCATTCTGCC
>CAZNQC010000104.1:0-12414 GCA_964574825.1 uncultured Sphaerobacteraceae bacterium | reverse complement strand
GGCGGAATCTCCGCAAGCCGGGCTGGCCTTGCTGGCAGAGGTCGACATCAGCTCCATGGGTGCTCATGCCTACCGTCTCGAGGTGGTGCGGGGCGGGCTCCTGAAACGAGCGGGAAACGTCCAAGCAGCACGAGAGGCGTTTGCCCTGGCCGCCGTACATTCCGCCAGCGAACCAGAACGCCGCTACCTGGCACGTCAGGCAGCGGCGCTCGATCATCCGCAGAACTGATTCCGGGTGCGACCTACTCGATGGCCCCATTGAGCCACGAGTCGACGTAGCCGGGCAGGGTCGCCCAGTCGCCCTGGTAGATCCAGGCGCCGCCTGCGGTGTAGCCCGACGACAACTGCGTATCGAGATTGCCGAAGGTCACGTTCTCGGCGGAAAGTCCTGGAATCATCGCAATCAACTGCACCTGCACCTCGGCCGGAATCGTGGTGTGCACGAGGTCGCTCATGGTGACGATCAATTCCGGAATCTGGGGTATCACGGCCGGATCCTGCAACTTCTCCAGAATCGCCATCAACACCAGATGTTGGCGCATCACCCGGCCCCCGTCGCCATCCTGCGAGCGGGCCCGAACGTAGCGTTGGGCCAGTTCGCCGTCGAGTTCGAGCGGTCCTTCCGGCAGCACCATGCCGTCCCAGTATTTGTCGGTCAGGTCGTACGGGTTGTAGACCGTCACGCCACCAAGCCGGTCGATGAATTCGATGAAGAACTGCATATCGGTTTGGGCGGCACCATCAATTGTCAGACCAAAGTTGTGAGTAATGGTATCGACCGTGCCCTGGACACCGACCTCCCAGGATCGGTTGGGATCGGCGCTGACGGCCTGGTTGAAGCCCTCGTTGATCTTGGCCCAGCCATACCCCGGCACCTCGACGTAGAGATCCCGCGGAATCGACAACGTCCGCACCGTCCCCGCCCCGGTATCAACCCGCGAGATCATGAGCACGTCGCTCAGTTCAGGATCTTCCGGGGTGCGCCGGTCGGTGCCGATCACGACGAAGGTGTAGACCGAGCCATCTTGCCGGGCAAACGCATCCTTCAGAGGCGCTCCCAGTGCAACGGCGGATGCGGCCGCTCCCACCAGGAATGTCCGGCGTGAGATCGGAAGACTGATGTGTTCGTTCATGGGACCCTCCAGTTGACTGCGAGTGTCCACCCTACTCCCCACGTTCCCACATCGCAACGTCCCGCGGGCCACCCCAGGGCACCGTCGGCTGCCATTCACCAGCCTCTGCCGGTGAGCTTATCCGAGATATTCCACGATGCTGTCGCGATTGAATCGCATCAGGTCAACGTAGGTCGTGATGTCTTCGGTGAAGGTGTCGGTCAGCAGCGTGCCAATCGCGACATCCTCCCCGTCGATGATGGTTTCGAGGATCTCGGTGTTGAACTGAGGTTCGGCGAAAATCGCCGGAATGTCATGCTCCGCGATGATGCCCTGCAACTCCACCACTTCCTGCGCCGAGATCTCGACTTCCGGGTTGTGGATCACCACCCCAACAATCTCGAATCCGTACCGTGCCGCGAAATAGCGGAAGGCGTCGTGGAACACCACCAGCACCCGATGTTCTTGCGGAATTGCGGCAAACGACTCGGCCAGTTCAGCATCGAGCGCTTCCAGCTCGACCGTGTAGCTGGCAGCGTTGGCCTCGTAGGTGGCCGTGCCGTCCGGATCGACTTCGGAGAGATGCGCCGCAATCGCCGGAATCCCCTCGATCACCTTCGTCGGATCGAGCCAGAAGTGCGGATCTCCGCCACGCAGGTCGTGGACGTGGTCGCCGTGATCGATCACCAGATCGACCTCGATCAGGTCAATGTGGTCGGTGAGGACCAGTTGCGGAATCCCCGCGTCGATCACTGCCCGGCGCCAGCCACCGCTTTCGACGAACGGTTCCAGGTGCGCGCCAATCGAGATGAATGAATCGGCTTCGGTGACCCGGAGGATGTCCTGCGGCGAGGCCTCCCAGGTGTGCGGATCGGCATTGACCGGCATGATCGAGAAGACCTCGGCCCGGTCACCGGCGATGTTCTGGACGATATCGGCCACAATCGGGGTGCTGGCCGCGATCTGGAGGGGTTCCTCCTGGGCGGCTGTGGTTCCGACCAGCGGAACGACAACTGTCAACGCAATGAGCACGGTCAACAACGAACGAATGAAACGGGACATGGCGCAGTCTCCTCGAAACTGAGGGGTGGAGCAGGGTGGGCAGTTTGGAATGTAGGGGGCTCGGCCAAACGAATCATCGTAGGGGTCGACCTGCCGAGCCTGTGGATGGGCTGTAACCGACGGATCTGGCTCGGCTGTGTCGACCCGTTCCCCCAACTTTCAGGCAACCTCACACGCCGTGCGGGGTCTAGCGGGCGATGAGATCGGTCGCCGTTTCCGGGGTGCCGAAGACCGCGAGGTATCCCCCGCCATCGAGCGAGGTTTCGGCCGCAATCGTGTCGACGACGGTGCCGGCTGCCAAATCGAGCACGGCCACGATGCCATCCCCGCCCTGGGTGACGTAACCGGTTGACCCATCGGGCAGCACCGCCACCGCTCGATACTGGTTCGTCTCGTAGATCGAGGCACCAGCCTCAGGACCACCAGTCATCGGGTCGAGCGGAATCCGTGTCACGACCTCGCCCAATGCCAGATCGACCACCAGCGCCTCGTCACCATCCCCGCCGATCCGGGCAAACAACGCCAGATCATCGGCCAAACCGAACCGATAGACGTAGCCGGGGCCAAGCTCGAACCGGCTCACATCTCCGGAGCGGGTGTCGATCAGCACGGCGTCGTTGCCCCAGGTTTCCCACTCCGTTTCCGGCCCGGTGCGGTCCGCCGTGTAGGAGACGACCTGCGTGCCATCGAAGGAGAGCCGCTGGAAGTACCCACGGCCGCCCTCACGCTCGGCGGTCGCCCACGGATAGGCGGTCAGGAATGTCAGTTCCTCGCCATCCCAGGCAATTGCCTCGATCCCCTCATCGGTCGCGGTGTAGAGCGTCGCACCATCCATCGAAATCGACTCGCCGTGACCGAACGGCCCGATCGGCACGGTCGAGACAGGTTCAACGACACCCTCGACCAGGTCGGACAACCAGTAGGCCTCGACCTCGTTGGAAACGTCGTTGCGGTGGAAGAGCAGGTCGTGGCTCATCATCAGGCCAACCTCACCGGCTTCCGGCAGGGCCACCGGCGCCGTCTCCCACGTCTCAAGATTGACCAGCACGATCGGTGCGGCCGGATCATCGGTCCCCACCGCCGCCCAGTGCGCGTGATCGGAATCGATTGCCAGGTGCGAAAACGCCTCGCCGGGCAGATCGGCCGTGTGCGTGTGGAAGTGATCGCCATGCACCTCCAGCCCGACCAACTGGCGACTCGCATCATCGATGAACAGAAGGCCGCCCGCCGCCAGCGACAGGAACCCGGCGTGGGCGTTGACCGTCACATCGGCCAGCGTGTCGATCAGCACGTGATCCGGCAGGGAGTAGACGGCCACGATCGCGGCGACAGGGTCGGCAACGGCGAGGAAGGTCTGCTCGCCATGCGCGTGGTCATGCTCCTCATGGGCGTGATCGGAGGCGGGGCTGGCGACCGGACTCCCTTCCTGGGCCAGGGTACGCCCAGCAACTCCAGCCGCCGCGAGGGCGAGTCCACCGGCAAATGCCCGGCGCGAAAACGGAGCGAGTGGGTGTCGAAATGGTGGCGTAGGCACAGCAATCTCCTTCCCCGATCCTCCAGGACCGGGAACGTCATCGAAAAACGCAACATGGATTCGAGTTGGATCAGGTGCGGCTCAGGGCGGAGGCCAGATCGCTCCGGGCCCGTTGCCAGCGAGCGGTGAGATCGGCAGCCGTGCCGACCGGCCGGTTCCACGCGGCAATCGTCTCGTCGCGATAAACAGGTCCACGACAGGACAACACGTGCCGCTCGTAGTCGACCAGCCAGTCGAGCGCGGTCAGCACCATCGCGCCACAACGCGGACACTCAACCGCCGCCGGCGTGTGCAGGTCAGGAATCCCCGCCTCGCTCCAGACCAGCGGGACGGGTTCGCACCCATGGCGACTGCGTGGCTCGAACCGGTGCCGGGGCAGGAACACGCCGTGCCCGGTCGAATCGGTCCAGAGCAGGCCGAACCCCCAGAGCACGATGGTGTCGCCCGTGGCATTCGTCAGGTGATAGCGGCTGGGCGACGGCCCCTCGCCCGGCGCCTTCTGCTTGCAAAACCCGAGTTCCGCCAGCACGTTCCCTTCCGGACGCCGGACATCGCAGCCAAACAGCCAGAACTGCTGGCCCGTCAATTGGGTCAGGGTCCGCCGGAGCCGCACCGGAATTCGCAGTCCCGGCCGGGCGACGCGGGGCGATGTCGGGTTTGTCGCAACCTGCACCCTATCGCTCCCCATCGTGAACAGGTGACCACCCAGGTCGATCGCCCATCAGGCATCCAGCAACACTGACCCACGAAAGGCACCCTGACTGCCAAGACCCTCCCTGCCGCAACGAAACATCCCGCAAGACAGCCCCCTCTCTCCCGTACACTCGTGATCCCCGTAGTGAGACTGTGTATCACTACGGGGATCACTATGCCGGGCACGTATTCCCCCTGTCAAGCGCATTGGACGACTTATTGCGACATTGTCTCACTATTGAACTGTATTCCACGCACCCAGATTCACATCCGGACAACACCCCCTGTTCGTAAATCCGCGACGTTTCGCCGCCGGGGTTGCCAGCCGCCCGGGGTGGGGTAGAATGACCGGCCTGAGATGAATGTCATGCCAATGGCGGCATGACCCGAATCCGCCACATTGGCGGTGGATGGCGGCCCGTCGCAGCCCGGAAGGCGACCTGTCCGCTATCCGACCCACTCGGGTTGGAGTGGGCCCGAGCGCGCAAGCGCACCTTCCGGATCTGGCTGAGGACTGCTCGTGAAAACCTTGTTTCGCATCATTGGGTACCTGCGACCCTACTGGGCATGGGTGACCGTGGTGTACGTCACGCTCTTCATCGCCATGGCGCTGATGTTGGCGATTCCATACGTGCTCGGAAAGGCGATCGACCACGGTGTCGTCGACCGCGACCTGAATTACCTGGCCAAGGCAACCGGACTGATCGTGCTCCTCGCCATTCTGCAGGCCGGATTCACCTTCATTCGCACCTACGGCACGCACACCCTGGCCGAGCGTGTCGCCAACGACTTGCGCAACGAGCTCTACGCCAAGTTCGAAGAGCTGCCATTCCAGTTCTACGACCGGGCCCAAACCGGCCAGTTGATGTCACGCGCCACCGATGACATCAACAACATCCGCAACATGATGCAATTCTCGATGCGGGCGGTGATCCAGATGATCCTGATGGTGGTCGTCATTGCCGTCATCATGTTCCGGATCGACTGGAAGCTGGCCCTGATCGCCCTCTCCACCACGCCCTTCCTGGCCTGGTGGGGCGTGCGCTTCTCGATCACCATCCGTCCCATGTGGCTGCGCGTGCAGCAGCAGTTCGGCGTGATGACCACCAAACTGCAGGAAAACGTGGCCGGGGGGCGGGTCGTTCGCGCTTACGCCCAGGAAGTCCAGGAATCGGACCGCTTCGAGGCCGAACTGGAGTCACTTTTCCAGCACAACATCAAGGCCGCCAATCGCTGGGCCTGGAGCTACCCGATGACCCTCACGCTGAACTCACTCAGCGTGGCCGGCGTCGTCTGGATCGGTGGCCTGATGGTGCTGAACGGCGCTGTCACCATCGGTACCCTCGTCGCCTTCGAGCGCTACACCTCAATGCTGCAGGAACCAATCCGCTGGCTGGGCATGGTGGTCAATCGCGTTGCCCAGGCCATCGCCTCCGGGGAACGCATTTTCGAGATCCTCGACACCCGCGTCCGGGTCGCCAACCGCCCCGATGCGCGGCCAATTGGCACCGTGCGTGGTGTCGTCGCCTTCGATCATGTCGATTTCCGCTACAGTGGCGCCCGCAGCGAGACCCTGCACGACGTGTCGTTCGAGGCCCGGCCGGGTGAATTCGTGGCCCTGGTCGGACCAACCGGTTCCGGCAAGAGTTCGGTCATCTCACTGATCCCGCGCTTTTACGATCCCAGCAGCGGAGCAGTCAGGATCGATGGCACCGACATTCGCGAGTTCACGCTGGACTCCCTGCGCCGCGAAATCGGCGTGGTGATGCAGGAAACGTTCCTCTTCTCGATGACAATTGCCGAGAACATCGCCTATGGCCGCACCAACGCCACCCGGGAGCAAGTGATCGCCGCCGCCCAGGCCGCCCAGGCATCGAGCTTCATCGAACGCATGCCCCAGGGCTACGACACGGTGATTGGTGAACGCGGCGTGACCCTCTCCGGCGGCCAGAAGCAACGCCTCGCCATCGCCCGGGCCCTGCTGATCGATCCCCGCATCCTGATCCTCGATGACTCCACGGCCTCGGTCGACAGCGATACCGAACACGAAATCCAGAAGGCGCTCCGCACGCTGATGGAAAATCGGACGACCCTCGTCATTGCCCAGCGGTTGACGACCGTGCGCGATGCCGACCAGATCCTGGTGTTCCAGGACGGTCGGATCACCCAACGCGGCACGCACGACGAACTGTTGGAAGAAGCAGACGGATTCTATCGCGAGTTGTACGACCTGCAGATGCGGGACCAGGAAATGGCCATGCAGGCCCTGGCCGATAGCCAGGAAGCCAGAAAGGTGGCCTCCTGATGGGACAGATTCGCCATCAATATGAAGACTCGGTGCTCGGCAAGGCCTACGACAGCGAGATCGCCAAGCGGCTGGTCGGGTTCCTGAAACCCTATCACCGCCGGATGATCCTGGTCACCACCTTCATCATCCTTGCCACCCTCGCCGACCTCGCCCTGCCGCTCCTCTTCGCCGAGGCGATCAACGAGGTGTCCGAACAGCGCCGGACCTGGATGATCAACCTGATCGGCGCCACCTTCGTCGTCATCGTACTGTTGCGCTTCTTCTTCATGTGGGGGCAGTACTTCAACGCCCAATGGCTGGGCAACCGCGTGGTGCTGGACATCCGCAACCAGATGTTCCGCCACCTGCAGAACCTCTCGATCGGCTACATCGACCGGCGCGGGGTGGGTGCCGTGATGACCCGCATCCAGAACGACGTGGCCGTGATCCAGTCGATGTTCACCGACACCGTGCTCGGCATCATCTCCAACGTGCTGGTCCTGGTCGGCATCGTCGTCATCATGCTGATCGCCAACTGGAAGATGGCGCTGATCGCCTTCACCGTGATGCCGATCATGGTCATCATCATGCGCTTCTGGCAGAAGCGGGCCAAGGAGGCCTACCGCACCACCCGGCGCACGATGTCCATCGTCAATGCCAATCTCGCCGAAAGCATCGACGGGATGCGGGTGGTCCAGGCCTACACGCGCGAGCCGGAGAACATGACCTGGTTCCGCAAGATCAACGGCGACAACCTCCACGCGGCGGTCGATGCCGCCAAGTACTCCTCCATGCTCTTCCCGATCGTCTCGCTGCTGTCATCGATCTCGGTGGCGCTGGTGGCCTACTTCGGTGGCCGGTTGGTCTTCAACGAGTCGATGTCGATCGGCGCCCTGGTGCTGTTCATCGCCATGATCGACCGTTTCTTCTCCCCGATCCGCGACCTCTCGCAGCAGTACAGCACCATGCAGAGCGCGATGGCGGCCGGTGAGCGCATCTTCGAGGTTCTCGACGTCGAGCCGGAAATCCAGGACAAGCCGGATGCCTATCCGTTGCCGCCGGTGGTTGGCCGGGTGGAATACGACGACGTCTTCTTTGGCTATGGTGAGACCGAGATCCTTCACGACATCAATCTGCTGGTGGAACCAGGTGAGACGATCGCCTTCGTCGGTGAGACCGGGGCCGGCAAGAGTTCGATGGTCAACCTGCTGATGCGGTTCGTCGATGTCTGGTCGGGCGCGATCACCATCGATGGGCACGACATTCGGAACGTCACCCAACAGTCGTTACGCTCGCAACTGGGTATCGTGCTGCAGGACACCTTCCTGTTTGGCTCGTCCGTGCGCGACAACATTGCCTACGCCGCACCGGACGCCACGCTGAAGGAAATCGAGCAGGCGGCAAAGGATGTCGGTGCCCACGATTTCATCATGCGGATGCCGGACGGTTACGCTTCCCCCGTGGAAGAGCGTGGGGCCAGTCTCTCGGTTGGCCAGCGGCAACTGGTCTCCTTCGCCCGGGCCCTGCTCGCCGATCCCCGCATTCTGATTCTGGACGAAGCAACGAGTTCGATCGACACCCAGACCGAGAAACTGATCCAGGCAGCGCTGAAGCGGCTGCTGCAGGGCCGCACCTCGTTCGTCATCGCCCACCGCCTTTCGACCATTCGCGAGGCCGACAAGGTCGTGGTGATGGACCAGGGGCGGATTGTGGAAATGGGCACCCACGACGAACTGATGGACCGGGGTGGTATGTACTACAACCTCTACACCATGCAGTGGCAATCGCAGGACCGCGCCGCCGACTGACCGGCCCGTTCATCATGGGCCGGTCAGCAATTCCGGGCGCCCCCAGTTCACCAACCGCTCATTCCATCGAGCGGGTAAACGGCCCGGCGCCGCAGGTCCCGTCATACGGGGCAGAACCTGCGCCGGGTCTGTCCGCCCACCTGGCGGTGCGTCGCAATGGAAGCGTCGTGCCAGCGATGAGGTGTCTCCGGACTTCCGCGACGCCGCTCCGCATGAGAACATACGATCTACCCGCAATCCTCCTCCCGGCCGGGAGGAGGATTGCATGGAATGGCCCGTCTCGACACTCGAAAGCTCGGAGACGATGCAACGAGATTCCATCCGGCTGCTGCCCAGAATCGCGGCAATCGGAGTCACGCAGATCATCGGCTGGGGTGCGACCTTCAACCTGCCCGGGGTGTTGGGAGCAGGCATCGCCGCCGACCTCGGCTTCAGCCTCACCATTGCCCTGCTCGGCCCAACGGTCATGCTCGTCATCCTGGCCGGGGTTTCGTGGTTCCTGGCTGGAACATTCGAACGCATTGGCGTCCGCCCGGTGATGATGATCGGCACCATCCTCGCCGCCTGCGGGCTGCTGTTGGTTGCGGGAGCGCAAGGGCGCATTACCTACCTGCTGCCGTGGATCATCCTCGGAGTCGCCGGAGCTGGCATCCTGACCACCGCCGCCCAGATCGCCGTCGCCGAGATCGCAGGCGAGAATGCCCGGCAGTCGATTGGCATGCTGGCGCTCTTCAGTGGCCTCGCCTCCACCATCTTCTGGCCGCTGGCGAATGCCCTCAACGACGCCAGCGGCTGGCGGATGACGCTGGTCGTCTTCGCCGGACTCTTCCTGGTCATCTGTTTGCCCCTGATCCATTGGGCCGTTCCCCGCCACCCAGCGGTCGAACCGGCCACCGGGTCCTCCGCTCCAACGCCCGAAATCACGCTCGATTGGTCGGCCTTCTGGCTAATGGCGGGAGCGATCGCAGCCAACGGATTCATCACCTGGGGGTTCTCGCTGACCCTGATCCCGCTGTTCGAGGATCGAGGTCTGGCGCGGACCGAAGCGGTGGCCATCGCCTCCTCGCTCGGCCTGATCAACATCGCGTCCCGGCTGGTCGACATGCTGGGAGGACGCCGCTGGAGCGGGCTGACCACCGGACTTGTCGCTGCCGCAGTCTTGCCACTCGCCTATCTCCTCCTGCTGGTCGGCAGCGGGAGCACCGTGATCATCACCTTCGTGGCGCTCTATGGGCTGGCGGGTGGGGCGATGGCCATCGCCCGCAGCACGATTCCCCTGGCCGTGTTCCCCCGCGCGGCCTACGCTCGGGCATCGGCCCGGCTGGCACTCCCATTGAACCTGGCGTTCGCGACCGCGCCCCCGATCTTCGGCGCCATCCTGACCCATGCCAGCGCCGACGCCGCTCTCATGCTCGCAACGATCCTGTCGACGCTCGCCCTGGCACTCCTGATCATCCTCGCCCTCAAGGTCAAATCTCGGACCGCACTTACCTAGCTCATCCGGTCAACCAGGAGCATGGTGGCAGCCACCACCGAGTCCAAACTGCACGATTCAGTTTCAATCTGTTTCAGTCTCACTCTATTTCCGACTATACTGATCAGCATTCAAGGCATCCGGATGCGGATGCCTTCGTGCTGCCGGTTCACCAGACAAAGGAGTTCGTTCATGCGCTTGCATCGTCGACGATTGGCCACGGGTCTTGCCGCAACGCCGGTCATGGCCGCCCTTGGGCTGGAACGAACACTCGCCCAGGCCACACCGGACGCGTCTCCGGTCGCGACCGGGGACACCCGGGAGATCGTCCATCCTCGCGGAACCACCATCATTCCGGCCAACCCCCAACGCGTGATCAACCTCGGTGAGGAATGGCTGCTGGCCGACATGCTGGAACTCGGTGTCCGGCCAATCGCGACCACCGCAACCTACGTCGATGGGTTCGTTGGCATCGACACCGACTACGAACCGGAGATCCCGCTCTTCACGACCTTCGAGATGGATATCGAATCCCTGATTCCACTTGAGGCCGACCTGATCGTCTCGCAGGACTACCTGTTCGACCTTTCGGCAGACCTCTACGAAACCCTTTCGCAGATCGCGCCGGTCGTCTCGATCCCGCGCAGCGACGACTGGCACGAGAACTACCTGACCCTGGCGGCAGTCTTCGGCAAGGAAGCCGAAGCCCAGGCGACGATTGATGCCCTGGAGGGCGAAATCGCCGCCACGGCTGCCGAACTCGACCTCACCGGCCAGACGATCACGTTCGCCACGGTCTATCCCGGCGGTGACGGCTTCGCCCTGTGGCTGACCGGCATCAATCCAATCGTCGGTGTGGTGCTGGACCTGGGAGCCGAGGTGTTGCCCAGTGCCGATGGCTACGACCTCGACGGCAACGGCCGCGCCTGGATGAGTCTCGAACAGGTCAGTGAGATTCAGGGCGACACCCTGATCATGCTGCAGACCTTCGCCGTGCAGGCGGAGGGAGAAACCGAGGCGTTCGACGAGGTCACCGGCACCGACCTCTGGCAGACGGTTCCCGCGGTTCAGAACGACCAGGTCTTCATCATCGAGCGCGTCGGATTCCCTGGTGAAGTCGCCGGGCGGCGCAAAATCCTCGATGCCTATCGCGAAATCTTCGGCTGATTCATCCCGACCTTGGCAACCTCCAGAGGAGATCACGACATGACCATCGAGCTTTCACGACGACGAATTGTGGGCCAGGGCCTGGCACTGGGCGCGTTCGTTGGCCTGACTGGCACGATCGGCACGTCCGCCCAAACGCCAGCAGCATCCCCGGCCGCAGGTGAGTGGACCTGGACCGATGACCGCGGTGTGACCGTCACGCTGCCGCAACGCCCCACAAAGATCATTGCCCAGAGCACGGCTGCGGTCTCGCTGGCCGGATTCGGGGTGCCGATTGCCGGACACTTCGGCAGCGAAGACCCGCGTCAGTCAGTCGCATTTCCCGATGAGAACCCCATCGATATCAGCGAATGGGCGTTTCTCGGTCCCTGGGGTGAGTTCGACATCGAGGCCGCCATCGCCACTGGTGCCGAGCTGTACGTCGATCTCTATCGAGGCGAAGGCGAGAATCTCTGGGCCCTCTACGACCCGGCGGTGCGGGAGACAGTGACGAGTTCGATTCCAGTCATCGGTATCAACACGTTCAACTCCACGCCGGATGCCACGATCGAGCGGTTTGCCGCCCTGGCCGAGGCACTGGGTATCGACCTGGACGACGACACGCAGGTTGCCGCGCGCCAGGCACAGGCAGATGCCGAAGCAGCCTTCGTTGCCGCCGTGGAGGCCAGGCCGGGACTGACCGTGCTGGGCGTTACCGGTGACCCGACCACCAACGCCTTCGTGCTGAACCCTGAACTGCTGGGCGACCTGCAGTACTTCCACTCGCTGGGGCTGGAATTCGTGGTGCCAGAGAACCCCGACCCCGCTCAGCTCAATCTGTTCGAAACACTGGCGTGGGAAGAACTCGGCCGCTACCCCGCCGACATCGTGATCTACGACTCCCGGATGGATCCACCCGCCGGGGACCCGATCTGGGATGCGCTGCCCGCCGTGCAGGCTGGTCAGGTCGGCACCTGGTACGCCTCCCTCGCCTACACCTGGCCCGAACTGACCCTGTACCTGGAGAGCCTGACCGAAACGGTCTCTGCCGCCGAAGTCCTGGATTAGGCCAGAAGCGTAAGCCACGTCACGTCAACAACTCGCAACCACATGCCATGTCGCAGTCGCGTGACGAGCACACCACACGCTCCCCATCACCAGCCGCGGCATGGCTTTCCCTTCACTCCCGCCACCCGGGATCAGGGCCCCCTCGCCAACCAGTCCCCACCCTGGCAGCCCCCCTTTCCTCGTTACCCTCGCCTCTTTACCGAACCCGCGAACGTACAGCCAATCTGGAA
>CAZNQC010000103.1:7574-12549 GCA_964574825.1 uncultured Sphaerobacteraceae bacterium | reverse complement strand
TGGTGGGTGCTGATCAACCTGATTCCGATTGTCGGGTGGATTTACTCGTTCATCATGCTCGGGTTCATGCCTGGTGATCAGGGGGCCAACTCGCACGGTCCGGCCCCGGAACCGGGCGTGCTTCTCTAGGAAGACGCCCCGAAGATCCACACAGCAAAAAGCGCCGGGTTGCCAGGAGTGCGCAGCCCGGCGCTTTGCTCTGTCCCCGTGCTCTCAACGGCATCACGGGATCCCCTGCCCCACCTCTGCTCCGATTGGCGAACATGGTGGCCGCTCAGGCGTGATCGAGGTCGATGGCGACAGGAGTGGCAGTGAGGACCCAGTGGTTGGGATCAAGGTCCGGACTGTCCGGGGTGAGGCCGTAGTATTTGCTGCCGAGCAACCGTCGTGCCCGCAGGACTTCCGCAGGGTTCGTCACCAGCCGGAATTGACCGGTCAGCCAGGTCTCGCCGATCCGGAAGCGAACCTGCGGGTGCTGCTGGGCGTTGCGAACCCAGTCCTTGGCCAACCCACCTCCGGAGAGGATGTAGAGTTGGCCACCCTCAAGGGCGAACCAGATCTCGGTTTCACGCGGTTGCCCCGATACCCGGCCGGTGGTTTCGAGGTAGCCGAGCTTGGTCTGCGGATCGCCGTCTGTGTTCATGATGAGTGCCTTGGATGACTTGGCCCGGATTCTCCACCAGGCTCGGCGGGACTGATTCGTACGGGCCGACCTGCCGCGTCCATAGGTAGCTGCTGCGTGCGAGCGGCAAGCGGCTGTCGTCGGCCCTGCCTACTGCGCGGGTCTGTGACACCTCACCGTACCGACTTCCCGGCCCAATCGACGAGCGCGTCCATCAGTTCCAGGCAATGACCATCAGGATCGTCGAGGTAGAGCGACCGGTTGCCGTCGTCGAAATCGACGCGGAGGGTGTCGTAGCCAAGCTCGGCAAGCTGTTGCTGCACGGTTTCGAGGCTGCCCGGCGGAATCCGGAGCGCGAAATGGACGTGCGCGCCGCCCCGGCCATTGGCGATCGCGCCCTGTTCGGCCTTGGTGGTCCACAACCCGAGGGCCACGCTGTCGCCACAATCGAACCAGACAGCCGGACGTTCTGCTCCCCAGCGTTGGACGATGGAGAGACCGATCACCTCTTCGTAGAAGCGGGTCGCTCGATCGAGATCGTCGACATGCAGCACAATTTCGTGCATGCCGGTCGGGCGAATGCGTTCGGTGGTGGACTCGGACATGGGACTACCCCTCCGAGGCGAGGTGCAGGCGGGTGACGGTGCGGCCGCGTAGCTGGTCGGCGTAGGAGACGAGTTCCTCGACCATCAGGTCGATCCGGCCCTCGATCTTCGGGCTGTCGATGCGAACGTCGTCCCGGTCGATGCAGTTCTCGGGCACGGCCACGTGGGTCGGCACCGAAATCCCCTTCAGGCCCCGCACGCAATTGGTCAGCGCGTGGAGCACCCCCATCGCCGTCATGCCGCCATAGGCCATCAGTCCAACCGGTTTGCCGGCCAGGTACGGCGGGTTGTCACGGCCGAGGAAGATCAGCAGGTCGAGCACATTCTTGATCGCGCCGGAAATCGTGCCGTGATAGGTGGGCGAGCAGATGATGATGCCATCGGCCCGGCGAACCTCATCGAGCAGCCACGAGAGAGTGGGGGGATAGTCGTCCAGCCGCCATTCGGTGTGCAGCAGTGGCAGGTTGAGATCGTAGACGGTGGCGAGGGTCGTTTCACAGCCGAGGGTGTCGGCGCGTTGGAGGGCTTCCCGGAGGGGCACCAGGCTCCACGACTTGGCGCTGGTGGTGCCGCCGATCCCCAGGATGCGGACCGGTTCGCCGCCGCCCCGACCGCCCGTTGCGGGAAATGTGACCAACCGGGAGGAG
Source organism: uncultured Sphaerobacteraceae bacterium (assembly GCA_964574825.1). GTDB lineage: Bacteria > Chloroflexota > Chloroflexia > Thermomicrobiales > UBA6265 > JACCYX01. The sequence continues at coordinate 10,675 of CAZNQC010000103.1, read as the reverse complement.
GCTGCTGGGCTTGCTTCTGACATGGCGGGTGAGCCTTTCAGGCCGACGGGGGACCCTGGCGGGGGAGGTGAACGAGGCCGTTCCCGGGCGGGAAACTGGCGTGCTGTGATTCATGGTACGCCCTGGGACGAGGTCGCGATGGCGAAACCGTGCGTCACCAGGGTCAGCCGGTGGGACATCCCACCTGACGATGGCGCCACCTTAGCAGAGAAGCCTGAATAGAACAAGTATTGGGTTGGTTTATTCAGCCAGCGCGCTTCCGGCACCGGGCCGTGCATCACGCCAGCCAGATCGGGTTGGACCAGGCCCGGCCACCCTCCGTGCCGACGATGGTGACCCGGCACCAACCGCCCCGGCGAAATGGCTCCAGCGGCACCGAGCCCGATTCCACGGGACCCGGCACCACGCGCTGCGTGCGGGACCCATCGCCCGAGACGATGATCACCTCGGCGGGAGAGCATTCGACGTGAAGCTCATCCCCGTCGATCCGGATGTCATGCAACTCGGCGCCGGTTGACGAGTAGAAATGCCCGGCCTTGAGGGCGTCCAGCAGCGCGTCCGGGTCGAGCGATTCGGCCTTGACCATCACCCAGCCGCCGTAGGCGTCACGCTCCGGATCACCAGGGTAGTTGAAGTGGGCGTCGTCGGTGGCGATGGCGTTGAGCCGGTGATCCTTGGCCAGGAGGAGGTCGGTGAAGTGCCAGCTTTCCCCGCGATCGACTTCCACCTCGCACCCATGGTTGTAAACCTCGATCGCGTCGGCCAGATCGAGCAGCGATTCGGCATCGGCGATGGAGGTCGAACTCCAGAACGGGTGGGCGAGCGAAATGAAGGCCCCGGCGGCTCGGGCTCGCTCGGCCACCTGGCGACCGGTTTCCTCCCGCCCAATCCAGGCAAAGTCGGCTGGCAGCCCATTCGCCACGATGTGCCAGAGGTCGCCGCACTCCATGCCGGGGCCATGAATTTCCGCCCCGAGGATGGTCGTGAAGTCGTCGGTGCGCAGGGTGGTGGTGTCGGATACCACCGGTGCGACGTCATCTTTGGGCAGGAAATGGTCGGTGAGGGAAACGAAGTCGTACCCCTCGGCGCGGTACCCGGCCAGGGTCTCGGCGGGTGAGCGGCGACCATCGGAATTGGTGGAATGCAGGTGGAGATTGCCGCGATGGAAACGGCCTGGTTTGTCGAACGGCAGGCTGTGCATGGTGCTGGACTCCCCCGGTGTCGATGACTGCTGATGGACGATGCAGCGGTACGGTGACATGGCGTTGGCCGGTCCGCAAGAGGTTTCCAACCGATCCGCGTCACCCCTGACTCCCTTCCAGGTTCTTCGTCCTTGTGTCTCCAGGACGGGTTGACAGGTGTCACACCATGCTCTATGGTTAGTTACATGAGTAATGAACCACTTGACCAGTGAGGTCCACATGTTCGACGACCACAGTCCCATCTACCGGCAGATCGCTGAGGCGATCACCCGGGACATTCTGAACGGGGCCCTGGAGGAAGAGGAACAGGTGATGTCCACCAACCAGTACGCCGCGTTCTATCGCATCAATCCGGCCACGGCCGCCAAGGCCTTCCAGCACCTGGTGGACGACCAGGTGCTCTACAAGAAACGAGGGATCGGCATGTTCGTCTCGACTGGCGCACGGGAGCGCCTCCGCCAGGAACACCGTCAGCGCTTCGTGAGTGATGTGCTGAAACCCCTGGTCGACGAGGCGCGCGCAATTGGCATGCCGTTGAGCGACGTGATTGCCCTGTTGCAGGAACTGGCCGTTGAGGAGGAGGCCACGCGATGAAGATCGAAATTCAGGATGTTTCCCTCGCCTATGGCGACACCCAGGCCCTGAACCACGTGCGGGCCACGGTTGACGGCCCCGGTATCGTGGGATTGTTGGGCCGCAATGGTTCCGGCAAGTCGTCATTGCTCTCGGTGATGGCGGCGTTTCGGCCCTCGGATCAGGGTGTGGTGACCTACGATGGCCAGCCGGTCTGGGAAAACCCGGCCATCACCAGCCAGATCGCATTGATCCGGGAAGGCGGCGATGTGCATGGCGAGGACGAGAAGATCGACGAGATCTTTCGCTACGCTGCCTGGCTCCGCCCGAACTGGAATGCCGACATGGCCGAAGAACTGGTCGACGCCTTCCGCATTCCACGCAAAACCAAGCTCGACAGCATGTCACGCGGTCAGCGGTCCGCCGTGGGGGTGGTGCTGGGGCTTGCCAGCCAGACGCCGGTGACGATGTTCGACGAAACCTACCTGGGCATGGACGCTCCGGCCCGCGTGCTGTTCTACGACCTGCTGTTGAAGGAATACATCGAGCACCCGCGAACCTTCATCATTTCCACCCATTTGATTGAAGAAGTGAGCCGGATTCTGGAACAGGTGATCATCATCCACGAGGGTGAGGTGCTGATGCAGACCGCGACCGACGACCTGCTGGGTCAGGGCGTAGCGGTGACCGGACCGGCCGACCGGGTGGATGCCTTCGTTGGCGGCTTGACCGTGATCGGGGCCCGCGATCTCGGCCGGACGCGTTCGACAACCGTGTTTGGCTCGCTGACCGCCGACCAGCGCCAGCAGGCCCGGGCCGATGGCCTGGAGTTGACCCCACTCGAACTGCAGGACCTCTTCGTGCATTTGACCACGGGAAAGGATGAGCGGCGATGAGCGCACTGACATCTTCGCCGGCCGGGCATCGCACCTGGCGGTTTCCGCGCCTGCCAATGGAAGACTGGGTGTTCATCACCTTCTGTGGCTGGGGCGCAATGCTGCTGGGCGTGGTGGTGGTGGGTAATCTGATCGACCACTGGGCCTGGATTGCGGGATTGTTCGGCAAGGACGTCAACGACATCGCCGTCACCGGCAGCATCTGGGGACCAATGTCGGGTGTGGCTGTCTGGTTCGTGGGATTCGTCGTCGGCTATTACCTGCACTATTACCTGCCGGCCTTTGTGGCTAACGGCCGCACGCGCCGGGACTCGGCCATCGAGGCTGGTATCTTCGGTGGGGCGCTGGCGGCAACCGCCACCGTGCTGATCACGATTGGCTTCGTGTATGAGCGTGTGGTGTATGCGATTGCCGGTTGGCAGCGGGGAAC
>CAZNQC010000103.1:0-7474 GCA_964574825.1 uncultured Sphaerobacteraceae bacterium | reverse complement strand
ATCCCCCAGCGGCGGGTGGAAGAGGTGCTCGACATCGTCGGCCTCTCGAACGTGGCCGGCAAGAACGTCGGCGGCTTCTCGCTGGGGATGTCGCAGCGACTGGGCATTGCCACGGCGCTGCTGGGTGATCCCGGGGTGTTGCTCTTCGACGAGCCAGTCAACGGTCTCGATCCGGAAGGCATTCTCTGGATCCGGACCTTGATGCGGAAGCTCGCCAGCGAAGGGCGCACGGTGTTCGTGTCCAGCCACCTGATGAGTGAGATGGAGCGGACCGCCGATCACGTGATCGTGATTGGCAAGGGCAAGCTGGTGGCGGACACCAGCATGCAGGAGTTCATGCTGCATGCCTCCGGGAGTGTGGTGCGGGTGATCTCGCCCCAGGCCGCCACCTTCGCACCGCTGCTGGAAGCCAACGGCGCCACCGTGCAGCCGGACAGTGAGCCATCGGCACTGCTGGTGTCCGGCCTGGATGCAGCCGCAGTGGGCGACCTCGCCGCCGCGAACCAGGTGGTGCTGCACGAACTCTCGGTGCGACGCGCGTCGCTGGAGCAGGCGTTCATGGACCTGACCAAGGACAGCGTGGAATACCAGTCGCACGACGCACCGGCACAACCATCGGCCTGACGCATATTGTCACCACCGGCAACGTTGCCGGCGGTCCACATACTCCCACCTGGACCTCGAAAGGACAGGCCTGATGCAGGCATTGACGACCGAAGCGGCCCTCGACCGCACCACCACTTCCGCACCCTCCACCGTCGGGTTCGGAGCAACGCTCCGCTCGGAGTGGACCAAATTCGTTTCGACCCGCACCAACTGGATCAGCATGGTGCTGGCCGTCGTTCTCTCGGCTGGCCTGACCGCCCTTATCGCATGGTCGATCGGCTTTACGTTCAAGGACTGGAGCGCGGCCGACAAGGCGTCGTTCGAACCGATCACCTTCAGCATGAGTGGTCTGCTGGTGGCCGGCATCATCTTCGTGGTGCTCGGTGTGAACCTGACCGCGTCGGAGTATTCGAGCGGCATGATTCGCCAGACCCTCACCAGCACGCCCAGTCGCGGCCGCGTGCTGTGGGCCAAGCTCGTGGTGATCACGGCGATTTCGCTGGTCTTTGGCCTGCTCATCAACCTGCTGGTGATCTGGGTGGGCAACCTGGTCTTCGGTGCCTACGACATGCCAACCGCCAGCCTGGGTGACAGCGATACGATGAAGGCCATTTTGGGTCTGACGATCACGACGCCGGTTTTCCCGATCATCGGTGTGGCCATGGCATTCTTGCTGCGCAGTGCAGCCGGGGCGATTACGGCGGTGCTGGCGCTGCTCTTCCTGCCGTCGATGTTCGGTCCGCTGCTGCCCAATCGCTGGCAGGAGGACGTGCTGGCCTGGCTGCCCGGTCCGCTGACCGACAGCATTTCGATCGGCTTCCTGAGCGAGGACAGCGCGATGACGAAGGGCATCTGGGAGGCGACCGGCGGTCTGGCGCTGTGGCTGGTGCTGTTCGTCGGCCTGGCCTGGTGGTTCCTCAACAAGCGCGACGCGTAGCCGGGACGTCATTCGGTCGAGTCACGAGGGCTGCATATTTCCGTGCAGCGACAGATGCCAATGCATGTCGCTCAGCGCGGGGCCGCCTTCCTGATTCGCCAGATTTGATTGGTCTTTACCGCGAAGGCTCCTCCGGTAGCCCTCAGGCGTGCCACCACGTTCCCGGCCGGGAATATGGTGGCACGCTTGCTTTTGCCCTGCCTTTTCTCGAGCGGGTTCCCTTGAACCAATACTGCAACGTGCAGCTTTGAGTCGCAGAGGGTGGCGTACGTTCACTGCTTGCAATATACTGCGCGCAGAGTTTTTTGGGACCGATATACGTTGGCTCTGCGCAAAAAGGGCGTGGCATGGGGAGTCGCTTTCCACTGGCGAGCACGTTCGTTCGTCTGGGTATGTTGCTGTGCGTGGTATCTGCGTTGGTGTTGCCGGTAGCGAACTCGCCGGGAGCCTCAGCCCAGGGATCGATCGCATTGCTGGTCAATGGCAGTGGCGGACCAGTGACCGTGCCGCTCGGCACCGATGTCGCCCTCTCCGTCTCGGGCCTCAACCCATCGTCGTCGTTCACCGTTGCCTGGTACACCGGGGCGGATTGCGGACTGGGCATCCTCGCTGGGACGCTCTCTGATATCGCATCGGACATTGGCTCGTATGACAGCGGCCTTGGTGCACAGCCGAACACCCCGGCCAGCTGGCAGATTCGGGTGGACGACGGTACCAACCGCTCCAATTGCGTGCAGGTGACCTGGGAAGCCCAGCCGGACAGCCCGACACCGATCCCTCCCGCCACCAACACCCCGGTTCCCACGGCGACATACACCCCGGTTCCCACCGCCACGTACACACCGTCGCCGGAACCAAGCCCGACCCCAGATCCCGGACCGCTCGGTCTCACCGTCAACGGTGGTCCTGGTCCGATCACGGGAAAGGCTGGCGGCACCGCGCTACTCGAGATGACCGGGCTCATCCCGGGAATTGGCTTCGAACTTCATCTCGTGCTGCAGCCAACCTGTGCCATCGTCGACCGGCCAAGCACATTCAACGGCAGTGCCAGTTCCACCCGCTCCCAGGAGGTGGGCATTTTCGCTGCTGGTCAGAGTTACTCCTACCTGTTGGTGCAAGGCACCCGGACCAGCAACTGCGTCACCATCACGGTGCCGCCGTTTGGGACGGCAACGGCAACCTCAACAGCAGTGCCGACGGCCACTTTCACCCCGGTGCCAACCGTCACCCCATCCCCTACCGCAACCTCGACGGTCACCCCCTCGCCTGAGCCCAGTTCGACTCCGACCAACACCGTCCCAACCGCCACAACCACCGCCATCCCTACTTCCACCACTACCCCAACCCCAACGGCGACCTCCACGCCTCTGCCCACAGCCACGAACACACCTATCCCCCACGGCATCGCGTTGACTGCCGACGGATCGCCAGGACCATTGACGGTTGCCGTGGGCACGGTGCTGCCATTGGTGGGAACGGGACTCACGGCCAACGGACCGTTCACCTATGCCGCCTACGATGGTGGTGACTGTGGACTGGACCTGATGGCTGCGCAGGATTTCATGGCCGACGAGGAAGGTGAGTGGACCGGGAGCAGTCTGTCGTCCGACCAGCCAGTCACCTGGTGGATTCGCCTGACTGACGGTCCGAACAATTCCAACTGCGTCCAGATCAGCTGGCAGACCGCCGTGCCCAGCCCCAGTCCGACGCCAACCACACCTGTTACCGCCACCCCCACTGCAACGGCGACTTCGACCGCGACGAGCACGGCAGTGCCGACCGCCACATCAACGTCCACCGCGGCCGCAACCGATCCAGCCGAACCAACGTCGACTGGTGATCCAACCGCCACGGCCACCGCCGATTCGACGGTAGTGCCAACACACGACGCTCCAGCGACCGATCCGACGGTTGTGCCCACGCTGTCACCGACATCACCCGTGTCCGCCCTGCCAAACACCGGTGACGGCGGCAGCGGGACATCTCCCGCCATGCTGGGAGTGTTGATTGGGATGAGTCTGGCCTTGCTGGTGCTGGCCGCTACCCAGATTGGCCGTCGAACGTCAGGGTCGTAGCAATCGTCGGCCAGGCAGACCCAAACGACCGGGCAAAACCGCGAGTCGCATCCTGTCCGGAGTGAGGCATTGACGACAGGCGTAGGATGAAATGGCTACTCCCAGCCACCATTGAGAGATAGCGGGTCCGCATCGTCCTGGCTTTCTGCCACTCGCCTTTTCACAAGGAGGGCCGCATGCCTCACCTGCGATTCGCTCGTCCTTTGGCCGTCGTGCTGTTTGTCGTGTCGTTGTTTCCCGCGCTGCTCTCACCCGGTGTGCTGGCGCAGGAGGCCGGATCCGCCCCGGTCGTCGTCGCATCGGGACTGACCAACCCTCGCGGAATGACCTGGGGGGCCGATGGAACGCTCTTTGTGACCATGGCCGGTGGAGGTGGGGCGGGTGAAGCCACCGAAACTGCACCCACCACCAATGCGATTGGTCCATGGATGGGTGGTCCCACTGCGGCGGTCGCCAGCATTGGGGCCGATGGGTGCCCGGTTGCCCTGGTCACGGGCCTGCCTTCGTCGATGGATGCGACGGGTGGGGTGCTCGGTGCCGATGACGTGGCGATCCTCGGTGGCCAACTCTATGTCTCGGTCGACGGTGGAGGCCCGGTGCACGGGAATCCCGACATGCCGAGCGGTGTCTATCGCGTGCTCGCCGATGGAACAGCCGAGCTGGTGGCTGATCTTTCGACCTGGGTCCGGGCCAATCCAGCCGCGGCCACACCGGGGGACTACGATCCCGATGCGGCCGGATATGGCATGGTCGCCGATGAGGCCGCTGGCCTGCTGTGGGTGATCGATCCCAATGTCGGACAGGTCCTGAGCGTGACGCCTGATGGCGATATCACCAGGATTGCCGATCTTTCGGCTGACCATATGGTGCCCACCAAACCGGCACTCGATCCGGCTGGTGGTATCTATGTTGGCACCCTCACCACCGTCCCGTTCCCCGATGGCGCGGCGAAGGTGCTTCACGTTGCCGCCGACGGCACCGTGACCGATGTTTGGACCAACCTGACCACCGTGGTGGATGTGGCGCTGGATGCCGAGGGCACCCTCTACGCGCTCGAAATGTCGACCACCAACATCACGGATCCGCCTTTCCTGCAGCCTGGCACCGGCCGCGTGGTGATGCAGACCGGCATGGACACGATGGACGTGGTGGCCGAGGGCCTGATGTTCCCGATTGCGATGGATGTGGGCCCGGACGGGGCGTTCTACCTGTCGCTGCCGGCGCTGGGCGCCAATGACGGCAGTGGCGCGATCGTGCGCCTCGGTGACGACGAAGCGATGCCGGACGTGATGGGTGCCGCCTGTGCTCCGATCGCAGAGACGCTCTTCGTTCCGCCGGCGCCGCCAGTCGAGGAAGCAGCAACTCCGGCGGACTCAGCCGCGACCGATGCGGTCCCTGCTGATGGGTCAGTGATGGCTGTTTCGATCAAGGACTTCAGCTTCGCGCCGGGCAGCCTGGAGATTCCGGCCGGGACGACCGTGACCTTTACGAACGATGATGCGGTGCCGCATACGGCCACCGCCGATGACGGCAGCTTCGATACCGGCAACCTCGACGGTGGCGCCAGTGCGGACATCACCTTCGACACGCCCGGCACGTACACCTATGCCTGCAAATACCACCCCGGCATGACTGGCACCATTGTGGTGACCTGATCGGGACGGGAGACGAAGAACTTTCCATCAGCAGGCGCGGCCCCGGTTCGAGGGCCGCGTCTGCCATAGGTTAGGGAGGCGCCCATTGCCGGGGTGTTCGGCATGAGCGTTGCTACCGGTCGATCCGGTGCTCGGTGATGTAGTCGTCGATGAGCTGGTAGCCGAGACCGGGGCGGTCGGAGAGATGGACGAAGCCGCTGTCGTCCAGTGGGTCCAGCACCGATTCCAGGTAGTCGAGCTTGCGTTCGTAGTCCACGCCCGGGGCGAGCAGACCATGCTCGTAGTATTCGGACGTGTCCTCGCTGGCCGAACCGAGCACGTTCAGGTTGCCGATGCCGCTCATGTGCACTTCACAGCGGCACCCGTAGGCTTCGCAGACGGCGATCGTCTTCTTCACGGCGGTGATGCCGCCGCGCAGCACGTCGATCCGGCTCATGTCGGCGGCGCCCCGCCTGACCCAGTCGGCGCGGGTGAAGACGTGCCCGTAGAGGATCTCCGGGGAGAGGATCGGGATCTCCAGCGCCGCGCTCAGTTTCTCGTAGGCGGTCACCCGTTCCTCGGGCATCGGATGCTCGTACCAGTAGTAGTTGCGCGATTCGAGTTCTCGCCCCACGCGGAAGGCATCCTCGTAGGTGTGATAGGTGCCCCACGGGTCGTACATCAGCACCATGTCGTTACCGACGGCATCGGCCACGGCGTGGATGACCTCGATGTCGTATTTGATGTGGGAAGGACGACCCGGCACCGCTTCTTCCGTCTCCGGGTTCCAGAAGTAGTAGGGGTGAATTTTGTAGGCCTGGTAGCCCCGGTCGCGGCAGGCGATGGCGTGCTCGGCGTAGTTCTGCACCGAGCCCATGTTCGGATAGGTGCTGGCGTAGGCCTTCACCTTGGTCCGGTAGCCGCCGAGCAGCTTGTGCACTGGCAGGTTGGCGTAGTTTCCGGCCAGGTCCCAGAGTGCCATGTCGATGACGCCCATGATGTTCTCGGGAATCTTGGCCACCCACATCCACTGCCAGAAGCGTTCGCGGTCGAACGGATTCTGCCCGACCAGCATCTGCTTGATGCGGCCTTCGATGATGCCCTGATTGATGACATCGAGTCCGTCCTGGTCACCGTGGCCCTGGCCCCCGAGGTAGTGACCGGTGACGCCCTCATCGGTCTCGATCGTGGTCAGGGTCTGGATGATCTCGGTGTTGGGCTTCGGTTCGCCGTTCTGATAGCGGTCGACCCAGGTGCGAAATGGCGTGACGGTGATGTTCGTGATCTTCATGTGGAGTCGCTCCCTGGCGGTAGGTTCATTGTCGCGGTCGGCCCGTACGATGATTCTGGGACGGACACCTTCATGGCGGCTCAGGCGTTCCAACCCAGTGTCGTGAAGGTGTCGAACAGGTCTTCGCGGGTCATCGCATCGAGTGGTTCGACCGGACCACGGACGAAGGCGCTGGCGATGACGCCCTGGGCCTTGAGCGCCTCCTTGTGGACGATGTGGGCACCGCCCAATCCGCCAATCTGAATGGCCAGCAGCGGCTGGATCCGTGCAGCGAAAACGGACTTCGCGCCATCGATATCCCCGGCCCGGTAGCGATCCCAGATCTCGACGAAGGCGTGGACGGTGGTGGGAAAGGGCATGGTGCCGATCGAGCCGCGCCGGAGTTCCTGGATGAACTGGCCGCCGCCAGCACCACCGAAGACCTCCACTACCTCACCCGCCTGTTCGACCGCCTTGTGGACCTGATCGGCGGGCGGCAGGCTTTCGACCTTGGCGTAGGTGGCCCACTTGACCTGCTCGCCGATGGAGAGGATGAGTGGGGCCGGAATCGGGGTGGTCGAGGTGTCCTGCAGCACGATTGGCAGCGGCACGGCGTCGGAAATGGCCTGGTAATAGGCGATGACCGATGCGGGTGAAAAACCCGGTCCCGGTGGGGTGACCATCACCGCGTCGGCCCCGCGCTGGTGGGCGTGCTGGCTGTAGAAGACGGCCAGATCCGTCGCCGCTGCGCCAGTGTTGACAACGACCGGGACCCGGCCTTTCGCCTGGTCGATGACGACGGAGATGACCTGGTCACGTTCGGCCTCGTTGAGCTTGAAGATCTCGCTGCCGAGCGCGATGCCGAGCCCGTGCGCCCCGCCATCAATGGTCCAGTCGACTTCGTTGCGCAGGCTGGCCTCGTCAATCGACCCGTCGTCGTGAAATGGTGTCA
>CAZNQC010000102.1:8430-12686 GCA_964574825.1 uncultured Sphaerobacteraceae bacterium | reverse complement strand
GCGTTGTGGGGCGCCTGGTTGGCCAGTGCATTGCCGAAGGCAAGTCGTTCGCCGATCTGACCGACGAGGAGTGGGCGGCTGTCCACCCAATCTTTGCGGATCAGCGGCCGCCGCTCGACGGCCTGGCCAGCACGGCCATGCGCGATATTCCAGGTGGCACTGCGGCAACCCAGGTCCGGCAGGCCATTGATGGGGCAAAGGGTCATCTGACCGAGCAACGGGCCTGGTTCGACGCCCAGGCGAATGCCTATGCCACCCTGTTCAACCGCCCAGCCTGAGGAAGACGTTAGATGCGCTGACGATCCAGCATCGTAGTCCATCAAACGGAGACGACCTGGGAAATTGCTCTTCCCAGGTCGTCTCCAGTTTTGGATCACGTTTGCAGCCGGCGAATCAGTCGGCTGCGGCGTCCTGCGTCTCCTGGATCGCAGTCCAGACCCGTTCAGGGGTAAATGGCGTATTCAGATGCGTGATGCCCCACGGTTCAAGAGCGTCGATCACGGCATTGACCGTGGCCGGCGTGGCACCGATCGTGGCCGCCTCGCCGATGCCCTTCGCTCCCATTGGATTGAGATAGGTAGGCGTTTCGGTGTGATACGACTCGAACTCCGGGAAGTGGTATGCCCGGGGCACAACGTAGTCGTTCAGCGTGCCGGAGAGGAGTTCACCCGACTCATCGTAGAGCACCTCTTCAAACAGTGCCTGGCCGATCCCCTGGGCCAGGCCGCCATGGACCTGCCCGGTCACCAGCATTGGTGAGATGATCTTCCCGCAGTCATCCACCGAGACGTAGCGCAGGAACTTGACGTCACCCGTGTCCGGAATCACTTCCACCACGGCGATGTGCGTGCCGAACGGGAAGGTCGTTCCTTCGGGCCGGAAAAAGTCAGTCGACTCGAGGCCGGCGTCAAACTCGGTGGGGAGGCCACCGCTGTAGGCCAGGCCCGCGATGTCGGCCAACGTCACCGACTGGGTTGGGACACCCTTGATCCGGTAGACGCCTTCCTCGATCTCGATGTCATCCACCGACGCTTCGAGCATGTGCGCGGCAATCTGCTTCGCCTTGTCACGAATTTTGTTCAGCGAAATCATCAGAGCTGCACCGCCGACCGCCAGGCCACGGCTACCCATGGTGCCGTTTCCCTGTGGCGTGTTGCCGGTGTCGCCGTGATGAACCACGACGTCCTCGAAATTGGCCCCAATCGCATCGTAGGCCATCTGGGCGAACGTCGTCTCCTGGCCCTGGCCGTGCGGCGAAATGCCGGTGAAGATGCTCAACGCGCCGCTCGGCTCCACCCGCACGGTCGAGCTCTCATACGGTCCGAAACCACAGATCTCGACGTAGGTGGCAAAGCCGATCCCGATGTATCGTCCCTGTGCCCGCAGGTCGGCCTGTTCCTGGCGCAGGGCAGGGTAGTCGACCACTTCCAGCGCCTTGTTCAGGGCTTTCTCGTAGTCGCCCGAATCGTATTTCGGGCCCGCCAGCGTGTCGAACGGGAACTGTTCGGGCTGGATGAAGTTGCGCCGCCGGACGTCCACGGGGTCGAGTCCCGCCTCGTCGGCGATCATGTCCACCACTCGCTCGATGTAGTAGGCCGCTTCGGGACGACCGGCGCCACGGTAGGCGTGGTTGGCTCCAGTATTCGTATAGACGGTTTGGCATACATAGTCGAGGGCCGGAATGTCGTAGCAGCCGGTCGCCATGATCCAGGTTGACGACGCCAGGCCGAGGCCCTTCGGCAAGGCTCCCGCGTCTCCAGTTACCTTGGCCCGCAAGGCCGTGATCTTGCCGGTTTCATCGGCTGCCGCTTCGATGTCGGCCCATTGGTTGCGGCCGTGCGCGCTGCCCAGGAAGCTTTCGGACCGGGTTTCGATCCACTTGACCGGTCGCTTGAGCGTCCACGCCGCGCCGGAAACGAGGAAGTCTTCCGGATAGGCGCCGATCTTCATGCCAAAGCCGCCACCGACTTCCGGTGCGATACAGCGCACCTGAGACTGGCTCAGGCCCAGCGCCTCGGCGATATTGTTGCGGTTCCAGTGGGGGGCCTGGGTGGATGTCCAGAAGGTCAGGCCCTGGGTGTAGCCGTCAACGGTCGCCAGCACCGCCCGTGGTTCCATCGCCACCGCGGCCACGCGCTGGCACTTGAGCCGCGCGCTGACGGTGTGAGCGGCATTGGCGAACGCCTCGTCGACATCGCCGCCACGCTTGCCGCCCACCACGGCTCCGATATTGTTCTTGACGTTGTCATAAATCAGCGGCGATCCGTCTTCCATCGCCGCGAACACGTCCACCACGGCTTCGAGTGGATCGATGTCTACGTCGATGAGTTCCGTGGCATCGACGGCCTGGGCCCGGGTCTCGGCAATCACCATCGCGATCGGTTCGCCGATGAACCGGACCTTGCCGGTGGCCAGTGGCCGAATCGGAGGGACAGGAATGGCGCCAGCCGCCTCTTGCTCCGATTCGCCAGTGTCTTCTTCGCCGGTGTCCTCGCCGCGTGCTTCGGTATCCAGGTTCTTCAGGTAGTCGCCAATGTTGTCGGCGGTGATGATCGCCACGACCCCGGGAGCGTCAAGCGCCGCCGAGACATCGACACTGTTGATCGTGCCATGTGGGATCTGGCTGCGCAGGAAAGCGGTATGCAGAATTCCCGGGAGCTTGACGTCATCGACATACGTCGCCGTGCCGGTGATGAGGCGAGGATCTTCCTTTCGGCGCACAACCGCACCGACCATCTTGCTCATAACCATCTGAGCGTGTCTCCCGTCTGGTAGTGATCCAGATGGCTGCGTTTCGTGGAACCGCACCACCCGATTCTTTCTGCCAATGATTTGCAGGTATTGTTACCGCCCCATGGGCACTGGTCAATGGAGGTTCGTCAATCAACTGACGCAACGTCAACGACCTGAAGCAGGGGAGCCCTCCTTCAGGTCGTTCATTTTGGGTGCGGGTGTGCGGCCTGGTGCGCTATTCCTGAGTGGGAGCGTCGGAACCCAGCCGGCTGGTCGGGGTCGAGGTGACGCCCTGGGAGCCTTCGGTTTCCTCGATCGTGATCCAGCCCTTGCGGAGGGCCGTCACCACGGCCTGAGTGCGGTCGTTCACGGCAAGTTTGCGCAGAATCGATGTCACATGGTTCTTTACGGTCTGGGCACTGATGCCCAGCGCGTATCCGATCTCAGCGTTGGTCATGCCCTCGCTCACCTTGCGCAGGATTTCGAGTTCCCGATCGGTGAGGGGCATGAAGGCCTGGCTCAGGGCCGTGTCCGACGTCACATTGTTCCGGAACTGGTCCAGCACCCGGGCTGCCACATATGGCTTGCTCAGCAGCTGCTCGTTGATGACGTATTCACCAGCTGCTGCTCGGACCACCAGTTGCTGCAAGGTCTCTTCACTGACTCCGCGTCCGCAATAGGCCGACGCACCGGCTCGAATCGCAGCGAACAGCTCGTCGTCGGTCTCGTGCGAAGAGATGACGATGGTCGACACGGCAGGAAAGCGACGGCGCATTTCACCGGCAAAGCCCAGCCCGGGCGTGTCGGTCAGTGTCGTGCCAACCAACGCCACGGAGGGGGAGACCTCATCCGTCAGGCTATAGCCGGACTCTACCGAGTCGGCACTGCCAACGACCTCGACGGAGTCAAACCCATCGAGTACGGCCATCAACCCGCGACGGTAGACGGGTTCACGTTCGATCACAATTACGCGGATCAGATCCGGCATGGGGATGGCCTCTTTCACATACGGTTTACGGTACTCACTGGTCAGAGGGGAACCCGCCAGCGGAAGTGCGACTGCGTCTTGCTTGTGGGTGCCCGCTGGAACACCTCACATACCCAGCAGAACTCGAGCCGCCTGATTGAGCGTCGATGAGCTGCTACGCAGACACGGTTGACAGGAACGATACACGAATCTGCCGCATCGCTCCCAAGTTTCTGGTTGGCATAAAGTCCTGCTGGCCCGATTCTCCGATTTCAATTCCATTTTTCATCAATATTGCCCACTTGCAAAGAACCTCCACCGGAAGATTGTGCAGGAGCCAGGAAACACTCAAAGCTGAGGGAATGGGTCGACGCATCCGAGCCACTTCCCGCAGGTGAGCCTCGTTGCCCAAGCTAGAAGGACCCCTCTTCACCCACTGTGCTTGCTCACACCGTCAAGGTTGAACCGTGGCGGAGGTTTGCGCTGGCCTCACCGACTCGTCGTTGTCCTGGTTGCGTTCCCATCAAGCGCGCTAATGTGCGCTGGCGTGCTTGCC
>CAZNQC010000102.1:0-8330 GCA_964574825.1 uncultured Sphaerobacteraceae bacterium | reverse complement strand
CGTTGTCCTGGTTGCGTTCCCATCAAGCGCGCTAATGTGCGCTGGCGTGCTTGCCCAAACCCGCCGGGGGATTCGAATTCCGGATCAGGCCCGTGACGGCAATCAGCGTGAGCAGATACGGCAGCGTCACCAGCAGGTCAGACGAAATCGGGAAGCCTGGTGTCGCTTGCGCCTGGACCTGGACCGCCTGGGAGGCGCCGAAGAGCAGGCACGCCGCCGCGGCCCCAATCGGGTTCCAGCCGCCAAAGATCACTGCCGCCAGGGCGATGAAGCCACGTCCGGCCGTCATGTCCAGCGTGAAATACGACAGGTTGCCAATCGAGAGGAAGGCGCCACCAGCGCCCGCGAGGGCTCCACTCGCGATGACGGCCGCATAGCGGTAGGCGTTGACGTTTATCCCCACGCTTTCGGCTGCCTGGGGACTCTCGCCCGAGGCCATCGTGTGCAAGCCGCGCTTGGTGCGAAACAGGTACACCCGCATCACTGGCACCAGCGCAAAGGCCACCAGCACCAGCACATTCAGTCCACTGAACACGTTCGGCAGGCGCGCCACCGTGTCCGAACCACCGGCCTTACCCCAGATCATCTGGGTCAGGAAGGCCGTCAGGCCTGCCGCGATCAGGTTGATGGCCGTCCCCGCCACAATCTGGTTGCCACGCAGGGTGACACACCAGAAGGCGTGTATCAGTCCCGCTACCGCCGCCGCGGCCATGCCGATCGGCAAGCCCAGCCACGGTGATCCCGTCCACCAGGTTCCCGCCACCGAAAAGAACGCCCCGATCAGCATCATGCCTTCGAGCGCGATGTTCATTACCCCGGCTCGTTCGGACAACAGGCCACCCATCGCCGCAAACACGAGCGGGGCGGCCATCCGTAACGTGGCAGTCAGCAGGGCAACGGTGAAGAAGTCGCTCACGAGAACCCCCTAGAGTGCTGGCGGCGCGGGCCGCGGTTCGACTTCAGGTCCCATGCCAACTTCGCTGGCGCGGTCACCTCCGGCAGTGGGCGGTGGCCCGGTGAGCTTTTTGAACCAGGACAGGCGGTTGACGGCTTCGAAGGCGGCTACAGCGAGGATGACCAAGCCCTGGATCACCAGAACGATCTCCCGCGACACCCCGGCGGAGGCCTGCATCGATGGCGCACCGGCACTGAGGAAGCCAAAGAGCAGGGCGGCGAAGATGATCCCGATCGGATTGTTCCGGCCGACGAGGCCAACGGCAATGGCGGTGAAGCCCAGCCCTGGCGGCGTGGCACTGTGGCGACCGTGGAGCCCCAACGATTCTCCGGCACCGGCCAGTCCAGCCAATGCACCCGCCAGGGCCATCGCCAGCGTTACCGTCAGCCCCCAATTGATGCCGCCATACTTCGCGGCCCCGCTGGAGAGTCCGACGGTCCGGATCTTGTAGCCCACCACGGTGTGAAACAGCACGTACCAGATGATCAATGCCACCACGAAGGCGAAGACAATGCCGAGGTGGAGCCGGGTGCGGTCCAGCAGGATAGGCAATCGCGCGCTCTCAAGCACCTTGTTGGTGCCCTGCACCTGGGAATCCACCGGCAACCAGTCTGACCGTTTCTGGATCAGGTAGGTGATCAGGCGGAATGCCAGGTAGTTGAGCATGATGGTGGTGATGACTTCGTGGGCACCGGTTACGGCCCGCAGGAAGCCGGGAATCGCACCCCAGATGCCACCTGCCACAATCGCTGCCAGCAACGCCAGCGTGATCTGCACCGGTCCCGGCAGATTCCAGTCGCTGGCACCAACCAGCGCCGCGGCAAAGCCTCCCATCACCAGTTGGCCTTCGATGCCGATGTTGAACATGCCGGCCCGGGCCGCCACGGCAAATGCCAGGCCACCCAGCAACAGAGGGGCGGCGTAGACCAGGGTCTCGGCCCGGCCGCGTCGCGTTCCGAGCGCGCCCTCGGCCAATGCGCGATACGCTTCCCAGGGATCGTGCCCGGAGGCGAGGATCACCAGGGCGCCGACCAGCAACGCGGCCACTACAGCCAGGATCGAGCCGCCAACCATCAGGATGGAGTTGCCCGCGCGGTTGGTCATGACGCGATTTCCCCCTGCACGCCCAGTGACATCATGCCGCGCTCTCCGCGGCCACCAGATCGGACTCACGACCGCCCATCAACAGCCCCAGTTCTGATCGGTTCGCTTTGTCACCCGGTACGTCGCCCACGATGCGTCCTTCCCACAGCACCACGATCCGGTCACTCAGGTCGAGCACCTCGTCGAGATCGAAGGACAGCATCAGGACGGCCTTGCCCGCGTCGCGCGCTTCCACCAGGCTGCGGTGCACGAACTCAATCGCCCCGACGTCCAGTCCGCGTGTTGGCTGGATTGCCAGCACGATGTCGGGGTTGCGGTTGAGTTCCCGGGCAATGATCAGTTTCTGCTGGTTGCCACCCGACAACGACCGGGCCGGCGTCAAGGCCGATGGGGCTCTGACGTCGAACTTCTGCATCAGCGACTCGGTGAGGCGCTTGATCCATCCCGCCTTCACCACCCCACCCTGCACGAACCCTGGCTGGTCGGTGTTGCCGATCAGCGTGTTCTCCCACAGGGCGAAATCCAGCACCAATCCGCGTCCGTGCCGGTCCTCGGGAATGTAGGCGACTCCGGCATCGCGAAACCCGGTGGCGTTGCGGCCGATCATGTCTTCGCCCTTGATGGTGAGTGAGCCGGAGTCCGGTTTCCGCAGGCCAGAGAGCACTTCGATCAGCTCGGTCTGGCCATTTCCTTCAACACCGCACACGCCCAGAATCTCGCCCCGTCGCAACTCGATGGTGTCGATGTTCAAGGTTGTGTTGTCGTGGCCGCCCCGGCAGACGACGTTGTGACCCGCCAGGATCACTTCGCCGGGGTGTGCGGGCGGGCGCTCCACCCGCAGCAGCACTTCCCGCCCCACCATCAGGTCGGCCAGTTCCTGAGGGGACGTTTCGCTGGTCACGCGGGTGCCAATCGTTTTCCCGCGGCGAATGACGGTCACCCGGTCACTGACATTGATCACTTCACGAAGCTTGTGGGTGATGAAGATGATGGTGCCGCCATCGGCCTTCAACCGCCGCAGGATCACATAGAGGTCCTCGACTTCCTGCGGGGTGAGGAGGGCGGTCGGCTCGTCGAGAATCAGGATCCGGCTGCCCTGATAGAGCGCCCGGAGGATCTCCACGCGTTGTTGCATGCCGACCGGCAGGTCGGCCACGCGCGCATCGGGATCGACGTTCAGCCCGTAGGATGTCGCCAATTCCCGGACGCGTTGGGAGGCTGCCGCCCGATCCACGAACGCGGATGGTCCTTCGTTGCCGAGAATGACGTTCTCGGTCACCGTGAACCGGGGTATCAGCATGAAGTGCTGGTGCACCATGCCCAGTCCTGCTTCGGCGGCATCGCGCGTGTTGTGGAAGCGAACCGGCACGCCCTTGATGGCAATCTCACCTTCGTCCGGGTGGTACAACCCGAACAGGAGATTCATCAGGGTCGACTTGCCGGCTCCGTTCTCACCAAGGAGAGCGTGAATCTCGCCCTGCTCGACGGTGAGGTTGACTCCGTCGTTCGCCACCACGCCGGGGAATCGCTTGACGACGTCTCGCATGACCACGGCAGGTGGGAGCCCGGAAGTTGTGGGAGAGGGATCCGGCATGGTCCGGTGTCCTGGAGAAGAACGGGAGGAACCGTTCGAATCCTCCCGTTCTGGCTGACTGGCTGGTGCGATCGGCTACGAGGCTGGCGTGGCCTCTGCCGCGCTGCCAGCGTCGAGGACGACGGGCTCGAACGCAGCAAACGTTTCATCATCGGTCGGCACCACGATGGTTCCGTCGATGATGGCCTGCTTGTACGTTTCCACGACCGCGGCGAATTCCGGATCGAGTGTTTCGTTGATGCCGAGCAGATCCATGCCGCCGTCGGCCACGCCGAGGTTGAAGATGCCGCCCTCGAAGTCGCCGTTGACCACGTGCTCGATACCCTTGAAGACCGCCTCGTCAACGCCCTTCTTGACGTAGCTCAGCTGGTTGTCCGGGCCGAGGTGGGCCTGGTCGGTGTCGGCGGCCACAACCCAGTGGCCTGGTCCGAGTTCGACTGCCGCGTCGAACACGCCCGTGCCGGTGCGGCCAGCGGCCGAGAGCACGATGTCGTTGTCGTTGTTGTAGAGCGCCAGCGAGAGATCCTTGCCCAGGGCCGGATCCTCGAAGTCATCCGCGTAGGACGGAGTGAAGACGGCGTCCGGATTGGTCGTCATCAGGCCGGAGGCGAATCCGACTTCATAGCGGATCACCGGCGGAATGCGAATGCCGCCAACCATGCCGACCTTGCCGGTCTCGGTGGCCAGACCGGCAAGGATGCCGGCGAGGAACGCGCCCTCGTTTTCCTTGAACAGGTAGTTCTGGACATTTTCGTGCTCGGCAACCGCGTCGATGAACACGAAGTACTTCTCGGGGTACTGCGGAGCGACGTTGTTGACGGCATCTTCCAGCAGGAAGCCGTTCGGTACGGCAATGTCACCCTGCTCGACGGCCAGGACCAGGTTGGTCTCGTAGTCGGCGGCCGTGGCGCTTTCGAGCACCTTCCATTCGATTCCGAGTTCCTCGGCGGCCCGCTCGCCGCCAGCGTTGGCGAGGTCGTTGAAGTTCTGATCGCCAATACCGGCCGTGTCTGTCACCAGCGAGGCCGTAACGGTGTCCTGGGCAGCAACGTTGAACTGGCGTCCCAGCACGGAAAGGCCGACGGCAGCTCCGCCCGTGGCGGCCAGCAAGCGACGTCGATTCAGCCGGGTGTCAAAGCGCGTGATACCAGCCATATGAACCACCTTCCTTTGTGGGTGACAACGTCGGGTCTCGCAGGCCAGTCGCGGTCGCGATGCTGACCACTTTGCCAGTGTATGGCGACATGGTACCAGCAGCCTATCCGCCGCTGCGAACCAGGACCCGGCGCGACGCCACCGGCCGAAATCGGTACCATACGATGTGGATGTGCTACCGGCACAATCTTTGACCGGCAGGGCCATCGCTTGCGCCAGTCTCCCGTCCCCGATCTATTGCCATCTGCAAGGTTCCCAATGTCCAGCCATTTGTCGCACCTCAATCTCGTCCGGACTTCCACCACCGATGCCGACCAGATCAGGACAAGCCCGGTGGTTGATGCGGCGAGTCTGGTCCTTGCCTGTCACCTCCTCGAACTGCGCACGGCAGAGGTGATCGACGATCTCGCCCTCGGGTCGGTCGCGCTGGCGCTGCAGACCGTGAATGCGGTGGAGCCGACGCCCGGCGATGGTGCCCGGGCAGAGGTGACCGCGCTGGTGCGCCGGGTCGAATCGCGTATCCCGGCAGCGGTGGCCGGGGTTGCCACTCTGGGACTGTCGGCCGAGGAGCTCCTGGCCACAGTGGGGCGCATGCTCTGGCGGGATACGATGCTGGCGTTCGCCGGTGAGGTGATCGATCTCTCGGTCAGCGCACAGCGTCTCGCCGAAACGCATGTGGTGACGATCATGCCGGCTTACCTGGGCGGCCAGCCGGTGCAGCCCACCACGCTTGCCCACTTCCTGGGTGGCGTGATCGAGCCCCTGGCGGTTGCCCGTCAGCGAATTCGCGCGGCGGCCGAAGAGCTTGACCGGTCTCCGCTTGGTGCCGGGCTCCTGACCGGAGACGTGGTTGGCACCATGCGGGACGAGGCGGCATTGCGGCTGGGATTCGCTGCCGCCATTCCGTCAACATTCGATGCGCTCGGAGAGGTGGCCGGGCCGACGGCGGCACTTGAAGCAATGGCGGCCGTCTTCGCCGCGCTCGAACGTTTCGTCCGCGAACTGCGACTATGGGTTCGCACAGACCCGACCAGTTTCGTGCTTGACGAAGACTGGATGGTGTCACCAGAAGCGGCCCACCCGGCTCTTACCCTTGGCTATCGGCTCAATGTACTCGAGCTCGCCATCGGCCAGATGCTCGACAGATTGGACAGCGCGCGGTTGCAACTGCGGCGGCTCGACTACGGCCCGGTCGGGATGGGGCACGACTTGCTGATTGCCTCGGCGCTCGAACTGGGCGACGCTGGACGCCCCTTGCTGACGGAGGCGACGGAACTCTTCACTACCGGCATCGTGGTGAATCGTGCCTATCTGGGCAACCGGGCGGGCCGGTTCTACACCACCGCACCCGATCTGGCGACATTCCTGATGACGGAAGAAAACCTGCCGCCGGCCGTGGCTCGCCAGATTGCCGTGCTGGTGCTGGCGCGAATCAAGGACATGCGGCTCGAGGTGAGTGGGATCACGCCCGACATGATCGATTCCGCCGCCCTGATGACCATCGGCCGCGAACTCAAGGTCGAGATGGAAACGCTGGGCCGGTTCCTCGCTCCGCGCCGCTACATCGAACGGCGCCAGGTTGCCGGAAGTGCCGCTCCGGACATGACGCGTGAGTGGCTTTCGAGCCGGGCCTCGAGCATCGAGGAGGATCGTGCCTGGCTCGCCGCTCGGCAGGCAGCGGTGGCTCGTGCATTCAGTGCGTTGCGGCAGGCGATTGAATCAGCGGCCGAGGCGAGCCCTGACGATTGAGGCGAGCGCTGCTTTTCTCGATCACATTTCCATCGAACCCGAGAGCCTGGCCAGCGTGACAACGCAGGTTGCCGTCAACCAGGGGCGCCAGGCTGGATCGTATGGAGTCGGCCAGCCGCCGTCGGGTTGCTGCTCGTCGAGCTGCCGCTCTGCCCAGATCGACAGCAGGTCATCAGGCAGCCGCTCGATGATCGGGTCGCCGAGCGGCAGGACAAGGTCCCAGAAGTGGCTGGCATCGGCACAGATTTCGTCTGCCGCCGTGGTGATCCGCTGCGCGAAGGCATCGAGACAGGCGTCGCGATTGGGAACGCCGTCTACCGCCGTCAGGTACTCCGCGTAGGGCAGGAGTTCATAGAACGATCCGATGGCCACTTCGTCCGCCGATGCCTTGACGGCAAACAGGTTGGCGGTTCGCTGCAGCATCTCTGGCGTGGCGATTCCCAGCCGGTCGGCGAGCCCAGTGAGACAACAGGACGGGTTCAGGCTCGGATGCTCCCACGCGGCGAACCATGGGGCCAACTGCCCGGCGCGCGTGGCACTGGAGAGATGCCAATCCCCATCCGGTGCCTGATTTTCGGTCAACCAGTGCTGAAGAGACGGCACCAGCGGCCTGGCTGCGTCATCCTGCACCGCGAGCAGCGCCTGCATGGCCAGGCGCGTGGCAAACGGGTTGCTCTCCGGTGCGGCGATGTCGACTTCAAGGTTGCGGCCGAACCCGCCGTCGTCGTTGCGATAGGCTTCGAGCGCGCCCACGACCGCCGTCCCGGGGGCGCTGCCCAGCAAATGGTCGATGATCGCCACGCCGAGCGGATATTGCTGGTCGACGAGGAATTCGCGCGCTCGTCCCGCTCGCTCGCGGAACGCTTCAAGCGTCACCACTGAAACAGCCATTACGCATCCTCCCTGGTCGGCATCATCGGATTGTCGGGATCGGTGAGCGGTGTGATCCAGGGCAACCGCCAGGCGGGAGCGGGCACGCGCTCTGGCCAGTACTCCACCAGTCGGGTGATCTGGCCGTTTTCGATTCTGAACCGCGAAATGGCGAAGTCGAAGGTCTCGCCGTCGAAGACCTGGGTAAAGGTCACCACGTCAGGACCGTTGGCGACGATGTCCACGATCCGGCACCGCCATGGCGCTGCGGCTGGATAGGCTTCCTTGATCTGCTGCCATGCGTGCGCATCGTTCATTCGCTCACCCGAGACTGGCCAGTCCACCACGGTTCCCTCGGCAAGCAGTCGGGCTGCTGCACCGTAGTTTCCATCGTCGAATGCGCTCCACCAGGCCCGCGCTACCACCTCCGGCGTCGCGGATGGGTCCTGCTCCATCACATGAGGCCTCCAGTGTGAGTACCCAGCAGAGTTCCGAGTTCCGGCAGCGGTTCGGACCATCCCGCACGCCAGGTTGGTGCCGCGTGGGTTTCCGGCCAGTACTCGACGAGCTGCACGATGAGGTCGTTTCGGACCACGAAGTGCGAAATGGCGAGGTCGCAGATGTGCCCATCGGTGACCTGGGTGAATGTCACGACCCGGTCACCGTCTGCCAGGAGATCCACAATCGTCGCCCTCCATGGCGCCCGGGAGGGGTAGTGATCGTTGACCAGTTTCCAGGTCTCGGGCGACGGCAGTCGTTCTCCGGTCAACGGCCAATCGACTGGTGTGTTCGGGGCCAGCAGGTCTGCGGCGGTGGCATAGGCACCGGAGTCGATGGCCGCCCACCATGACCGCACAATCTCCGTTGGTGTCATTCGAGTGTGCTCCTTGCCATGAACCGAGT
>CAZNQC010000101.1:0-12852 GCA_964574825.1 uncultured Sphaerobacteraceae bacterium | reverse complement strand
TGATTCGGGCCCGGAATGCGCATCACGCGGCTGAGGCGATCTTCAAGGCGGCAGCCGTCGCCTCTCGCACGGCGTTTGCCATCACCGCTCCCGCCGGCTTCCTGCCCTCTACCAAGGGAGTGCTTGCATGATCGCCATCGTTGACTACGGTGCCGGCAACCTCCGCTCGATCCAGCGGGCCATTGCTGCCGCTGGTGCCGAATCCACCATTTCCGCCGACCTCGACGACATCCGTGCCGCCAGCCAAATCGTGTTGCCCGGTGTTGGCAACGCTGCCGCCGCCATGCAGCGCCTGCGGGCCAGTGGCTTGGCCGACACGATCACTAAACGTGCCCAGGCGGGCGTCCCCCTGTTGGGCGTCTGTCTCGGTATGCAGTTGCTCTTTGGTGACCAGGAGGAGGGGCCGACGACCGGCCTCGGCCTGCTGGAAGGTGACGTGCGGGCCCTGCCGAACGATCATAAGGTGCCGCAAATGGGCTGGAACCTGGCCGAGTTCACCTCGCACTCACCGATGGCAGGCCACCAAACAGCCTATTTCTACTTCGTTCACTCCTACATCGCCCATCCGACTGACCGGGCAGACATCGCCGCCGAAACCGACTATGGCGTCCGCTTTCCGAGCGTCGTGGCGCGGGACAATGTCTGGGGCTTCCAGTTCCACCCCGAAAAGAGCGGTGACGATGGCCTCGCCCTGGTCAAGACGTGGATCGGCTGGGCATCATGAGTCGCCATTCGCGAACTCCACCGCAATGTAGGGGCTCTCGGCTCCCACGCCGGGCAGGAGTCCCTGCATTGCACTACCCGCGGGAGTCTGTGAGCTCTCCCAGGCTTCGCCACGACCTGTATGTAGGGACCGAGTGGTCGGCCCTGGAGAGTTGAAACCCAAGTGATCATTTATCCCGCCATTGATCTCCGCGGCGGCAAGGCCGTCCGCCTCGTCGAAGGGGACTTCGACCGCGAAACCATCTTCGATGCTGATCCAGTCGAAGCAGCCTTGCGCTGGCAGGATGCCGGTGCCGAGTGGATTCACCTGGTGGATCTCGACGGTGCTCGCGACGGTGTTCGCGCTAACGCCCCGGTCATCGAACGCATTCGGGCGGCCGTTGCCGTTAAGCTCCAGCTTGGTGGCGGCATGCGCGACCTTGCGACGCTGTCTGAAGCCCACGCCTCTGGTGTTGATCGGATGGTGATCGGTTCGGCGGCAGTTTCCAACCCTGAACTCGTGCCCGCTGCCGTCCAAGCGCTCGGGGAAGCGATCGCGGTCGGGATCGACGCGCGGAATGGCCAGGTCGCCACCCGCGGCTGGTTGGAACAGACAACCGTTTCTGCCTTCGACCTCGCTCGCACGGTTGCGGAGCATGGAGTGGGACATGTCATCTTCACTGACATCGGCCGAGACGGCCGTCTGGAGGGGCCGAACCTCGCCGCCCTGCAGGAGATCATTGCCGCCACATCAGCGCAGGTGATTGCCTCGGGAGGCGTCTCATCACTGGCTGACATTGCGGCCATCCGGGAGACTGGTGCGACTGGTGTCATCATCGGCGCTGCGCTCTACCACAGGCAGATCGACCTGGCCGCTGCCCTCCAGGTTGCCGCTGGCGAGGAGGTCGCTCGATGACCGGCACCAGCAATCTCACCCGGCGGGTCATTCCCTGTCTCGACGTGACCGGTGGCCGCGTGGTCAAGGGCGTCGAGTTCGTCAACCTGCGTGATGCCGGTGACCCCGTCGAAATGGCCGCCATCTACAATCGCGAGGGCGCCGACGAACTCGTTTTCCTCGATATCACGGCCTCGTCCGATAGTCGTAGCACGATGGTCGATGTGGTCCAGCGCACCGCCGACCAGGTGTTCATCCCGCTGACCGTCGGTGGTGGCATTCGTACCGTCGAAGATATCCGCGCGTTACTCTCCGCCGGGGCCGACAAGATCTCGATCAACACCGCCGCCCTCGCCCGGCCCGAACTCATCACGGAGGGCGCCGACATCTTCGGCACCCAGTGCATTACCGTTGCGATCGACGCCCGGCGAGTTGAACCCGATCGCTGGGAAGTCTTCACCCATGGTGGGCGCCGCCCGACCGGGATCGACACGGTCGAATGGGCCGCCCGGGCAGCTGTGCTGGGTGCCGGGGAGATTCTGCTCACCTCGATGGACCGGGACGGCACGCTGGCGGGCTACGATCTGCCGCTACTCGAAGCAGTCTCGGCGGCTGTCAATATCCCCGTCATCGCGTCCGGTGGTGCGGGAACCCTCGAGCATTTCGCCGAGGCGCTCGAACCCGGTCGCGCCGATGCTGTCCTCGCCGCGTCTCTCTTTCACTTCGGCACCCTGCGTGTCGCCGACGTCAAGGACTATTTGGCCGAACGGGGTATCCCCATTCGCCGTGGAGGAATTTCGTGACCGACGCCAACACCCTTCCCATTCGCTTCGGCCCGGACGGGCTGGTACCGGCGGTGATCGTCGAAGCTGCGACCGGATCGGTGCTGATGGTCGGCTTCATGAACGAACTGGCATTGGAGCGCACCCGCGAGACCGGCTACATCCATTACTGGAGCCGGTCTCGCCAGCAAATCTGGAAAAAAGGCGAAACCTCCGGCCACGTCCAGGAAGTCATTTCCATTGCCGTCAACTGCGAACTCAACTCACTCCTGATCGAAGTCATCCAGGTCGGGGCCGTCTGTCATGATGGCTACCCGACCTGTTTCTATCGCCAGCTGGAACCGGACAACTCGCTGACCCTGATCCGTGATCGCTGGTTCGATCCGGCCGATGTCTACGGGGAAGGAACCGGTATCGCCGACCTCACCCGTCGCTGGTGGGGTGCCTACGAGTTCCTCAAGGCCAACGATCTCGAAGCGACATCTGGCACCTCGCGACTTCTGCGCTCACCTGACGACCGCATCACCAGCCGTATCGCCGATGAATTGCGCGAACTGGCTGGTGCGCTCGACGGCACCCATCGTCACGTTGACCGGACCCTGGATGTCGAACTCGAAGGCGGGCAGGTGTGCTATTGGGTTGCCTTGCGCTGCATTCGCGAAGGGCTGACCTGGGACGATGTGCGGCCCGACCGGGCGTTGGCGACCTCTGGTGGAGTCGCCGAGTCGGCCAGCAACACCCTTGCCCGATTGCTGCGCCGCGAGGCCGACCTCTGGGTCAGTGGTGGCGGGCTCGACGTTGGTGCCCTCGCCCACGGCACGCTCTCGTTGGTGACCGGGGCCTGTGTGGCCGCCGGGGTGGATCCAAAGGCGCTGATCGTGGCCGATCTGAACGAACTGCGGACCCGGCCCTATCTCGAAGGGTACTTCGCTGCGGGGAGCGCGGAGGACCAGGCATGATCGGCGACGACATTCGTCCTGCCAACCGCCTCTGGACGCCCTGGCGCATGGCCTACGTCGGCGGCACGGCCAAGTCGTCCGACTGTGTCTTCTGTGCCGCCGCGGCCGGTGATGATGATGTCGGAACCCTTGTCCTGCATCGGGGTGAGCACAGCTTCGTCATCATGAACCTCTATCCCTACAACACCGGTCACCTGATGGTGCTGCCCTACGAACACGTCCATGACCTGTCCGCACTTTCCGTTGAGACTCGCGCCGAGTTGGTCGAACTGACCTCATCGTTCGCCACCGGCCTGCGTGAGGTCATGGGTTGCGAAGGACTGAACCTCGGCATGAACCTGGGTTCGGCGGCCGGTGCCGGCATTGCCGATCACCTCCATCAGCATCTCGTGCCGCGCTGGGTTGGCGATGCCAACTTCATGCCGCTCGTTGGGGGCACCAAGGTGCTGCCGGAGTTGCTGCCGGCCACCTATGGCAAGCTGCGGGCCGAACTCGTTCGCCAGAAGACTTGGGCTGCCGATGTTGCGGTGGTGCTCATCACGCCCAACGGCCGTTCGGTCTATCTCGATCGTGGGAATCTGGTACGAGTGCCGCTGCGCGAGGGTGAGCCCGTTTGGCGTGCTGTCGTGCGGACGCTGATGCCGGACGCGGCTTCGCTCTCGCTGCTCGGTTGGGCTGGTCCGGAATCGACTCGCCAGGACAATGAAAACTCACCGGTGCTGGCCTACCAGTTCATGTCGTCGCCGGAAGCCCATTTCACCGAAGTTCCGGTCAGTGGTCTGGCGCAAACCGACTTGTCACCAGCCGATCGCACGGCGGTCGAAACTGCACACCGGCGCTTCACCTGAATCACCGCCAGGCGACGAACCTCGACCTACCCGATGCGGTGGGTGGGGTGCAGGTGCTGGATTGGATCGTCGGAAACGTTTTGGGTGCCAACATCAAACTCGATGCGAGCGTGAATGCCACCGGTGGCGTGATTGCGATCTGAGCTTCCAACGCGGATGCCGAGCCCCAAATGCCACTCCGGTCGCTCGTCTTTCGGAATGTCGTGCTACGGTTGGTCGGCTCGGATGCCTTGCCTGGACTGGCCGGCGATGGCCGCTTGACGATTGAGGGAAAGGAGGACAACGCGTGGAAACCATCCGGCAGGTGTTCGACTTTCTCGGTGATCGACCGGAACAATTCACCCGCCTGCTGGAAGCGCACGTGCGTCTCAGCCTGACCGCATTGGTGGCGGCGCTCCTGCTGTTCGTGCCAATCGGCATTGCCTGTGCCAGCTCCTCTCGACTGGGCGGCACGATTGTCGGAGCGCTCTCGTCAATCCGCGTTGTGCCCTCGCTGGCGCTGATCCTGTTGCTCTATCCATGGTTGGGCCTGGGGTACACCCCCGCTGTGGTGGCACTGACCGTGCTGGCGGCCCCTCCGCTATTGCAGAACACCTATGCGGGCATGCGCCAGGTGGATGCCGCCGTCCTTGAAGCCGCCACGGGGCTGGGGATGAACTCACGCCAGCGGTTCTTCCGCGTTCAATTGCCACTGGCTCTCCCGGTCATCATCGCCGGCACGCGCACGGCCGCGGTGGAGATCATCGCCAGTGCCACCCTGGCCTCGCTGGTCGGGGTACGTACCTTCGGGCAATGGATTGTCACTGGAATCTCGCTGCTCGATTCGACCTACCTCTTCGCCGGTGCGCTCTCCGTCATGCTCCTCGTTCTCGCGGCAGAAGTCCTGCTGGGGAGCCTGGGGTACCTGATCTCGCCGAAGACCTGAACGTCATGCATCGTGGTTCGTTCGAATGCGATCCCGGTGCTGCCTTGGAAAGGGACTCTTCATGACCATCACACGCCGTTCCATGCTCAAGACCGCGCTTGCCGCTCCAGTCGCGACCGCCCTGCTGACCACCAGCGGGGGACGCCTGCTGGCGCAGGATGAAACCGTGACGGTGGGTTCCAAGGACTTCACCGAACAGTTCATCCTTGGCAACATGTATCTCCTCGTGCTGCAGGACATGGGAATCTCGACGGACGATGCCCTCAACCTCGGTGGCACACAGATCGCCCAGCAGGCACTCGTCAGCGGTGAGATTTCCCTCTATCCCGAATACACGGGGACAGGTCTGACCGAGGTGCTGGGCTTGACGGTGGAAGATGCTGCCGCCGGCGGCGCTTCTCCCGAAGCCAGCCCGGTCGCAGAGCCTGCCGGTGATCTGTCGGCGGCCGTCTTCGATCTGGTGAAGGCGGAATACGAATCGCAGTTCGGGCTCGTCTGGCTTGCCCGATCTCCGGCCAACAACACTCAGGCCCTGGCGGTCAAGCGGTCGTTTGCCGAGGAAACCGGCATCACCACCATCTCGCAGCTGGCCGAGCAGGCCGGGGACTACACGATCTCGGCACCGGCCGACTTCCCCGAGCGTGAAGATGGGCTGCTGGGTCTGCAGCGGGTGTATGGCGACGGCTTTGGCGAGATCGACGTGCTCCCGGTGGCGCCGGGACTGAAGTATCAGGCGCTGCTCGATGACGAGGCGCAGGTGGTGCTGGCCTTCGGCACCGACGGCCAGATTGCCGGCTACGACCTGGTTATTCTCGAGGACGACCTGGGCCTGTGGCCGCCCTACAACGTGGCCCCGGTGGTGCGGCAGGAAGTGCTCGATGCCTATCCAGATATCGCCGACCGGTTCGATGCGGTCACGACCAGCCTGACCGACGACGTGCTGTCGGGTCTCAACTGGTTGGTCGATGGCGACGACAAGCAGGATCCTGACGAGGTGGCTCAGACCTACCTCACCGACAATGGCTTCATCGGTGGCTGATTGCCGCGGTAGGCAAGCGTGGGTGCCGTCAACCGGCACCCACCTCGGCATTCGGATCGTCAGGGCGGGGTGATGGCCAGGGAACAGACAGACCAGGCCGGGATGAATGAAACTCACGGCAGTCGCATCGAATTCATTGATGTGCGCAAGGTCTATGCGGAGGGTGGAAACAGCCAGTCGGCTCGTCCGGCCGCCATCGATGGTGTCTCGCTGCGCATCGAGCCCGGAGAATTCGTGGTGCTGCTTGGGCCGTCCGGTTGCGGCAAGACCACCCTCCTCAAGCTGATCAACCGCCTGATCGAACCAGACGCCGGGCGAATCGAAATCGACGGCGCGGATACGCTCGCTCGCTCTGCCGTGCAACTGCGTCGTGGCATCGGCTATGTGATTCAGCAGAGTGGCTTGTTCCCTCACCTGCGGGTCCGGGACAACGTTGCCGTCGTGCCCTCGCTCCTCAAGTGGCCGAAAGCGCAGACCCGGCAACGGGTGGACGAACTGCTGGACCTGGTAGGACTCCCACCGGACAGCTACGCCAATCGATATCCGAGCCAGCTATCCGGCGGTGAACAGCAGCGCGTGGGCCTGGCTCGCGCATTGGCTGCATCCCCAAGCACCATGTTGATGGACGAACCCTTTGGTGCGCTCGATGCGATTACCCGTACCCGCCTGCAGAACGAGGTTCAGCGCATCCACCGTGAGTTCAACCAGACCATCGTCTTCGTCACCCACGACATTGAGGAAGCCGTCAAGCTCGCCACCAGAATTGTGGTGATGCGGGCCGGGCGTATCGTTCAGGTGGGTACCCCCGCTGAAATCATCTCCGCACCTGCCGACAGTTTCGTGGCCGACCTGGTTGGGGCCGAGGATACCTGGCGCCGGCTGGGACTGATGCCGATTCACCTCGCCCTGCAACCTCTCTCGTCACTGGCGGAGGCTGCTCCCAGGCTCGACGACTCAGCGTCGCTTCGTGATGGGCTGGCGATGCTCGTCGAAACCAGCGCACCGGCTCTCACCATCGTGGACGCGGCCGGAACTCCACTGGGCGAAATCACCCTGACCTCGGTCCAGGCCGCCGCCGGGCAGGCCGACCTGGTGGCGAAGGACTGAGCCGATGGACTTCTCGTACCTGACCTCGCACTGGGGATACGTCTGGGAACTCACGCTCGAACACCTGCGGCTGTCGCTGCTGGCCATCGTGATCGCCTTTCCGATAGCGGCGGTGATCGGGACCCTGGCGGCGTTCGTCCGGCCGCTGACCTTTCCCGTGCTGGCCATCCTCGCCTTCATCTACACGATTCCCAGCCTGGCCTTGCTGGCATTCCTGATTCCCTCACAGGGGCTGGGCACGCGACCTGCCCTCATCATGCTGGTGTTGTACGCCCAGGTCTTCCTGGTGCGGAACATCGTTGCCGGGCTGCGTGGCGTGAACCCGATCACGCTCGAAGCGGCTGCCGGAATCGGGATGAGCAACGGCCAGCGGTATCTCCGTGTCTGGCTGCCGTTGGCCCTCCCGGTGATCCTCGCTGGGGTGCGGACCGCGCTCGTGACCGTGATCGGGTTGACGACGATCGCTGGCTGGATCAACGCTGGCGGTCTCGGGGAACTGCTGTTCCAGGGCATCAGCCGCAACTACGGCGCCATGATCACGGCCGGGGTGGTGGCGATCATCGCGCTGGCGATCCTGTCCGATCTGGCCATGCGTGGAATCGAGGCGTTGACGCCAGCGGCGCGGGCTCGCCGGGCGGCGTAGACCATATCTGGCACCGAAGCCACTGTTGCACCTACACTTGGGGGCGGCACATTCGCGGGTGGTGAAAAGGTATCACAAGGGTCTTTGGAACCTTTATTCCAGGTTCGAATCCTGGCCCGCGAGCCAGTCTTCCCCCAATCCTCCAAATCCAGACCTCACGTGGGGAACCGTCCATTCGTGCCCGCTCGCCTTGGCACGGGCGCATCCCATCGGGGAGAGAGTCGTTCATCGTGACCGATCGTTCCACACCCGCTGATCAATCAGTAACCGTTGCCGTCCTCGCCGCCGGTCAGGGCAAGCGGATGAAGTCGAGCCTGCCGAAACCACTTCACCTGGTGGCTGGCATTCCCATCGTCGAGCGGGTGATCCGGGCGGGTCTGGCTATTGAACCAACTCGTCTCGTTGCAGTCGTCAACGCCGATGTCCTCGATCTGCCGGAACGCCTTGGCCTGGCGGGCCAGTTCGACGCGATTCCCCAGACACACCCCTACGGTACGGCAGGCGCCGTTCGCTCCGCGCTCGACCACCTGCCGCCATCCCGCTGGCTGATCTCCCTGCTGGGCGACAATCCATTGCTGACCGGGGATCTCGTGCGGGAGCTGATCGATGGTGCTCGCCAGCGTGGGACGAAGATCTCCATCCTCACCTGTGTGCTGGATGATGGTGCCACCTACGGCCGGATCGAGCGCGACGAGCAGGACAACGTTCGCCGCATCGTCGAATTCAAGGCCGACGATCCCGCCAAGCGCCAGGGAGCCATCGAAATCAACAGCGGCATCATGGTGCTCGATACCGCCTGGGCAAAGGAAGCACTCGCCAGGCTGGAACCCAACCCGAGGTCCGACGAACTCTATCTGACCGACATCCTCGACCTGGCCATTGCCGACCACGCGCCTGGCGAGCCGTGGCCGATCGATACGGTGCCCGCCCATCGCGATGTCGCGCTTGGAATCAACAACCGTGCAGAACTCGCCGAAGCCGAGGGGGTTCTTCTTCAGCGAACCCGGTCCCGGCTGATGTGCGAAGGCGTCACCCTGACCGCGCCGGACACGATCGTCATTGACGAAATGGTGCAGATCGGCCCGGACACCACGATCCTCCCTGGCTCGGTCATCACCGGCACCACCACCATCGGCAGTGGTTGCCGGATTGGCCCGCACGCCGTGCTCCACAATGCCACCATCGCCGATGGTGTGGAACTCCGCTCCTCGACGGTGACGGACTCCTCCGTTGGCCCTGGCACTCGCGTTGGACCGTACGCCCACCTGCGCGGCAACACTCAGGTTGGACCCAATGTCCATGTCGGCACCGCCGCCGAAATGAAGAACACGGTCGTCGGCGATGGCTCCCACGTCGCCCACTTCTCCTACCTCGGTGACGCCACAATCGGTGTCCACACCAACATCGGGGCTGGCACCATTTCGGCCAATTACGATGGAACCCACAAACATCCGACCACCATCGGCGACAATGTCTTCATCGGCAGCGATTCCGTGCTGATTGCCCCGGTCACCGTCGACGATGGCGCCCGCACCGGGGCTGGCGCGGTGGTCAACCGTGATGTGCCAGCCGGAACGACGGTGGTGGGTGTGCCTGCTCGTCCGCTCGTCCGCCGGGACCACCACGATCGAACCGAGGAGTAATCAGGGACATGGACGGCAAGCTCCAGATCTTTTCCGGCACGGCCCACCCGCAGTTGGCGGCGGCGATCGCCAGCGAACTGGAAGTCGGACTCGGCCGCGCCGAAGTCGGCCTTTGGAAGAACGGCGAAACGCGCGTCAAGATCGAGGAGAATGTGCGCGGCTCCGATGTCTTCATCGTCCAGCCGACCAGCGACCCGGTCGACCATCATGTGATGGAACTCCTGCTGATGCTGGACGCCCTCAAGCGGGCGTCGGCTGCCCGGGTCACCGCCGTGATTCCCTACTATGGCTACGCCAAGCAGGAGAAGAAGACCTCCGGCCGGGAGCCAATTTCGGCCAAGCTCGTCGCCGATATCCTGACGACCTCCGGAGCCAATCGCGTGCTGGCGGTCGATCTCCACTCTGCCGCGATTGAAGGCTTTTTTGACATTCCGGTCGATCACCTGCGGGCCACACCGCTGCTGGCGCGTGCCTTCCGCCGCGCCATCGATGACGAGGTCGTCGTGGTCTCCCCGGATGCTGGCGGCGTTGCCCGGGCCCAGGATTTCCGGATTCGGGTGGAAGGATCGCTCGCCATCATCTCCAAACAGCATCCCCAGCCCGATGCAACCGAAACGCTCGACATGGTCGGTGATGTCGCGGGCAAGGTGGCCGTGATCGTGGACGACATGGTCTCCACCGGTGGCACGCTCGTTCAGGCGGCCCGCATGCTGCAGGAGCGCGGTGCGAAGGAGGTGCATGTGGCGGCCACCCATGGCATCTTCGCCGGTGACGCCATCGACCAGATCAACGCCTCGAACATCGACCGCATCTTCGTCACCGATACGATTCCGCAGTCACCGCAGGCTACCGCGCGGGTTGAAATCGTCTCCATCGCACCACTGGTCGCCGAGGCCATCATGCGCACGCACAAGGGGCTGAGCGTTTCGGCCCTGTTTACGTAGCCTCCCGGAGCGGAACCCCCTGTGTCCACCCATCTGATCGTCGCCATCGTTGCCCTGCTGGTGCTCGCTCTGGCCTCCATGGTCCAGGCGGTCGTTGGCATGACCAGCGCCTACCGTATTCGCCAGGCGTGGACCACCGAGGAGGGCAAGGAGGCAAAGGGCAGTCGCACCGTTCAGTCGACCATTGATCCCCGCCGGGTGATTGTGGCGTCGATGCTGTTGCTCCAGGTGCTGATGGCCATTCTCGCCACGGCCCAGTTGATGGAAATCGTCAACGAGTGGCTGGCGATGGCGATCGTCGCTCTCTTCTACATCATCTTCGGCCTGGGGCTCCCCCGGGCTGTGGCTGGCATCAACTCCGAGTCGCTCCTGCAGCGCACCCTGCGCATCGGCCGGATCGGGAGCCTCGTGCTCAGCCCGCTCGAATTCGTGGTCGATCGCTGCGCGCAGTTGTTCACAGCCATACTCCCGCCCGGCCAGGATGAGCCCGAGTCCTACGGTTTGGAAGAGGAGATCCTGCCCCGTCACCCCGAGCGGGACGATGGCATCATCGGCCCCGACGAGCGGGAGATGATCGACGGCATCCTCAGCCTCGAGGAGATGACGGTGCGGGACATCATGGTTCCTCGGCTGGACATCGTGGCGGTCGACCGGACCGTCAACCCGCGGGAACTGATCGATGTCATCGTCAAGGCGGGCCATTCCCGCATTCCCGTGTACCAGGAGTCGATCGACCGCATCATTGGCATCCTCTACGCCAAGGACCTGCTGCCCTACGTGATCGGAAACAACCGGATTCCGTTCTTCGACCTGATCCGGCCGGCCTACGTGGTGCCCGAGTCGAAGCGGCTCAACACCCTCTTTGCCGAGATGCGCCGGTCCCGCGTGCACCTCGCCATCGTGGCCGATGAGTATGGCGGCACTGCGGGGTTGGTCACGATTGAAGACGTGCTGGAGGAGATCGTCGGCGAGATCCAGGACGAGTACGACGCCGATGACTGGCTCTCCGACCAGCCCTCGCCGGACGTGCTGGTGGCCGATGGCCGGCTGCCGATCGAGGATGTCGAGGATGCACTCCACATCCAGTTCGAGGAAGACGACGATTTCGGCACGCTCGGCGGGTTTGTCCACAAGCACCTCGGTCGCCTCCCAATTCAGGGCGATGCCTTCGAAGCCGAGGGTGTTCGGGTCGAGATTCTCGCTGTCGAACGGCACCGGATCC
This sequence comes from uncultured Sphaerobacteraceae bacterium, assembly GCA_964574825.1. GTDB lineage: Bacteria > Chloroflexota > Chloroflexia > Thermomicrobiales > UBA6265 > JACCYX01. The sequence goes on along the minus strand of CAZNQC010000101.1, from coordinate 1,143 downwards.
GTCGTCTCCGTATCACCAAGCTCCCGCCAGTGGACGTGGAAGAGAAGCCGGCTGAACGCACGTCTCGCTGGCGCCGCGACGACCGGGACGACTCGGAATCCGCCGACCAACCCAACGGCACCGACGAGTGATGACACAGGGATCATGTTGCACAACCGGGGCAACCTCGTGTTGCCCCCGACGACAGAGGACACCCGTAGGAGATGACCCTGCGTCATCCCGGTTCGTGGCGCAGCCATGATCGGACGCCCTCTCCTCCGAGTCGACACCGTGACCAGCACGATGGATGTGGCCCGGACCTTGCTGGCTCATGGGGCCGCTCCCGGAACGGCCGTTCTGGCCGGGTATCAATCGGCCGGTCGAGGACGGGCCAATCGGACCTGGGCGGAAACACCACCCTGGTCCGCAATCCTTTGCTCGTTCATAACCGCTAGTACCCGCCCTCCCGCTGAACTCGGGGTGCTCTCACTTTTCTGGGGGTGGGCGGTGGCCGCAACGGTCGAAGCGTTCACCGACCGTCCGGCGACGATCAAGTGGCCGAACGACGTCCTCGTTGACGGGAAGAAGATCACGGGCATTTTGACGATGAGCATGTATCTTCCAGACGGGCCGCGGCAGATCACTGGCATCGGCCTGAATATCTCGTCCACGGCGGCCGATCTCCCGTCCACCGGCACGAGTCTCGCTCTGGTCACGGGCCATGCTCCGAAGCTCGATGCCGTTTTGCCGGTGTTCTTCGCCAATCTGAGCCGAGCCCTGGAACTCGCCGACGACCGGACCACCGACCATCTCGCGACCCTCGTTCTGCCCCGGCTGGCGTTTCTTGGTGAGGAGGTTTCGGTGCAGGACGGTGACCGCACCCAGACAGGTACGCTCACAGGGCTCGATCCCGACGGCGCCCTGTGTCTGACGCTGTCCAATGGGGCTACCACCCGCATCGTCGCTGGTGATCTCACTCGCGGTCCTCGACCGGCGTGATATCGGCGGAGCTGGTGAAACACGTCCGCGGTAATTCTTTAATTCACTAATTCAGGAATCGTTGATTCCATGGGCTTTGTCGGCCCTATTTAGCGCGGAATTACCGCGATTTACCGCGGAAGGGTGCTGAGGTGAGGACGAAGAAAATAGGAAATAGAAAGTAGA
>CAZNQC010000100.1:10224-12893 GCA_964574825.1 uncultured Sphaerobacteraceae bacterium | reverse complement strand
GCCCCCCGGGAGATAGGGGAAGCAGCACTGGAGACGTATCTTGGCTTCTACGCCTGTTTCTCGGCAAATCCGTTTGACTCACCCGAGATCCGGACCTATCTCTCGGGGAACATGCAGCCTGCCGAGGACTCCGACGTGTTGCTCGGAAACTGGGCCCCCCCCGGTGGTTCGGACGTCGGCACTACGTCAGGCACAAACTCGGATCGCCTTGTACAGGAGGTCGTTATTCCGCTGAATAGTCCCCTCGCCACCTACGTCTTCCCGGACGAAGGTGCCAGTAACGCGGGTGAGTTCGTCGTGGTCTTCTGGCCGGAGGACGTCCAGGAGTTGATCGATGGTCGCTACGGCGTGGTGATCGGGTCGGTCTCGACAGAGACATTCCGAGACGGCACAAGCCGCGACGATCCAGTCCGGGATGGACGACTCCTCTGGGTTTCGTTCGTGGAACAGGACGGGCAACTGTTCATCGATGAATACCACCCGTTCTGTATCGGCGAATGGGTGCTCGTTGATGGGGAAGGGAATCAGCTGGCCACGCCGGTGACCCATGAATCGATCACTGCCGCCCAGTTAGCTTGCCGATAGCACTCGCGACATGAGGGCGCACAGACCTGGCGCGAGTGGTCGTGGGCGAGACAGTCCGCCCGGCGCCAGGCCGAGCGCCCCTACATTTCGCAATCCTCGACCACCCTTGATGTAGGGGTTCTCGGCTCCCGCGAATCAGCACATACTCAGCATGCGCAAACCAGCGGGAGTCTGTGAACCCATTTTTCAGCGCAACCTTCTCCCACCGTGCACCCATTTCCCATCTGCTGCGTTTGAGATGATCATGCCAGGACGTTCCCGGCACCGATCGACGCACGCGGGAGGGGAGGATGCAACTGGCCACGCCCGAACCAGAGACGCTGGCCGACGCTTCCCGGGCGGCCGATGACCTCCGGATCATCGCGCTGGCCCGCACCGATCCGCACGCCTTCGGCCCGCTCTACGACCGCTACGCCGATCCGATCTACTTCTTCTGCTACCGGCGGTTGAACCACGCCGAGGACGCGGCTGATGCCACCTCGCTGGTTTTCACGCGAGCGCTGGAGGCATTGCCCCGGTTCGAGCCGCGCACCAGCGACACCGGCTCGACCGTGCGGGCCTGGCTCTTCACCATCGCCCGTCGGGTCCTGGTCGATATCCACCGGCGGAAACGGCCACAGACATCGATCGAGGACCGGGTGCTGGTCGATCCATCTCCGGGTCCTGAGTCGCAGGCGATTGCGACGACGGAGTCCGACCGGCTGCACCAGGTGCTTGCGGCCCTGCCCGACCGGCAGCGCGCCGTGATCGAACTGCGGCTCGCCGGGCTGACCATGCCGGAAATCGCCACCGCTCTCAACCAGTCCATGTCTGCCACCAAGTCGCTGCAGGTGCGGGCCTACCGCCTGCTGCGCGAACTGCTCGGCCCTGCCACCGATGGGGAGGTTCCACGATGACATTCCAGCCCGATCCCCTGACCGATCCGCTCAACGACTGGCTCGATGCCCGCGCGACAGGACAGGTACCACCTGCCGCTCCGGACACCGACGCCGATTTCGATGCCCTGCTCGCCACCGCCCGCCGGCTCGATCACCTGGCGCGGCAGAACGAGGAGGTCGCCCGTTCCCACCGTCGCCATTCATCCTGGGAGGACACTATGTCTGCCACCGGCACACTCGCATCACCGTCTGCCCCGCAACATACGTATCGAGGAACTGGTAGCCGGTCCCCAATTCCGCTGGCGCTGCCTACTCATCATCGCTGGTGGAAAGCGAGCCTTGGAGCGGTGACCGCGATGGTGCTGGTCGCCAGCGCCTGGTTCGCGGGATCGCTCAACGGCATCCTGCCTGGTGGTGGGCCAGATGAACCGGTCCCACTCGCCTATCTCTCGTTTGCCGCGCAGGGAGAGGAACAACGCTTCGAAATCGCCGAGATTCCCGATGCCAGCGAATGCACCGTCGAGCCGATGACCGTGGATGAGGTGATGGCGGCGCTCCAGGGATACACGATGCAGGCCCCGATTCTGGGCACTCCCGAGGCGTCCCCGACCCCGGACTCGGTCAAATGGAATGGACCGGAAGGCGGTCCCATCGAATCCGCCACACCAGACCTGATTGCCCAGGCAGACGAAGTCTTCCGCCATTGGGTGGCCTGTCACCGGGCTGGCGATCTCTTCCGAGCCTGGACCTTTGAATCCAGTCAGTACCTCAGGCAATCCATTCTCCGGATGTATGGGCCGCTCGTGTCGTTCGAAACCATCCGGGCTGATCTGGAAACACTGGCCGCAGACGCCAATGCCGAAACACCGCTCAGCAATCTCCAGCTCGCCGATGACACGCTGGTGCCGATGCTGGTGACCAGCGGCTGGGATTCGCTGGTGGTCAACGCTCCCTATGGGCCGCTCCGCATCCCGGTCTATTGGCAATCGCTGGATGGCGAAATCGCGGGCGTTCCCGGCTACCTCACCCAGGAGCAATTCGAGAATCCGGCTTACGACGCCTTCAGAGGCAAGTTCCTCTGGAACAACGCCGAATTCGTCCTCGAGGCCGAGACCGGCAACCTGGTAATCCGGGACATCAACGCCAACAACGCCGGGTAGCGATCCCGGCGAACGCACAACGCAGGGCTGGTCATGAACAACCAGC
>CAZNQC010000100.1:0-10124 GCA_964574825.1 uncultured Sphaerobacteraceae bacterium | reverse complement strand
CGAACGCACAACGCAGGGCTGGTCATGAACAACCAGCTCTGCGTTGCAGCACCCTCTATTTCCTATTTTCTACTCTCTATTTTCTCGTTCTTACCGCTCGTCGATCGGCTTGAAGGTCAATCCTACCGGACCGACGTACTCGCTCTGCGGGCGGATGAGCCGGTTGTTGGAAACCTGCTCCAGCACGTGGGCCGACCAGCCGACCGAACGCGCCACGGCGAATGTCGGCGGGAACATGTCACCCGGAAGACCAACCGCCGCCAGCACCGCCGCCGAATAGAACTCGACGTTGGTGTAGAGCCGCCGGCCCGGCTTCCGCTCGTCCAGCATCCGCAGGGCAGCATCCTCGGTTTCCTTGGAGAGCGCGAAGAACTCCGGCGTCGAGGCCGTCTCGGCCATGCCGCGCAGAATCTCGGCGCGCGGATCCTCGGCCTTGTAGACGCGGTGCCCGAAGCCCATCAATCGCTCACCCCGGTCAAACGCGGAGGTCAGCCAGGGCTCCACGTTGTCGACCGAGCCGATGTCGTTCAGCATGTCCAGCACCTTGGCCGGAGCCCCGCCGTGGGCGGGCCCCTTCAAGGCACCGACCGCGCCGGTCAGGGACGAGGCCAGGTCGGAATCGGTCGAAGCGATCACCCGCGCGGTAAAGGTCGAAGCGTTGAGGCCGTGATCGGCCAGCAGCACCAGATAGACCTCGAGCGGTTTCCAGTGCTTCTCGTCCGGCTCGGTACCGAACAGCTGGTAGAGGTAGTTCTGGGCGGTGTTGAGGTCGGCACGACCCTGAATCGGATCCTTGCCTTCCCGGTGGCGGAAGAAGGTCGCCAGAATTGCCGGGAACCGGGCGGCCAGCGCAATCGCTTCGTCCAGGTCTGGCTCATCATCGAACTTGGAGGGATCGTTGGCACCCAGCATCGAAACGCCGGTGCGCAGCGCGTCCATCGGGTTCGCTTCGCGGGGGAGCTCCTGAATGCCGGCCACCACCGCATCGGGCAGCACGCGGTTTTCGCCGAACTTCACGTTCAGGGCGTCGAGCTCATCCTGGTTCGGCAGGTGCCCCACCCAGAGCAGGTGCGCGACCTCCTCGAACGAGGCCTTGCCGGCCAGTTCGTGAATGTCGTAGCCGCGGTAGACGAGTTTTCCTTCTTCCCCGAAGACGTGGCTCAGTTCGGTGGACGCCGCGACGACCCCTTCCAGTCCGTTGGGCTTCGGCCGCTCGATGGTTGCGCTGGTCGCGGTGTCGGACATGCGTGGGCTTCCTCCATGGGTGCTGGGTTCGGCTGGCCGACAGGTTGCGGCATACGAACCGGATGCACACGCTTCGTATCCAACGCCCAAATCCCCTCCAACCGGGTTTCGGACGACCTGCGGCTCTCTGTCCGTGAATCGTAGCACGCCATGCCCGACCGTACGCCGAACATGAGACGCATCTCCTGCCCAAACCGGGAGTGCGTCCTGCCCAATTGCTGGCTCAGCGCACCTGGTCAGCCACCACGCGGGGCAGCCGGTCGCACCCAGGAGACGATCGCGGCCAGGGCCAGCACTCCCACCGCCACCGTGCCAACTGCCACCGGGGCCAACGCGCCCCGATCGGCATTCGCGCTGTCCAGCACGTCCGGCATGTCGTTGTAGACGGGCGCCGCCTCCGTGCCCTCTGCAGGATCGGAATCGAGCGCCGGGACATCGGCATCGGCGCTTTCGTCATTCGATGCCGATTGATCCTGGAATGCGACTGGAGCGGTGGTCGGTTCGGCCACGACGAACTGGCCGGGTGTCCAACTGGCATCGATCGCCTCCATCACGGCCACCGAATCGTCCCAGCGGGTGTCCACCAGCGGGGTCCAGGTCTCGTCGTACTCCAGGTCGGCGCCGAGCACGGCCACCACTTCGGTCGTCGCGCCGTCCGGGGTGGTGCGGGCAAACACGATGCAGCCACCAGCATTGGTCTCCGAGCCGGTCTTGGCACTGGTGATGTTGTATTGCCCCACAAGCTGGTTGGTGGACGGCCCTTCGTAGAGCGTTTGCTCCGGCCCGATGCTGGTGAGCGAATACGAGGGCATCGACCCCAGCTCTGCCAGCAGCGGATCCTCGATCAGGATGGCGAACATGGTTGCCACATCCCGCGCCGAGGACCAGGCATTGGGATCGTCGGCGCCATCCGGATTGGCGAACCGGGTATCGGCCAAACCATTTTCGGCCGCGAACGCGTTCATCGCCTCCACGAACGCAGCGTGGGCCGCGGCGACATCGTCGCAGGCGCAGAGCTCTTCGCCGACGGTGCGCGCCAGGGCGTTGGCGGCGTCCCCACCCGACTCGACCATCAGACCGGTCAGCAGGTGCTCAACGGTGAGGGTATCTCCTGGCTGTAACCCCATGGCGGAATAGCCATCCGCCACCATATCGTCACCAAGGATGACGACGTGCTGGTCGACATCCAGGTGCTGCACGGTGACCAGCGCCGTGGCGATCTTGGTGACGGAGCCGATGGCGAGGTGCTCGTCGGCATTGAGCGCCATGATTTCCTCACCAGTTGCCGGATCGAACGCATAGACGGCAGTCGCAGTGACATCCGGCGCCGGCAGGGAATCCTGCGCCAAGGTCATGGTGGGCGCCCACAGCCCGCAGGCGATGGCGAGGAGCGTCACCAGCCAGGTTCGTCGGATGATCGGCAGCATAGTGTCCCTGTCCCCGCGGTCCACGCGGTGTCTTGCCACCCGGGGCATCGGGCAGAAGGGGCGTTCGTGATCGATGGTCGATTGACTGGAATGGCGCCGTCTCCGGCACCGCCGGGAACGAAGTGTACTGTGACCTGTTGACACAATGCAGGAAGCGCTGCTACAGTACGTACACCTCAGCCTTCCCTTTTCTGAGGCCCCCAGGGGTGGTTACGGGGCTCCATCCCCCTGTAACCGCTCCCTGGAACCCCTTTCCAGGATTCTCTTTCCACAACGCAAGACAGCACGAATGGTTTCCCTGCGTCATTGACGTGGGGTGTTGTGTCGTATTGCCAGTCGCGAGTCCCACCACCCATCTACAAATGGTGCGCGAGCCGACTCCGTATCCAGTCCGCAAAGGCTTCCGTAGCATCCTCCAGCGAGTGATCGCGTTCGGCGACGCTCACCAATTGCTCGGCCACGTCGAGATTGGGGGAGGCAAGTCGCTCGCCGTTCATCGCCAGAAACACCTTGAGAGCAGCATAGGCCGTTCGCTTGTTGCCATCCAGAAACGGCTGATTCTGCGAGATTCCCACTGCCAGCACTGCAGTCTGGGATGCGAGGTCGGCCCCGGCATAGTAGGCAGCCGCCTGGGGCTTCATCACCGCCGACTCGAGCAATTCAGGGGATCGCAGCAACGTCGGCCGCTCTCCCATACTCTCCATGATCTGCGCGTGAATCTCGATGACTTCCGGAACAGTCAGGTACAAAACTTCAGACATGAACACATCTGTCCCCGCTACTGGGCAAGATAGCGGAGAGCATCCTGATCGTTCTCGATTACCTCATCCAGCGCACGCTGGACTTCCTCGCGCAACACAAAGCGCTGTTCGGATCGAATGGGCGTGAAAGCGATGCTGTCTCCCTTGTGCAGGTCGTATTGTTCCATCGCTTCACGGGGGATGGTAACGACGTAGCTGTTGCCCTGTTCACGAATCTTGGCGTGGATCATGAGTGACTCCGTTCCTACGGCATGATGTCTCCGCCACAGTATACACGGTGAATACCGTGACTACTGAGTCGACGAGTTTGGACCGCCACATGGCACGATCCAAACTCGTCCCTCACAATCGGCCCCAATACTGGCAACCTGGTAACGATCCTCTGCGGTAACAGACAGCAAGCGTTCGTCAGCGTCCGTCGCGGTAGGCGTCTTCGAGTTGGCGGCGGACGGTTGGCAGGGCATCGACGATGGTCTGGAGCCCATCGCGCAGCTGGGCCAGCTGGTCTGCCGTGGGGTTGCCACTCCGCACCGCCGGGTAGACCCGACCGGTGAGTCCCTGGCGTAACGTGGAGATGAAGGCCGCAATTTCGTTGCCCGTGTCGGCATCCAACAGGAGTCGGTTTTCGTTGAAGACATTGCCAAAGGCGTAGGCCCGTTCACCAACATCGCCCCAGTTGGCCCAGACCATCGCTTCGGCCGGGAGGTCGGCTGGCATCGTCAGCGCCTCGCCCGGCAACAGCATCGGATTGATCACCGCCGCCAGCGCCGATTCGACCCGGGCCAGGTGGCCATACAGATCGGCCAGGGCCTGTCCCTGCCGCTCGCCATGGGCGCCCGAGGTCTTGCGCATCGTCTCCATGGTGACCTGGAGCCGCTCGATCTCAACCCGGTGCGACTCCTTCACTCCGTCCAATTCGCGGGTGATGTCGATCTCGCCAGATGTCTGCTCGATGCGGGTGAGGCGCGCATCGAACTCGCGGGAGCGCCCTACCGCCGATCGCAACTCGCGCTGGAACTCTTCCTTCAGTTCACGAACCGCAGATTCGTCCACCACCAGCGTTCGCTCCTGTCCGGCCGTCAGGGGCCGCGGGGTGGCCACCGCCTCGATCATCTCCACGTCATCAACAGGCTGGGCGGCCGGCACCGCCTGCTGAGCAGCCGATGATGAGCGGGAGGCGGCGGGAGCGGCGCGAAGCAACCGGCTCCCGGCGGCCCACAGCACTGCGCTGCCTGGTCCGGCCTCCTTCATATAGAGGTAGAGGACGTACCCCACCAGGGCTGCCAGCAGCACGACGACGACCACAATCCAGAAGACTTCCATCAGCGGGTTCCCATCGTTCCCTCAGGTCCACATTCACTCTCCGGATTCTACCCCGCCACGCCATGTCTTCCTGCCCGATTGTCGCCAACAGGCATCCGCAGAACGGCGACCGTTTGCTACACTCAGGCCCTGTCAGGGACGGTCGTCTTCAACACATAGCGCGCCCACACCTTCCCGGCCTGCGCCACCCCACCAAGGAGCTTGCGGCCCATGTCTACCAGTCCACGGCCAACCACGTTGTCCAATCCATCCATTCCTGGTGGTCCCTGGTCGGCCGAGCAGCGCGAGCACCGTGCCGCTTTCGAAACCGCCTCGGTGCTGGAAGCCGAGCTCGCGGCCCGGATTCAGGGCGAAGTGCGTTTCGATGACGTCTCGCGCATGCTCTATTCAACTGACGCCTCGAACTACCAGATCGATCCGATCGGAGTGGTGATTCCACGGTCGACCGAGGATGTGATCGCCACGGTGGACCTGGCCGCCAGTCATCAGGTGCCGATTCTGCCCCGGGGGGGAGGATCATCGCTGGCTGGCCAAACGGTTGGGGCGGCGCTCGTGATCGACATGTCGAAGTACCTGAACAAGGTGCTGGCGTTCGAGCCGGAAGACAAGGCAATCACCGTCGAACCAGGCATCAACCTCGACATGCTGAACCGGCAGGTGAAGGCCCACGGCCTGATGTTCGGCCCCGACCCTTCCTCGTCGAACCGCGCCACCATCGGCGGGGTGATCGGCAACAACTCGGCCGGGGCGCACTCCATCCTGTATGGCATGACTTCGAACCACGTGCGCGCGGCCCGGGTGCAACTGGCGAATGGCGGCGTGGTCGACCTGGGTCCCGGCACGATCGCCGATTTCGAACGACGTTCCGGCACCGACGATGCCCTGGGTCGCCTGCTGCGGCAACTGCTGGCCTTCCGCACCAAACACCACGACCTGATCGCCCGGGACTTCCCGCCTCACTGGCGACGAGCGACCGGCTACTCATTGAACGAATTCCTCGCCCCGGACGACCTGTTCAACCCGGCCAAACTCCTGGCGTCGAGTGAAGGCACCCTGGCGACCACCCTGAGCGCCACCATCGGCCTGGTCGACATCCCCCCGAAAACCGGTCTGGTCCTCCTGCAATTCGAGGACCTGGTCGAAGCGATGGAGGCTGCCAACACCATTCTTGAAACCGACCCATCGGCGATTGAGCTGATGGACCGGATGCTGATCGAACTGACCCGCGAGCAGCCACTCTACTCAACGCAGATTTCGTTCATTCACGGCAGCCCGGCCGGCATCCTCGCCGTGGAGTACTACGGCACCAGCGAGGCCGAGCTGCAACATAAATGCGACGAGTTGATCGCACTGCTGCGCAGCCGGCGCGTCCGCCTCTCGACCGACCCGCAGGTGCTGCTGGACCCGAAGCGCCAGGCGAATGTCTGGTCGGTGCGCAAGGCCGGACTCGGGTTGCTGATGAGCGTGCGCGGCGACGCCAAGCCCATCCCCGTCATCGAAGACGTCTCGGTGCCAGTGGAGCATCTGCCGGAATTCGTCGCCACCGTGCAGCAACTGGTCGAGAAACATGGCACGACGGCCGCCTATTACGCGCATGCCTCGGCCGGGTGCCTGCATATCCGCCCATTGATCAACCTCAAGACGCTCTCCGGTGTCGAAGCGATGGTCGAGATGGCGCACGCCGCCGCCGAGATCGCCCGCCGCTTCGGGGGCGTCATGAGTGGCGAGCATGGCGACGGCCTGCAGCGCTCGGAACTGAACGAAGTCATCTTCGGCCCCGAACTCTACGCCGCCATGCAGGAATTCAAGGGTGTCTTCGACCCGGACGGTCTGATGAACCCGGGCAAGGTGGTCAACGCGCCCTCGATGACCGAGCACCTGCGCTACGGCCCGGCCTACAAACCAGTCCAGATCAAGACCAACCTCTCGTTCGAGCAGGAAGGTGGCCTGATCGGCGCGATCGAGATGTGCAACGGAGCGGCGGTCTGCCGGAAGCTGAAGGCCGGCACGATGTGCCCGTCGTTCATGGCGACGAAGGACGAGAACGACTCGACCCGGGGCCGGGCCAACGCGCTCCGCAACGCCCTGGCCGGCAATGTGCTGACCCCGGCCGACTTCGCCAGCAAGAAGACCTACGACACACTCGATCTCTGCCTCTCCTGCAAGGCCTGCAAGACCGAATGTCCCTCCAGTGTGGACATGGCGAAGATCAAGACCGAGTTCCTCTACCAGTACCACGAGAAACACGGCACACCCCTCCGCGCTCGGCTGATGGGCCACATTCACACCCTTTCGCGGATCGCCTCACCGGTGGCACCGTTGGCCAACCTGGCGATGAACACCCCGCTGGCCAAGCCCGGCATGCGGATGCTGGGCATCGCGCGGGAACGAAAACTCTCCCCCTTCGTCTCCAACACCTTCGTCCGCCGCTGGCACCGCTATCGCAAGCACACCCCGGTGCCGAACGTGACACGGGGCAAGGTGGTCTATTTCCACGACACGTTTGCCACCTACAACTACCCGCGGATCGGCCTGGCGGCGGTGAAGCTGCTGGAAGCCGCCGGGTACGAGGTCATCGTCGAAGAGCGGCGCGCCTGCTGCGGTCGGCCCATGCTCTCGAAGGGGTTGGTTGACGCGGCCCGGAAGTCGGCCCGGCGCAACGTGCAGGTGCTGGCCCCGTATGCGAAACAGGGCATTCCCGTCATCGGCACCGAACCGAGCTGCATCCTGACCCTGCGCGACGAATATCGGGATCTGCTGCCCGACGATCCAGACGTGGAGATCCTGGCCCAACAGTCGTTCATGATCGACGAGTTCCTGGCCCGGCTCGAACGCGATGGCGACCTGGGCATCACCTGGAAGTCGAACACCGGACCGGAAGTCTTCTTCCACGGCCATTGCCACCAGAAGGCGCTGATTGGGATCGGCCCATCGATGGAAATCCTGCGCGCGGCAGGCTGCCGGCCAACCGAGAGCGGCGCCGGGTGCTGTGGCATGGCGGGGTCGTTCGGTTACGAACAGGAACACTACGAGATCTCGAAGAAGGTGGGTGAGGAACGGCTCTTCCCGTCCATCGAAAACACGGCAATGGACGTGCAACTCAGCGTGGCCGGTGTTTCCTGCCGCCAGCAGATCGAGCACTTCACCGGCCGGGGAACGCGTCACATCGCCGAGGTGCTGGCCAACCGGATCGACCCGCGTGGGAGCTGGTCACCGAAGCGGACACTCGCCGAACCGACCACCGATCCTCCAGAGCAGCCAATCGCCGCCGACTGACGCCAGGCACCACGCAGGAAGAGACCAGACACCGGCAATGATTCCAACGTGCCGGTCTGGTCCTCCCTGCGGTCCTGTCCACGACATCGCACAGAACACCCTTGTCCCCGGGCCTATCCGTGTATCCGCCTTCGTGACCTATCCGGAGCCAACTCCTCATGCCTACTGACCCGGGTCTCCTCGATCCCCTCCGTGCCGACGACAAGGCTCGCCCCTGGCTCGACTACCTGACCAACCTGGGACCAGCGACCGTTGCCTACGAGATTCCTGACGCGACCGAGCTGGCTGACCGGCTGGCCTGGTGCGACGTGCCAGCATCTGTCCTCCCCGACATCGTGGCGGTGGCACCGCAGATTCAGGCCGATCCGGACCTGATGTGGCTGTTCGACCGTTCGATCCAGTACCTGTGGTCGGGCCTGGATCGCTGGGACCCGGCGCCCGAGATTCCCCGCTTGACGAGCCTGCCGAGCGCAATGAACCGGTGGTTCTTCGCCGTCGTCTACGGCACGTTCCTGCCGCTGACGCTGGACCTGCACAAGCGACGTAGAATCCCGGCGGAGATCTCCCAGGCCACGATGGCCGACCTTGGGCGCCACGTTCGCATTCACGAGATGCGACGGGGAGTTCCCGGGTTGGAATATCCCAACTGGTTGTGGCTGCACGCCCGCGGGATGATCTACCAGTTGGGACGGCTCCAGTTCGAACGAGCCACGCTGGGCGGAACCACCTCCCGCGGCCTCCAGGCGCAGGGATTCGACTACCAGCATCGCGAACCGTGCCTGGCCGTGCACATCCCATCGCTGATGGGCCCAATGTCGCCAACCGCCTGCGACGAGTCCTTCGCCCTGGCGCAGGAGTTCTTCGCCACACACTACCCGGAAGAAACGTACCGGTTGGCGGTCTGCCGGTCGTGGCTGATGGATCGGCAATTGGCCAGCTTCCTGCCGGAAGGGTCCAACATCGTCCAGTTCCAGCAGCGGTTCGATATCGCCTACACGGCGGACCAGCCCGAAGACCGCGATACGCTGGAGTTCGTGTTCCGGGCACCGGATGTGCCGCTCGATCGGTTGCCCCAGCGGACAACCCTGGAACGCGCGGTGGTCCGGCACGTGCAGGAGGGCGGTCACTTCTACGGGGCGATGGGCTGGATTCCGCTGGAATCCTGAGCCAGCAACACTCCGTAATATGCGTTCGCGAGGCAAACGGCGAGGGCGAAGCATCGGTTCCAGCGGCAACCACCGGAGATAGCCCTTCGGCACCTCGTTGGTCTGACCTCGACTATCCACCTGAAACCGTCACTGGCGTGTATGCTGGAGGCTGGAACAGGTACGTACGCCGTTATCAGGAGGCCCCTCGCCATGATTCGATCACGCGTCATCGCCCTCGCGCTCGCCTGTATCACCCTGATCGGCTCCACACTGGTCGGATCAGCCCAAACACCCTCGGCCAGCGCGATCCCACCGATCGACCAGTTCGACGGGATTCGGGCCGGCGCCAGTCGCACGTTTGGCCAGGATGTCGAATCGATGCTGGCCGCCACGCCCGATCTGGACCTTGAAGACGTCTTCAAGGGTCTGGTCTCGGTCTCGGTGATCGTGCTGGAATTCGACAACGCCGGCAATGCCGCAACCGCCTACGATCAGTTCACCGCCGGGATCGAGGCCGATGTCCCGTCCATGGCGCAGGATGGCACCCCGGAGGTCAATTCGGGAGACATCGCCGACGTCGGCACGCGCGCACGGCTGGTCCGCCTCCACACTGCCACCAGCGACGAGTACGAGACATGGCTTGAGTTCGTGACGGTCCAACGGGACCAGTACGTCTTCGTCGTAACCTCGCTCACCGCCGTTGAAAGTGAACAGGGGATGGCGACGTCGGTCGCCGCCTGGGTTGCGCACAACGGAGAAGTCGATGGCGAGGAAGCCATCTATGCCGCCGATGGCGGCTCCTCCGGTGGTCTGTGGGGATTCATGCCGCCAGCAGGTGACGACGTGCTGAAGGGTCTGATTCCGATCTCCGATGAGATTCTGTATCCCGCGCCAGAGGCCTGATCGACGTAAACCAGCAACCGGCACGACATCGGCCCCGGCGA
>CAZNQC010000099.1:0-12938 GCA_964574825.1 uncultured Sphaerobacteraceae bacterium | reverse complement strand
TACGCCTCCGGGCGGCACGGTGAGGTGTACCTGGAAAAGTTCGACCTGCTGCGGAACCCCGCGGCCACGGTCGAGGTCTGCCAGGGATTCGCGGACTATGCGCGGGACCTCGCGATCGACGTGGTGGTCGGGCCGACGACGGGTGGGGTGATCCTGGCGTTCGAGACGGCGCGGCAACTGGGCGTGATGGCCGCCTATGCCGAGCGGGCCTCCGAAGGGGCGTCCGGGCGAGAGATCCGGCGGGGCACGACGTTTGCGCCGGGCACGCGGGTGCTGCTGGTGGACGATATCCTGACGACCGGGGGGTCAGTGCGGGAAACGTTGGAGGCGCTGCGGCAGCATCCGGTCGAGGTGGTGGCGATTGGGGTGATGGTCGATCGCTCCGGCGGGAAGACCACGTTTGGCGATGTGCCGCTGTTCGCGCTGTCGGCGAAGGAATTCAGCTCGTGGCTGCCGGAGGAATGTCCGCTCTGCGCCCAGGGGATTCCGCTGGTGAGGCCCGGCACCACAGCCCAGCCAACCGGATAGCCAGTCCGAGGCACATTCGGAGCCGTGAGGTTGGTCGTGGTCGGAGAGGCGTCAGGCTACTCGTTGGCCTGGCGTTCCTGTTCGAGGCTGGCGCGGAGGGATTCGCGCAGGTCGATGAGTTCGTCGAGGCGCTGTTCGATCTGGGCCATGGTGCTCTCGCGCGGCCGGGCCACATATTCGTCGCGCAGTTCCACGAGCATGCTGGCCAGCCGCCCCACCGTTCTCACCACCTGAACCGGCGAGTCGTCCCGCGAACCCGCTCCAAACCCACTCATCCCCGTTCCCCAATCCGTTCCCAACCACCGAAATGCAGTCCCCCACCGCATGTTTGACGTTCACAGCGTAGCACGAAACGTCCGTACAGTGTTGACAATATGCTGGGGTTTAGCTGAGGATTTCCCGAAGTTGCTATTTGCGAGTTTGTCTCACCGGAGAATGGTGTACGTTGACGGGTGATTCGATGGCTGCCTACACTGAGAGCAGCAACGATGCTGTGGCAGGATTGGGCTCTGCGCACGATTCCTTCGTTTCTCTACCGGTCTCTCCAAACAACGTATCTGTCTCCCACTCCCATGAGACCCGAGCCATGCCTTCAATGCCAGTGCCTTCCGCACCAGCGCGTGTATCGCTGGTCGATTTTCTCAGTACCCCCCCTTCCCGGCCGGTGACCTCCACCGGACCGGAGGAACTTGTGGCGCCGATCATCGACGCCGCACCCACCGTTCTCGACGCGGTCCAGCGATTGGATGACGCGCTCAGCCCCAACCTGACACCCTCCAATATCGAAGTCGTTACCCGGGCCCTCCGGGTGGCTTACCACGCTCACGATGGTGTCGCTCGCAAATCGGGTGAGCCCTACATCGTGCACCCGATCGAGACGACGGCGATCCTGGCGAAAATGCAGCTCGATGCCGATACCCTGGCGGCCGGACTGCTCCACGACGTGGTGGAGGACACTCCGGTCACACGTGACGATATCGAAGCCGAGTTCGGCGAGCGCGTGGCCAGCCTGGTCGATGGCGTTACCAAGCTCGGCCAAATTCCCTGGGCCGGGGAGGTCGGTGACGGACGCGAACTCGCTGCCCGGGAGAAGGAACAGCAGGCCGAAAGCCTGCGCAAGATGTTCCTCGCCATGGTCGACGACATTTCGGTAGTGCTGATCAAGCTCGCCGACCGGCTTCACAACATGCGGACGCTTGGCTCGATGCCCCGCCACAAACAGGTACGCATCGCCCAACAAACCATGGAGATCTACGCTCCGCTCGCCAATCGACTGGGAATCTGGCAGGTCAAGTCCGAACTCGAGGACTTGGCCTTTCAATATCTCTACCCCGAAGACTACGAGCGGATCACCCGCGATCTCGCCGAACGGGTCAAGAACTCCGAGAAGTACATCGCCACCGTCACATCGGAACTCGACGAGATGCTGACGGCCGCCGGTATTCACGCTGAGATGAGTGGCCGCAAGAAGCACATCTATTCCGTTTATCGGAAGATGAACCGCAAGTCGCGCCCCTTCGAGGAAATCCACGACGTGATCGGGATCCGGATCATCGTGGACACGGTAGCGGAGTGTTACAGCGTGCTGGGCATCGTCCACAGCCGGTGGCACCCGATTCCGGGCGAGATCGATGACTACATTGCCACGCCGAAGGAGAGCATGTACCAGAGCCTCCACACGGCGGTGATCGGCCCCGACGCTCACGCGGTGGAGATCCAGATCCGAACCCGCGAAATGCATCAGGTGGCCGAATACGGCATTGCTGCCCACTGGCGCTACAAGGAAGGTGGCAAGGGCGACCAGAAGCTGGAAGCGAAGATTGCCTGGTTGCGGCAGTTGATGGACTGGCGCGACGAGGTGGCCGACGCCGAGGAGTTTGTCGAGTCGCTCAAGTCCGATGTCTTCCAGGAGATGGTCTATTGTTTCTCGCCAGCAGGTGACATCTACGAGTTGCCAAACGGCGCGACACCAGTCGATTTCGCCTATCGCATTCACACCCAGGTTGGTCACCACTGCGTCGGCGCGACCGTCAACGGCCAGATGGTGCCACTGGATTACAAGCTCCAGAACGGTCAGGTCGTCAAGATCAAGACCTCCAAGACGGTCTCCGGGCCGCGGCGCGACTGGTTGCAGGCCAACGCCGGGTACGTGAAGACCGCCTCGGCGCGGGAGAAGATCCGGCAATGGTTCCGTCGCCAGGAGCGCGACGAGAACATCTCCCAGGGCAAGGAAATCCTCGAGCGCGAGCTGCGGCGGATTGGCCTGGAAATGAAACTCGAGGATGTGCTGGAGCGCTTCCCTCGGTTCAACAAGCTGGATGATTTCCTGGCGGCGATTGGTTATGGCGGCGTCTCGGCCCAGAGCATCGTCCAGAAACTCGATGAAACGCCGAAGGATGTCTTCCCGGTCAGCAACGTCGTCAAGGCCCCGACCACGCCGGCCCGGGTTGAGGTGATGGGAGCCGGCAACCTGCTGACGATTCAGGCCAACTGTTGCCGTCCCGTTCCCGGTGATCCGATCGTGGGCTACACCACCCGCGGTCGTGGGGTTGTTTACCACCGCAAGGACTGCGTCAACGTCGCCAACCTGCCCGATCCCGAGCGCCTGGTTCCTGTATCGTGGGGCGCGGAAGTCCACGCAACCCATCCGGTTCCGGTGCGCATGAAGGCCCTGGATCGAGTGGGATTGTTGCGCGACGTGTCGACCCTGCTCTCCGACGAGCGGGTGAATATCCTCTCGGTCCTCACCCAAACCCATGACGACCGGACCGTGACCCTGCTGCTGACCGTTGAAGTGGACAGCGTGAACCAGCTCAGCCGCATCATGCATCGCCTGGAAAGCGTGCGCGATGTGGTCGAGGTGCGACGTGACGTCTCCAATGTGACCCAGGCGCTGGCAAGTTGACCTCCCTCCCCTTCCCCATCGTTTGCCTCGGCGAAATCCTGATCGACCTGATCGCGCCACCGGGCGAGACCCTGGCCACCGCGCAGACCTTCGCGATTCGCGAAGGAGGGGCACCCCTCAACGCAGCTGTAGCACTCGCACGACTTGGGGTACCGGTACGATTCGCCGGGGCCGTTGGCGACGATCCATTTGGGTTGCGGCTGCGGGAACTCGTGGTGCAAGAAGGCATCGACGACCGCGCACTCCGAACGATTCCGGGCGAGACGACATCGATCGCCTACGCCTGGCGAGACGACCGGGGCGATGGGCACTTCCACCTCGTGCGCCTGGCGGATCGCCTCCTCGATACAGAGACCGTGGCGCTGGCCGATGTGCAGAATGCAGCGGCAATCCTGATCGGGTCGGTGGCACTGGCGGCGTCTCCATCGCGCGAGGCCGTGTTGGCAGCGATGGCACTGGCCGCCGCCGCCAATGTGCCGGTCGTGTTCGATGTCAATGTGCGCCCAACACTGTGGCCCGACACCAGCACCCTCCTCGCAGCCTGCGAACCGGTGCTGCAGGCTGCCACCGTCCTCAAGATGAGCCTGGACGACACCACACACCTCTGGGATGCGGCGGCACCCGAGACGGTGGCCGAGGCGGTGCGCCATTACCCGGCGCAGGTGGTGGTGCTGACCGACGGCAGCCGGGGTGTCTACCGGATCGACCCAGCTTCCGGCGGTATCGAGCATTTTCCGGTCTTTGCCGTCGACGCAATCGACCCGACCGGGGCCGGTGATGCGTTCACCGCCGCGCTGGTTTCCCGGCTGGTCGCCAATGCGTGGTTGACGCCAACCGACGACGACATCCAATTTGCGATGGGGGCCGGGGCATTGGCCACGACGCGTCAGGGTGCGATCGCGGCATTGCCGACGCGATCCGATCTGGAAGCTTTCCTGGCCGACCGGCGCTAGTCGCAGGAACCTGCTCCGGATTCTGCAGTTGCTCCCAGATAGCGCGTGGGGCATGCTTGCCTCGCGGAGCGAAAGCAGTCCCGTAGCCGATCGCACCATGCGCATCTGCCTTGCCGCACCGGGTACACGAAACAGACCCC
Source organism: uncultured Sphaerobacteraceae bacterium (assembly GCA_964574825.1). Taxonomy (GTDB): domain Bacteria; phylum Chloroflexota; class Chloroflexia; order Thermomicrobiales; family UBA6265; genus JACCYX01. Next base: position 8,412 of record CAZNQC010000099.1, on the reverse strand, counting down.
TACGACGACCGGTTGGGCACGACCCAACGTTCGCACCCAGGATTGGCATGCCGCAACTCCACGATCCCGTTGCCATTTCGCTTGGCCCGCTCGACATTCGCTGGTATGCCCTCTTCATCCTGGGCGGGATTGCGGCCGCCATCGGCCTGAGCTACTGGCTGGCTGGCAAACGCGGGCTTGATCCTGGTTTCCTGCTCGACATTGCGCCCTGGGTGATCGTGCTGGCAGTGATCGGGGCCCGAACGTATTACGTGATCCTGGAATGGGATCGCTTTCGGGATGATCTGGCAGCGGCGATCAACATCCGGACTGGCGGCCTCTCGATCCACGGCGCGCTGATCGTTGGCATCGTAGTGGTGCTCGTGCTCTGCCGGTTGGCCGGGCAACCGACACTGACCTGGCTCGACCTGATCGCACCGGGAGCGGCGCTGGGTCAGGCGATTGGACGATGGGGAAACTGGGCGAACCAGGAAGCCTTTGGCAAACCGACCGATCTGCCCTGGGCCGTCACCATCGATCCGCACCGGCGCCCACCTGGGTACGAGCAGTTCAGCACCTTTCATCCCACCTTTCTCTACGAATCAATCTTCAATCTGGCGAATGCCGCGCTGTTGTCGTGGCTGGTGCTGCGTGGTCCCCGGTTCATGTGGCTTCGGCCGGGTGACGTGGCCGCCACCTACCTCGTGACCTACGGCATCGCCCGGTTCGCCATCGAACGGATGCGAACCGACTCGCTCTACATCGGCCCGCTACCAGCTGCCTACTGGTTGAGCATTGGCATGATCGGAGGCGGTATCCTCCTCATGATCCTGAACCGGACACTCTTCGCGCCAACCACGGATTCCGCCAAGGGAGCGCCCGCATGAAATCAGTCACATCAACGATCCGCAGCCTGATTTGCCTGCTCCTGTGCCTGCCGCTGCTGGGGAATCCCGTGGCAGCGCAGCAGGCTACACCAGTTGCCGAGGCGGCGGTGGACCTGGCGCGGGTGCCGGTCCCGCCTGGTGAGGTGATGGAGCCAGGTTTTCAGTTGGTTCAGGCAGGCTGGATCGAGTTGGCAGGTGTTGCCTACGCGCTGGCTGGGGACAGCATGCCGGCCAGGGCGTTCGAGGATGTGGAGTCGAACTACACCGGCGGTTTCAGCCAGGTACTGGCCCTGCTCACCGACCGGGCAGATCCCTCCAGCGAACGACTCTCCTACGTGCTGACCCTGGTGCTGGGCTTCAGTTCGCCGGCAGATGCTGAGGCGGCAGCCCTCGAGATCCGCGACCTGCTCGGGCTGAACGAACCGACCGAGATCAAGGGGATCGACACGTGGTCTGGTCCTGAAATCACCGAGTCGATCATCGTGGAGGGCTCAACGGTCATCTACGTGGCCTACGCATTCGAAGAGCAGCGCTTCTCGACTCAGCAGAACACGGATTGGACGCCGGAAGCTGTCGCTGACCTGGCTGCCCAGACTCGTGGGCGATTGGGGGCTGCAGAGGCAGAGGCCGATGCGGGCAACCCGGCGTTGAGCCGGGCTGGCCTGTTGATCCAGGGCCCGGACGCCGGCTGGACGATCACCTGGCCCTATTTCCCGAACTCCCAGCACTACCGCGTGCTCGACGGCACCGTTCTGCCCTATGGCGGCGAGATGGACGATGACCTGGACGTGCCGGATGGCATGGAAACCTATTATGTCTCCCGCCAACAATTGGGCGACGACGGCTACGATCATCTGCTCGATATCACCCTGGCCGAGTTCGAGACGGCGGCTCAGGCGGAAGCCTTCGCGGCGGAACCACCACCGGTGCAATTCCCGCCAACCTGGCAGTTCGAGGCCACCTATGGCGCTGCCACGGAGGTGGAGCCCGGTCTGTGGGTGCAATCGGTGCGGGTTGACGATGAGACGCTTCGGGCAACCGGCCAACGCACGATCCGGGTCGATGGCTCAACCGTCCAGGTGATGCAGTGGCTGGGCAGCGAGAACGGCATGACTTCACGCGAGGGCATGCTGGACCTCACGGCAATCCAGACCGCCTGCGTCGAGAACCTGCCTGCTGCCTGCGCGCCACTCTCCCAGGACCAGTTCCCGGCACCGGTCGACCAGGAGAGTGCCGCCTCCGGCAAGTACCCCAACATCGGAACACCCGAGCCACGCACTGGCGGTGACAATGTCATTGCCAGTCTTGCCTATGGCTGGGAGGTCAATCTGCCTGATGATGGGTGGGCGATCACCGATGTCCAGTTCCTGAATGGCGAGTACTACCTGCTGCAGTCGGGTCGTTCCCTGGTCACGATCGAGAGTGTGATCAACCGGGCCGCATCCCCGCAGGATTGCCTGCTGGATGAGGTGGCGATGCTTGAGGAGTTCGAGGAACACGCGTTGATCACGCTGGGTAGCGATGATCCCGATGAAAGAAAGGCCGGACTCGAACAGGGACACGCCTGGGCGGTGTATACTGTGGAACCGCTCCAGGAGGAACGTGCCGACCAGGAGTACACGATCCGGATCGATTGCTATGCGCTCGTTCCCGGTGAAGTTTCCCTGGTGATCACCCACACGGCCCCACGCGACCTGTGGACCGAGGAGCGACCCAAGGGTGAGCGATTCCGCGATGCGCTGACGCTCCCCGACCCTTCGACCGTCGCGATTGCGACCACCCCATCTGCAGGCGACAGATGGGTTCCCGGGAGGATCCCTGCAATGGGCACCATCGTTCGAATCTGGATTCCACTGGCGGCCTGAACCGGTTGACCCCGGACTTCATGCTGACCTGGATACGGCTACCGCGCGGAACGTCACACCATTCGTGTGTCGTTGGACCGATGCTCCTATCGGACGCGCCCTCCAGATCGCGAACCTGTCCCATCTGCAGACGTCACCCGCATACCCTGTATCCGGCCAACCATTGAGTGGGACTGTCTCCGCGATCGCTCGCTGGAAGGAACAACCATAACTACCCTCCATTCTGACCACGACCCAATTGACGATCTCGCCAGCGAGGTCGATGACATACTCGACGACCAGGACGACTGGGAGTCTGAAGACGAGCGCGGACACGGCAAGCCCGAGTTCATTCCGACCGCGCACAAGATCGAACGCGCCGTGCTGGTTTCGGTGGAAACACCGGGCCAGGCGTGGGATGCGACCGAATCGCTCGAAGAACTGGCCCGGCTTGCCGAGTCAGTCGATGTCGAGGTGGTCGGTTCGATCTCCCAGAAACTGGCGCACCCACACCCCGGGACCTACGTCGGCAAGGGCAAGCTGGAGGAAGTAAAGAACCTCCGAGACGATCTCGACTACGACCTGGTAATGATCGATGGCGATCTGACTCCCACGCAGCAACGCAACCTGGAACGCGATCTGGACGTGCTGGTGATCGACCGCACCGCCCTGATCCTCGATGTTTTCGCCAGAAGGGCGCAGACACACGAGGGGCGGCTCCAGGTGGAACTCGCGCAGCTGGAATACCGCCTGCCGCGCCTGACCCGGATGTGGACCCACCTCTCGCGCCAGAGTGGCGGTGGGGTCGGCCTGCGGGGACCGGGCGAAACTCAGCTGGAAGCCGACCGGCGGGAAGCAGGCAAGCGAATCACCTTCCTGAAGGACCAACTGGCCCAGGTGCATCGCCACCGGCAAACCTATCGCGCCCGGCGCAAGGAAACGCCGATTGCGGTGGTTTCGCTGGTTGGCTACACCAATGCCGGCAAGAGCACGCTGCTGAACAAGATCACCGGGGCCGACGTGCTGGCGGAGGACAAACTCTTCGCCACGCTCGACCCAACCACCCGGCGGATTCAACTACCGAGCGGGCGGGAAGTGCTGCTGACTGACACGGTGGGGTTCATCAACAACCTGCCGACACAGTTGATCGCCGCCTTCCGGGCCACGCTGGAAGAGATCAGCGAGGCGACCGTGCTCTGTCACGTGGTGGATGTGACCCATCCGAACGCGGCCGAGCAGGTCCAGACGGTGATGACGACGCTGGAAGACCTGGGAGCCGACGACCGACCGATGGTCTTCGCCCTGAACAAGATCGACCGATTGACGCCGGACGAACTCGATGGGCTGGCCGAACGGGCGACCGAGATTGGCGCGCCGCAGGATTCGGTGCCGATTTCGGCACAGGCTGGCCTGCACCTCGATGCCCTGCTGGCCCGGATCGAAACCATCCTCGAAATCGAGGACGCATTCGTGCAGGTGCACCTGCAGGTGCCATTCGAGCGCTCGGAACTGGTTGACCGGTTCCACACGTTGGGTCGGGTGGAAACCCGCGCCTACGACGAGCAAGGGACGACCATGACCGGGTGGCTGCCAGAACGGGAGATCGGCCGCTTCGAACCGTTCATCCAGCGGGTGATTGAACCCCAGCCAGAGATGGTGACGGAGGAAATCGAAGCCAGTTCCGCCGCCTGACCCGGTTCGTATCCGTTGAACGCACCGAGAACGCCCCGACCGCTTCTGGTTGGGGCGTTCTGCCGTGGTGGGGATGCCAGCGAAACCAAAACGTGATCAATGCGTTATCATCTGCGAGCGGTTCTCCCAGAACGTTCACAGGTGGGTGTAGCTCAGTGGCCAGAGCACCTGTCATCCAGACAGGCGAGACGCAGGTTCGACTCCTGCCACCCGCTCCAAATCTTCAGCCAATCGATCACTTCAACTCGGGTGCCAACAGCGGGATGGTGGCGATCAGATCCTCGCGTGCACGCTCGATTGCAGCCGAGAACGCTGGCTCAGTGTTGGGAATTCCTGACTCGGCAAGTTCATCGTCGTCGAGGCGAAAGACTGACCTGTCCGGGAGCGTCACCACATCCAGGTACAGATCGTGCCAGACGAGCGTCTGGAGACCGTCAATCGTCTCGATCGTGGCCGGGTAGGTGACATTGCCGTACCAGCCTCGGAGTGCGCCATCGGGGGCAATAACGGCAAAGGCGTTGAAGGGATGTTCGGCCGAGAAGAACTCGCGAATCGTGTCGCCTGGCACGAACTCGAGCCCGGCGACCACGACATCCGGCACGACCCAGACCGCATCGAGTTCGATCCACGGGACGGGCGCGGTGGTTTCCACCCGAACGGCGGGGTAGCGCGTGGCTTCATGCCCTTCCGGAGCGCGCTTCATGACCTGGATGGTCTCGCCAATCGGTATGGCCTGGATGGCGGCGACCGAACCGGAATCCGGTTGCCAGGTTCCGTTCCAACCGACAGGTGGGTGGTGATGCTCAGTCATTGGTCGCTGGTCCCAGCAGGCGCTCGACGATGACGACATCCTTCCAGACGCCGTCGAGTTGGGCGTGTTTCTCGTACGTTCCGACCTCGCGAAACCCGACCTTGCGGGCCAGCACGAGACTGGCGACGTTCTCCGGAAAGATCCGAGACACGAGCTTCCAGAATCCGGCCGCTTCTGCCGCGGCGATCAGGGCTTCCAGCGCGATGCGACCGGCCCCGATGCCCTGTGCGTCGTTGGCGACGTAGACCGAATACTCCGCGATACCGGCGTAACACTCGCGTGGCCGGTAGGTGGAGGTGGACGCGAAACCGACCACCTCATCGTCGCGGGTGACAACGATGACCGGGTGGCGCGTGCCGAGCCAGGCCTCGATCTCCGCCACCGAGCGATAGCGCGTCTCGAAGGTGGCGATCCTGGCATCGATCCCCTGGTTGTAGATGCGGGCGATGGCGGCACAGTCGGTGGTTGCCGCTGGCCGTACCGCCAGGTTCGCGCTCACCATCAGCCCCGGATCAGGGTCAGTGCCTCGGCGGACTTCCGTTCGAGTTCCTCGGGCGTGTCAGCCTCAACGTTCAGGCGCAGGAGCGGTTGGGTGTTGGACGCCCGGAGGTTGAACCACCAGGTCGGGAACTCGACGGTGAGACCATCGAGATGATCGATCTCGGCACCCTGCGCGGCATAGGTCTCTTCGACGAGCTTCAAGGTTGCGGCAACGTCCGGCACTTCGGAGTTGATCTCGCCGGAGCGGACACGGGTGTCGATCGGACCGAGGACCTCGGAGAGGGGCTGGCCTTCATCGGAGATGAGCTGGAGGACGGTCAGCAGGGCGATCATCCCGGAGTCGGCGTACCAGTTGTCGCGGAAGTAGAAGTGCCCGGAGTGCTCGCCACCGAAGATGGCATCCTCGTCACGCATGAGCGCCTTGATGAACGAGTGGCCGACACGGGCGCGAATGGGGCGACCGCCCATCTCGCGAATGGTCTCGGGCACTGAGCGCGAGCAGATCAGGTTGTAGACGATGGCCGAATCCGGGTTGTTGCGCAGCATCTGGGTGGCGACCATCGCAGTAGTCATGTCGCCGCCGATGAAGGCGCCCTTTTCGTCGATCAGGAACATGCGGTCGGCGTCGCCGTCGAAGGCAACGCCCAGGTCGCAGCCCTGCTCGATCACGGTGCGCTGGAGATCCGCGATGTTTTCCGGCTCGATCGGATTTGCCTCGTGGTTGGGGAAGGTGCCGTCGAGCTCGAAGTAAAGGGGGATGACCTCGCAAGGGAGTTTCGCAAAGACCCGCGGCACGAGTTCACCAGCCATGCCGTTGCCAGCGTCGATCGCGATCTTGAGCGGCTTGATGGTCGCCGGATCGATCATGCCGAGGACATACTCGCTGTAGGCGTCGAGGACATCCTTCTCCAGCAGGTCGCCCCGCTGCTCCGCGACCGGTGGCACGTCGCCGGAGACGACCATGTCGCGGATATCGCCGATCCCGGTGTCCATCGAGAGCGCCTTCGCCTCGTCCCGGCAAATCTTGAACCCGTTGTAGGCGGCAGGATTGTGGGAGGCGGTGATCATGATGCCGCCACCGAAGCCGTACCGGCCGACCGCGAAGTAGAGGGTGTCGGTCGAGACGAGGCCAATGTCAGTGACAGTGACGCCCTGGTCGCGCAGGCCGTCGATCAGGGCAGCGGCGAGGGCCGGTCCGGAGACTCGCATGTCGCGGCCAACGGCCACGTTGTCCACGCCGAGGAAGGCGCCGGTGGCCCGCCCGATGCGATAGGCGAGTTCCGGATTCAGTTCGGCGGGGACGATTCCCCGGATGTCGTAGGCCTTGAAGATGTCACCAACCGAAGGATCGAGGGCTTCGAGCGTTCCAGTCATGCAGTGGCTCCTCAGCGCATTTGGCAGCGAATTCATTCCAGCGGCAAGTATCGCCGATTCCGGTTGATGGGGCGCAAGCGCGTATCATGAGGCCGAGTTCATTCGCCCACCAGGAGATCAGACGTTCCGTGTCTACCCGCCTTGCCCACGATGCCGCTGTTGACCTGCATTTGCACACCTACGCCAGCGATGGATTCTGGTCGCCCAGTGACCTGATCGACGCACTGGTGGAACGAGAGATCGACGTTGCGGCCGTCTGCGACCACGATACGCAGGACTCGGTGCTGGAAGCGATCGAACTGGGCACACGGCGGGGAGTGACGGTGATTCCCGGCACCGAGGTCACGGTGAACTGGGACGGGCGGCAATGGCACCTGCTGGTGTATGGCATTGCGCCGAACGATGCGCGGCCCGAGGCACAGGACTTTCTGGACATCATGGCCGAGCATGACCGGCGGTTCATGGCGCTGGCGGTGGATGCGCGACGGCGGGTGGAGGCGACTGGTCGGGCCTTGCCCTCGCTGCCAGCCGAGGCCGAAGGTCGGAAGATGATGCCCGTCCACGTTTTGCGGGCGATGATCCGTGCCGGGCACGTCCCCCGGCTGAAGGAGGCTGCCGAGCTGGTGGTGGCCCTGGGTGGCCACTTTACCTACGACACGCCGCTGGCCGAGGTTGTGACCGCTGCCCACGAGGCCAGGGGCGTTTGCGTGCTGGCGCATCCGGGTCGCGCCGATCTGGGACCGGCGTTGACGGCCAAGCAACTGGACCGTCTGCTGCGAACGATTCCACTCGATGGTCTGGAAGGGCACTACCGGACCTATTCGGACCACGACACGAAGCGCTATCGGGAGATGGCCGAGTCGCGCGGGTTACTGGTTGGCACCGGCTCCGATTCGCACGGTCCGGGTGTGCCGGTCGACCCTCGGCGATGGCGGGCAGCCTGGGGCCGGGCATTGCTGACGCGGCTGGGGTATGAAGTGGAACCGTCGCCCGATGGCGTCGACTGGGCACCGGGGATGGATCCGCTCAATCGTCAACCGAAACGGAAGACTCCCAAAGCGAAGTGAGGTCAGGCAGCCACCAGGTGAGGGTTCACAGACTCTCGCTGCTTCGTGCATGGCGTGATTTGCCCTTCGCCGCGAGAGCCGAGAACCCCTACATCATTCGCTCGGCGAGTAACCACTCTGGTGCGGAACGCGGAACCCGGAGCATTCGCCGATAGATACCCTCCACACGACTGATTCGGCCTGGTTGCAGACGCCTCCCCAGATCGATCTTCGATCGATGCGCTTCGCGCGGGGACTGAGCCTGTCTCACATTCACC
>CAZNQC010000098.1:10822-12984 GCA_964574825.1 uncultured Sphaerobacteraceae bacterium | reverse complement strand
GCACCGAGAACCCGACCGAGCCGATTGGAACGGAAATGCCAACAGATCCTGGCACCACGGCGACGGCCGCAGGGCCGACGATGGCTACGACACAGACACCGGCCACCTCCGGATCGACAGTCGTGCCACCTGCGACTGGGGGAGGTCCTGGGGGACCAGCGACCGGCTCGACGGCGAATGGCAGTGCGGTCGATACATTGCCGGTTACCGGAGCGCACGTGTCGAACGGGAGCCTGGCGACGCTTGGGTTGCTGGTCACGGCGGCCCTGGCGTTCGGCGGCGCGGCGACGCTGATCCGCCGCGAGGCCGGGGACTGATGAGAAGACGGGCTGGACCCCATGAGGTAGAATCTTACCAATGGTAAGCACTCATCTCACGTCAAAGGAGTTCAGCCCGTGAAAATTCAGGTCGTCCAGGATCTCATCTGTCCATGGTGCTACATCGGTCACCACAATCTCGACGTTGCATTGGAGCAATGGTCGGCCAGTCATGAGGAACCGGTGTCCATCGAGTGGTTGCCCTACCAGCTCGATCCGTTGGAGGAGGGTGCCCCGCAGGAGAACTTCCGCGAGCGATTCGTCCAGCGCAAGGGCATGGCGCCGGAGCAGATCGACCAGATGTTCGAGCGGGTGACCCAGGTGGGTGCATCGCTCGGGATTCCGTTCCGCTTCGACAAGGTGACGGTGGCGGTCGATACGCTGCCTGGGCACATTGCGATTGCGGCTGCACCCGATGCGAAGCAGTCCGCTCTTGTCTCCGCCTTCCACAAGGCCTACTTCGAGGAAGGACGCGACATTGGCAACACCGATGAGGTGCTGGCAATTGCTGCCGAGGCTGGTCTCAGCGCCGACGAGGTCCAGGGCGTGAAGAATGCCCTGGCCGAACCTTCCTCGCGGCAAGCGGTGCAGGATCTGGTGCGCGAAGTGCAGGGAGCGGGCGTGAGCAGCGTCCCGTACTTCGTGGTCGACAGCAAGCTCGGATTGTCGGGTGGCCAGCCGCCCGAGGTGTTCCTGCAGGCCTTCGAGCAGGTTGCCGCGGCACCGGTTTCCTGACCGAACCTGGACCGGCATCCGGTCGCCAATCGCATCGCCAACTGAAACGGGGCGGGCATCAACGCGATGCTCGCCCCGTTCGCGTACCGGTTCTGCAGGACTCCCCGAAGCGTTGGGGCCGCGCCCGGATCGGCCGGGAGTAAGATGGGGGCACGCGAGATTCGGATCTGGATGGCACCGATGAGCGACCTGCGGAGCCTCACCAATGCCGAACGGGACCTTGAAAATGGGTTCGACGCCCTGGAGCGGACCGGTTTACTTGCCCTGCCCAGTCCTCGTACATCGCTCGTTGGACGGTCGGCAGAGATCGCGTCGATCGGCACGCTCCTGAACGAGGCTGCCACGCGACTGGTGACCTTGACGGGGCCAGGCGGAATTGGCAAGACCCGGTTGGCATTGGCGCTGGCGCACCAGATGCAACCGCTGGGGCGTGCGGGATTCATTTCACTGGCGGAGGTGAACGATCCGGCGCTCTTGCCAGTCACCATCCTGCGGGGGCTGGGGCTGGAGTCGATGCCGCACGGTCCGGTGATGGAGATCCTCCTGTCGAGCCTGCAGGGTGGCCGCCTGCTGCTGGTGCTGGACAATTTTGAACACCTGCTGGCCGGGGCGACGGTGGTGAGTGACCTGCTGAGCGGGTGTCCGGACCTGACGGTGCTGGTAACGAGCCGGGTGCGGCTGGATCTGATGGGCGAACACGTGGTGGCGGTTGCCCCGCTGTCGTTGCCGCCGGCTGGTGGCCCGGATCGACTGGCGCGCGCGGCAGATTCCGATGCCGTGCGCCTGTTTGTGGACCGGGCGCAGGCGGTGTTTGCGCCATTCCGGTTGACCAGGGAGAACGCCGACGACATCGCGTTCATCTGCCAGCAGTTCGATGGGCTTCCCCTGGCCATCGAGTTGGGGGCGGCCCGTTCCGCCCATCTGTCTCCCGCAGCCATGGCAACACGCCTCCGGCAGCGGCTTCCGCTCATGGTCGGCGCTCCACGTGATGCAGTGCCACGTCACCAGACGATGCGGGGAGCAGTGATGTGGAGTGTGGACCTGCTCCCGCCGCGCACACGAGAGGTCTGGGCCTGGTTTGGCGTGTGGGAAGGCGGATTCACCCTGCAC
>CAZNQC010000098.1:9182-10722 GCA_964574825.1 uncultured Sphaerobacteraceae bacterium | reverse complement strand
GGCTTGATGGGTCCCGATCAGCAGGCATGGTTTCACCGGGTGCAGGCCGAGATGCCCAATATTCGGGCAGCGATGCGCTGGGACCTGGATCAGAACAACATCACGCGGGCGATGGATGGGGCTGGCCGGCTGGAGTGGTTCTGGACCGATCCAGGGTTTACCGGGGAGGGGCGGGCCCTGCTGGAATCGATGCTGGACCGTGACGACCATCTCGTCCCCGCCGGCATTCGGGCCAAGGTACTCGCCGCCGCGAGCAGCCTGGCCAACTGGCAGGAGGATGCGGCTGCGGCCTATGAGCATGCAATCGAGGCGTTGCGGCTCTGGGAAGGCGAAGGTGACGACGAGAAGGTGATGACCACGATGCTGCACATCGGGAAGTCGTGCATCACGGTGGGGAACCTTGATGAAGCCGTCGATTGGCTGCAGCGGGGCCATGACCTGGCCCTGAGACTGGGCGATGTCTGGTATGCGGCCGGCTTCGCCAATCTGCGTGGAGGGCTGGAGGTTCGGCGGGGCGATTACCTGGCGGCCATTCATTGGCACCAGACGGCCCGGCGGGGCTGGATCACCGGCGGGTACGAAGCGCACGTTGCGATGGCGCTCGACGGGCTGGGATTGGCGTGGAGGCTTCTGGGGGACGAACGGAAGGCGGAGGAAGCTTTCGCCCAGGCCCTGGAGATTCATGCCCGGGGTGAAGCGAGCGTGGATGCTGCCTACGTGCTGGTGAATATCGCTGTGTTGCATGTGCGCTCGGCGCTGGCAGTCGACGCGACGCGGCTCATGGCCGGTGCGATTTGGATGCGCCAGGAACTCGGCGTGCAGTTCGTCCAGGCGCGCCAGCAGCAGGCTGACGCCGCCATCGACGTACTGCACGCGACGATTGGCCCTGCATTGTTTGCTCGTGCCTGGAGTGAGGGCGCCGCGATGAGCTTCGAGGCGCTGCTGAGGCTGGGCGGTGAGTTGCTCGAACAACGCGAGTCGGCCCACCAGATGCTGACACCCCGGGAGCGGGAAGTGCTCGCCCTGATCGTGGAGGGTGCGTCCGACGAGGAGATCGCCAGCCGGTTGTTCATCGCGCGCCGCACCGCGTCGAAGCACGTTGGCGCGATTCTGGACAAGCTTGGGGCGGCCAATCGGACGGTGGCAGTGACGATTGCGCACCGCCGCGGCCTGGTGTAGGGCCAATTTTGCCGTTCCGATAGACCCAATATGGAGAGATCTGACACTATCGGTTGCCATGCACCGTTCCTAGGCTGGCAGGTAGAGCCCTGATGAACAGGGGTACCTGCGTTGGCATGGGAGAGGACGGAGCGGCATGGATGCATTCTGGCGCCCCCGGTCGAGGGCGGTGCGTTTGGTCAGCCTGATCGTTGCGGTGTTGCTGCTGATGCCGATGGTGATCCTGCCACAGGTCCAGGCAGAGGATGATGTCGCGGCGGCAACCGCGGACTCTCTCCCCACCGAGCAACCAGTTGAATGGACCGAGCCGAGCGACCTCACGGACCCGGTCGGCGCTGACCTCCCACCGGTGGTTGAAGCC
>CAZNQC010000098.1:7213-9082 GCA_964574825.1 uncultured Sphaerobacteraceae bacterium | reverse complement strand
GGGCAGTCGGGAACGGTTCAGGTCAGCTCCGCGCAACCCGCCGCGTTTTGGGTGGGGGATCAGATCGATCCGTATTCCTTGTCAGACGAGTTCATTTTTGGCGGAAACCCGACACGAGACTGGTACACGGAAAACAGATTCCTGGTGTATGACGGCACAACGGATTGCCGGGGATCTGGAGTGCCGCTTGGTCTCCCGACCCGGATGCTGCCTGACACCGCGTTCGCGTCGTATCAGTATCCGGCGCATGCACCGGGGGTGTACTCGGTGCGGGCCGAGCAGGTGTTGTTCGCCTTGCTTCCCGGAAGTGGCTCCCAGTTCGACGGGTATCAGCGCAGGGTCACGGCAACCTCCAACTGTGTGGGGGTGGTGGTATATCCGGCAAACGCCGAATTGACCGTAAACGGGCTTATCAGTCTTTCCGTCAACGAAGGCGAGCACCTGTGGTTCTCGGTCGCGGGGCCTCTGCCTGCCGCCTCCGAAGTATCGATCCGGTCGGCCACCAGGGATTGCGCCGTGATGGGCGGGGAGGTGGCGGAAGGCGTGCCCGGGCCCGCCGGTTCGGCCCAACTCGTGCACGCCCCGCTCGCCTCAGGGACCTACTGGTTTACTGGGCTCGTCCTGGCGCCGGGCGGACAACTCATTGCCACCAACTGCGTTCAGGTGGCCGTTCGGGATACCCCCGAGGAATTCTTCATCAATAGCAGCCAGGGCATCATTTCCGTCCTGCCGGGCGAGATCATTCAGATGTACGGGCGGGGGTTCCGGCCCGACGAGCAAGTCAGGGTCCTCGCATACCAGAACACGGCGACCTGTGGCGGAACGACCCCAGGAGGGGTATCCGGCACCCCTGCCTGGGCTTACTGGCCTCGGACGAATCAGGTCGGCGAGTTCGAGGTGCTGTCCAGAGCGGCCACGGTGACGATGTCGTACGAGGCCGGTGGGATCTGCATTGGATTGACGCCCGGTTCAGCCATACAGGTGTTGACCGTGAATGGTGGCAGTGGATCGTTCGTGTTCGGCGAGGAAACCGAAGTCGAGTTCCTCGCCACCGGACTGCCAGCTGGCGCCCAGGCCGTGACCCAGACCTGCGACGGTGACATTCTCGGTGACCCAACTGGCGGGGTGACCTCCGGCACCGGCACATTCACCGGATTCCTGGTGGTGCCCTTCGGGGCCACCTCGCTGCGGATCGTGGCTGGGGGTCTGGCGACAAACTGCGTCTATTTCGAGGTGATCGACGGCGATATCTCGCTCGATCTGACCGTGAATGGGGGGTCGGGTCCCGTCTCCGTCCTCATTGGCGAGCGGTTTGATCTCCGCGCCTCCGGCTATCCACCCAACGCGTTCATGGAGTTGGCGGCGTTTACCAGTAGTGGCGATTGCACCGGGCCGAGCACATCAATCCCCGGCCAGGCGGATCCTGACGGCGTGTACGAGGTGACCGCTGCCCATGTTGCAAGTGGTACCCAGTCGTGGGAGGCACGGTTTGGAGAAATGCTCTCGGCCTGCGTCCAGGTTGTCGTGGGAGAGGTGCCGCCGATTCACCTCCAGGGCAACGGATCGGATGGTCCGGTTTCGGTGCTGGCCTCCAACCCGGTCGAACTGGTCACCACCGGGTTGCGGCCGAATGCTGAAGTGCACCTGCTGGCGTACGAAGCCAGTTGGGATTGCACGGGAACGTTGTTCCAGCAGTGGAGCGGCGTGCCGGAAGCTGATGGGACGTTCATCCAGGCCATGGACTATCCGGGAACAGGCGTATTCTCGGTGCGTGCGGTTCAGGCAGGGAACGAGAGCAATTGCGTGGATATTCAGGCCGGCGTCGTGCTGAGCCTGTTGGCGAATGGAGAGTCTGGACCGGTTTCGGTG
>CAZNQC010000098.1:2358-7113 GCA_964574825.1 uncultured Sphaerobacteraceae bacterium | reverse complement strand
GTCGAACCAACCAGTGCAGCGACCAACTCGTCCGATCCAACGCCAACAGAACCAACGGCGGTTGCTACGGAACCGGGGACTGGCGTTCCGACCGATCCGGCGACCCGCGAGCCGCTCGACACGTCGGACGGAGCCGGGAGCCAGATGGATGTAGCGGGCGTCGTGACCGGGAGTGGCCAGGTGCCAGCTGGCGATGCAGGTGTGGCGAATCTGCCGGTGACCGGTGCGACCGCAACGACGGATCGGCCGCTCTTCCCGCTGTTGATCGTCGCGGCGTTGCTGTTTGGTGTGGCCGGGAAGGTGACACGAATGACCGGAAGGCGTTCATAGGGCGAATGCTGCGGGTCGCCTGCAGGAGAGGCCGCCGGGACCACCAATGTCTCCGGCGGCCTCTCTGCCTGAATGGGTTTCGCTTGCGAGATCGTTGAGGGACGTGCTCCGTGCCCAGGGTCAGGTATCGGCACCCTGCTGAGCGGACATTTAGGTCCGGTTGTCGTCGAGCAGGCGTGGAATCTCCCGGCGCAGGAGCGTGAGGCGGCGGCTGACCGTGCGCTCGCTGACACTCAGGGCGGCGGCGGTTTGCGGCAGCGTCGGGCGCCCAGCGCAGCGAACGTCGATCAACTCGCGGTCGAGCGAGGAGAGCGGTGTCAGGCAGCAATCGATCTCGACCTGGTCCTGACGCTCGGTCGCAACCGGGCACGCAACCTGGCTCTCTTCAAGGGTGTTGGCGGCACTCGTCCAGCGAGGTGGCGTCGCGGGGCGGCGGAGATTGGCCCGCACGGCATCGCGCAGCCGCCAGGGGAACTGGGCCAGCAGGTAACGCGCAAACGATCCTTCGGCACTCGTCCAGCGCTCGACGATGACCGCGAAGACCAGCCAACCCTCCTGCCAGACGTCTTCGTCGTCCCAGAGGCCGGTGGTTTCCGAATTGCTGTACGGGGCTGGGATGTTGCGGCAGATGCGGCGTAGCTTGACGGAAAACGCCTGGTACAGGGCATCGCGCGCTGTCCAGTCTCCGGCCTGGGCGCGGGAGGCGACGGTATTCAGCAGCCGTTCGAGGCCAGGGGTGAAGTTCTCGGCCGCGCCAATGATTGGCAGCAGGACGGGGCCTGTGTCGGGCGCCACCGGGGCGAGGGGGTTGCGGAAAGGCGTGGGAACCGGCACGACGGGCCGGTCGAATGGGGAATCGATGTGGTGCTCCATGATGAACCTCCGATGCGTGGGCACCACGGGGGTGCCGGAAACTGCAATGCGGGATGGCTCTTCGGAGCTCTGCGGTGGATTGAGTGTGGACGGTGGTGACCCTTACGGCGTGCCGTCACCCTGATCCTGGCGAATGGTCGGCGGCACGACGCCGAGGTCGAGTTCGTGGGACGCGGCACACCGGGGACAGACCGTGCGGACAGTGCCGAATCCATCGAGATGCCAATAGCGGTCGCGGACCTTGATGTTGACCCGGCCACCGGGTTGCCAGGTGGCAAGCAGCACGGGGGGCTTCTGGCAATGACATTCCCAGCGCACGGCGGGTGCAAGCGTTTGCGCTGATGTTCGTGCCCGGTGCCTGGTTGCTGTCACGATTCTGCCCTCACCCTGGTCCCATCCTGAATGTGTTCGGGAACGGCGGTATCCCCACATGACCCACCGCTCCGTTCGAAAAATAGAACATTTGTTCTGTTCTGCTGGCATGGTACGGTCGCACTGGCCTCATGTCAAGGTCAGCCGGGACTCTTCGTCAGTCGATCCTGATGCGGAGGGATTCCTCGTTGTTCACCGCTACTGGGTACCATTCGGCCCGGCGGCACGCGGCTTGATCTTACGAATGGTGAGCAACACAATGGCAGCAATCGCATGTCACCATGTACCTCGCCAGGTGGCGACCACCAATGACCATCAACGGGCTAAGCCCCAATTCGGAGGAGCAATCTGTGAGCATGTCGATTCGATTCGGCCTGACAACGTTCGGTGACGTTCCCGAGCGCCCCGGAGAAGACCGGTTGACCGATGCCGCCAACATTCGCGAGATCGTGGCCCACGCCCAGCTGGCCGAGTCGCTGGGTTTCGATGCCTTCACCATCGGCGAACACCATCGGCCGGACATGCCGGTGTCTTCGCCAGAGATGGTGCTGGCCGCCATCGCATCGGTCACCAGCAGAATGACGCTCGGATCGGCTGTCACCGTGCTCAGCACCGACGATCCCGTGCGGGTCTACGAGCGATTCGCCACCCTCGATGCCGTCTCCAACGGTCGCGCCGAACCGATTCTGGGCCGCGGCTCGTTTACCGAGACCTTTCCACTCTACGGCTATAACTTTGGTGAATATGACGCACTGTTCGAAGAGAAGCTCGACCTGTGGGCCCTGCTGCGCAATGAATCCACCATCGAGTGGGAAGGCACCCTGCGGCCCTCACTGAAGAACATGCAGGTCTATCCGCACACCGAGCATCCCGCCGGGCTTCCCACCTGGGTTGGGGTTGGCGGCAACCCGCAATCCGTGCTGCGCGTTGCCCGTCACGGATTCAACCTGATGCTGGCCGGACTGGGCATGAACATCCAGCGATTGCGCCAGAATGTCGACCTCTTCCACCGTGGACTCCAGCACTTTGGTCAGCCCCGACCGTTGCTCGGGCTCTCGGTCAACGGCTACGTCGCTCCGACCGACCAGCAGGCTCGCGACGAACTCTGGCCGCAGTACGAGGCGCGGATGAACTGGATCGGTCGCGAACGCGGCTGGGGGAGGATCGACCGAGCGTCGTTCGAGCAAACGATCGATCACGGCATGCACATGGTGGGCTCACCGCAGACGGTGGTCCGCAAGATGGTGGAGGCGATTTCCTCCCTCGGCCTGAACCGGGTCGACTTCGGCTACGACACCGTCTCCCTGCCGCTGGCAGACAAGGAGCGTTCGCTGACCCTGCTCGGCACCGAAGTCATTCCCGAGGTTCGTGCCTGGCTCGACAATTCCCCGGTGGTGGTATGAGCGAATCACCCGCGGCGGTCCGCACAATCGGCATCGTTGGGGCGGGCAAGTTGGGGACCACCCTCGCCCGGCACCTGCTGGCGGCGGGCTATGACGTGATGATTTCGGGCTCGGGTGGGGTTGACCGCCTCGGGTTGGTGGTCGAGGTGCTGCTGCCGGGTGCGTGTCCGGCTGTGACGGCGGACGTGATGGCCGAGGCCGACCTGGTGATCCTGGCGCTTCCGCTCGGCCGGTTGCGGGAATTGCCGGTGGATGCCCTGGCCGGGAAACTGGTGGTGGATGCCATGAACTACTGGGAGCCGGTGGACGGTCTGCTGGAGGCATTCGCCAACCGGACCGGCACCAGCAGCGAACTGGTCGCAGCGTTGCTCCCGGGTGCGCGGGTGGTCAAGGCGTTCAGCCACCTCGGCTACCACGATCTCGACGATCTGGCCCGACCCCATGGCGATCCTGGTCGGGTCGGCCTTGCGGTAGCCGGCGACGATCCCGCCGACGTCGCGACTGTGGCGGAGGTGATTGACCGCATCGGTTTCGACCCGGTTCCGATTGGCACCCTGGCCGAGAGCGGCATCCTTGACCCCGGGCAGCCGCTCTTCGGCCGTCCGGTGGTCTCCTGATGGTGGGAGGTGTGATGCAGGCGGTGGAGATCGTGAAAACCGTGGCGAGCGAGTGGGCGACCATGCTTGGTGCCCAGTTCGATATTGGAGACGACGTGCCTGGCCGGGACCTCTGGCCGGTGACGGCCGAGGACGGAAGGCAGTACTTCCTCAAGCGTCTGGGACCGTGGCGGAACTTGCCCCTGGCCGACGAGGCACGTGTCCTGCGGCATCTCTCCGCGCAGGGTATGTCTGTGGCCGAGTTCCTGCCGACAGACCACGCCAGGCTCTATGCCGGGCAGATCGAGGAGTCGTTCGTGCTCTTTCCACGCCTGGCCAGCGACCAGTTCGATGTGGCGGAGATCCTCTCGATGGAGGAGGGAATTGGGGCAACCGTGGCCGCACTCCATATGGCCCTCGACTGCTATCCCTGGTCGGTAAACTCCTACGTTGAGAATCTGGCTGGAGCGCTCGAATCAGACTTGTTGCTTCCGCCTGACATCGCTGGAAATGTTGGTGTGCACCGCGAACGCGTGGTTTCCGCCCTGGCGTCATTGCCTACCCAACTCGTTCACGGCGATCTGACGCCGGAAAACATTCTGCTGAAGCGGCCAGGATCCGTCTCGGGCTTCATCGATTTCGACCATCTGCCACTGGCGCCCCGAATCTGGGACCTTGCCAAATACCTCTCCCGCCGTCTCAGAATGCGGTGGCAGCAAGGTGTGCCGGTATCGGTAGAAGACCGGGTGACGCACATCTCCCCCTTCCTGACCGGCTATCAGCAGGCAAGTCCGCTTGAAATGGCGGAGATCGACACACTGCCAGACCTGATCCTGGCCGCCAATGTGATCGAGGCCAGCTACTTTCAGGAAATCTTGTCTGGCAGGTTGGTGCGCCGGATGCTGTCCGATCATGAGGAGGTGCTGGTTGACACGATCGAGGCGATTCGCTGGCACCTGGCGCATGTCGAGGAGGTCGCGGCGGCGGTGCAGACGAGTTTCACCCCGGTCCCGCCTTCCTGATCATGGAGACTCCCGTCGGAGCGCCCGGTGCCGAAGGACTCGCATCCTGGGCGAGGGCAGTGCGTTGGCCAAGGGCGGCGAGCGCAATGCCAACACCTCCCAGTCCGATGAGAGCCGACCTTCGATTCACCGTTGTGTCCGCTTGCTGGTCGTGCATGG
>CAZNQC010000098.1:0-2258 GCA_964574825.1 uncultured Sphaerobacteraceae bacterium | reverse complement strand
CCGATGAGAGCCGACCTTCGATTCACCGTTGTGTCCGCTTGCTGGTCGTGCATGGCCATTTCCCCCGCACAAGAACTCATTCCCCAGTACTCATACCTCTGCAATCGATTGCGACTGGAGCGCACGCTGGTGCTCAGGCACCGCGGTCGAGCAGGCTCTGTGGTGCAGAGAAACGCGGGTGAGGCGTTGTTCTGCTCACCCATCCCGGCAGGCATGGAGCTGGCCATTCCCTATACTGGATACATCCACCCGGCGTGGTTCCCTCGCAGGACCGGCCCCCACCAAGGAGTTCCCGATGATCCCCACCTTTCCCTTCGGTCGCACCGAGCACTCCAGCACCCGCATCATCTTCGGCGCCGCCGCTCTTTCGTCGGTCGATCAGGATGTCGCCGACCAGACCATGCAGTTGATCATCGATCACGGCATCAACCACATTGATGTCGCGGCGAGCTATGGTGATGCCGAAATCCGGCTTGGACCGTGGATGGAAACCCATCGCGACCGCTTCTTTCTCGGTACCAAGACCGGCGAGCGCACCGCTGACAAGGCCTGGGCCGAATTCTGCCGCTCGCTCGAACGTCTCCGGACCGACAAGATTGACCTGATCCAGCTGCACAATCTGGCCGAGCCCGAGGAGCAGGAGATTGCCCTGGGTCCTGGTGGCGCACTGGAAGCCTGTCTGCGAGCCAAGGAAGAGGGGCTCGTCGATTACATCGGCGTGACCGGGCATGGCACCCAGATCGCCGCGATGCACAAGCTGTCCCTCGCCCGCTTCGACTTCGATTCGGTGCTGTTGCCGCTCAACTACCCCATGATGCAGAACCCGCAGTATCACGCCGATTTCGAGGAGTTGATGACGATCTGTCTCGACCGTAACGTCGCGGTGCAGACGATCAAGAGCATCACGAAGGCACCCTGGGGTGACCGCGAGCAGACGACGCTGACCTGGTACGAGCCGCTGGAAGACCAGGCCGACATCGACAAGGCCGTCTGGTGGGTGATGGGACGCCCGACTGTCTTCCTGAATACGGCCTCGGACCCGCGCCTGCTGGCCAAGGTGCTCGATGCCGCCGAACGCTTCGTCGCGCGTCCATCGGATGCCGAGATGGCCGATTTGCTGCAGCGCCAGCAGATGGAGCCGCTCTTCGTCTAACCACCCGGCAACTCAGGATGGTGTGGGGTCTTCCCAGACATCGATTGGCAGTCCGCTCGGGCTCGTCAGGTGCAGCACGCGTTGCACCGGCGAGCCCTTCGTTTCGGTCAGGTCGGGAACGAGGTTGCTGCTGGCCAGATGCTGTCGCGTTGCCTCGATTTCGGCGGTCATGAACACCATCCGCCGGCCGGTGAGGCAGGAGGCTGGTCGTTGGTGTGGCGGAAGAGTGTCCCAATCGCCTCCAGCGGAACTGCCTGCCGGGGTGGCAGCGTCTCCGCCAATGCCTCCCGGCAGGTTGTCCGGACAATCCTGCGGCGGCCGGAAGAACACTGGAAGAAGCCCCTGCGATGCTGGCTCCGAGGTCAGCCAGACTGGTGAGCTGGCCATCCAGGGAAAGGGCTTTTGCCATGTTTCTGCGCCTCCATCCGTTCGTTGTTCGGGGCATGATCCTGCTGCTCATGCTCGCACCACTCCAGGCGGCATCTGTCTCGGCCGCTGACCCGCCGCCGGACCTGCCGGCCATGGTCCTGCGGCCCGCTGACCTACTGGCGGCGGGGCTGCCTGTCGCCGGAGAGCCGGACTCCGTCCACTTCGGATATGGAGCCCACCACAGCTTGCTGACCGATCGCCCGCACCGGGCCGCTGCCCTGGTGGACGAGGCGTTCAGTGACATCCAGGTGGCGGATCACACGGCCGTCCGCATCGCCAACGCCGATCTTACGTATGTACACCTGCTTGAGAATCCGAGCCGCGATCGGATAGCCATCATCCTCCTGGCCTACGACTCCGAGGCCGAGGCCCGCGACGGGCTCGATGCCTACCTGTCGACGCTCGAGGCTGGCGCCACGCTGACCCAGCTCGATGCCACCCTGGACGATGCCGACGACGTTGTCGCCTACGAAGGGAAGGGCCTCTATCAATCTGGGGCCACCTTCAATCGGCGGGCGGTCGTACTTCGCCACGGCACGACTGTCGCCGCCCTGCATGCCCTTCCGGCCAACAGCCAGGTGAACGCCGAGGTCATGCTTGACCTGGCCGCAGCCCAGCGTGACCGCCATTCGCCGGGCCAACCCGGACCTGACCTACATCCAGCACCTGCGAACCT
>CAZNQC010000097.1:0-13131 GCA_964574825.1 uncultured Sphaerobacteraceae bacterium | reverse complement strand
CCGACATCGGCCCCAATTGCTCGATCGTCGAATCCGACCTCGGTGACTACACCTATTGCGCCGGGGATGTCTCGATCATCTACGCCACGATCGGCAGGTTCTGCTCGATCGCCTCGCACGTGCGGATCAACCCGGGAAACCACCCCATGCACCGGGTGACCCAGCACCACATGACCTACCGGCGCCGGATGTTCGGGTTTGGTGAGGACGATGCGGACTTCTTCCAGTGGCGGCGCGACCACCACGTCACGATCGGCCACGACGTCTGGATCGGGCACGCGGCGGTGATCATGCCGGGGGTGAGTATTGGCAACGGGGCGGTGATCGGGTCGCAGGCGGTGGTGACGAAGGACGTGCCGCCCTACACCATCGTTGGTGGTGTACCGGCGAAGGTGATCCGGGAGCGCTTTCCGGCCGACGTGGCCGAGCGACTCGAGCGGATCGCCTGGTGGGACTGGCCGCGTGATGTGCTGGCGGCGCGGTTCGATGACCTGCTCGACCTCGACAGCTTTCTGGAGACCTACGACCTGGCCGAGATGCCCGCGATTGATGGCTAGGATGTAGGCGAGGGGTGAGCGGAGGCCCACACGGCAACCAGACCGTGCCGTTACGGCCAGGCGCAGCATCGTTGGCACACGGGTGGGTCGGCCCCGGTCCGGTAGGGAATTCCCAGCCAGCCGCCCTCAACCACCCTGCCCGGGGGTATCGGCTGGCGTGTGGGATTCCCCCAGGGATGTTCCCTGTGCCCACCTTTCCGGGAACTGCTCTGGAATGCGCTGCCGTAGGTTGCCTGGGACGTCCTTACTCCTGGATCGGGTCCGTACATCCGCGCTGAAGGTAGCGGGTCCTGTTCGCGGGTGCTCCCGGCTCAGGGAGGGAAGAACCAGGACCGCGAGGCTCTACGTGACGAACCGGGGCGGGCTACGTACGTGAGTTCGTGCCTGCAACGAGACGGTCAGGGTCCGGGAGCCGGTGAATCTCGGTAACTTCACCGATGGAACCGGGCTGCGGAAGGACCAGAATCCAGGGAGAGCGTTGGTTGGACGCCCTGCCCGATTCCTGGTTCGTTCGCGTTCCGGAGGTTGCTGCCATGTTCCATCGGCATCCCGGCCGTTCACGGTCTCATCCACGTCCCGAACCGTCGTTTCTCCTGGCCTTGCTCGTTACCGTGATGCTGCTGGCGCCGCTTGGGGGAACCCTCGCCGCCGCCCAGGATGACGGTGCCGACGACCAGACCGAGACGCCGCCAACCGAGGTGCCCGTGGAGACGATTCCCACCGAGGCCGTGGCAACCGAAGCGCCGGTGGATGCCCTGGCAACGGAGGTGCCCACGGAGGTTCCGGCTGCTGAGCCGCAGACGCTGACCATCTCGGTCTACCGCTGCAATCATCCCGAATTCGACACCGGCTTCTCGGAGAATCTCTCGCTGGTGCTCTCCACCTGCACCGAACAGGGGTACGGCACCTTCACCGTCATCACCGATACCGGCGAAAGCACCCAGTCGGGCAGCAGCCTGGCGGTGCCCATCGCTGGCAATCTCCAACTGCATGAGCAGGTGCCAGGTGGGTACGACCATCCCATCGCCAATTGCTTCCTGCTCGACGAAAACGGCGCCGTCACCGACCAGATTGGTCCCGGTGAGGCCGGAGGCGGCAACTGGAAGGTGGGCGGCATCGGTACCGGTGATGTCCATTGCGACTGGTACCAGGTCGACCGCGGCGTCGGGAATGTCTACGTGGTGAACATGGCCTGCCCGGCCACCATGGGGGCGTTTCCCGAGCCGAGCATGGACGAACTCGTCCAGACCTGTACCGAACCGGCCGGGGCGCGCCAGTTCTTCGTGGAGCACGGCCCGGGGCTGGAGCGAATGAACGTTTCCGGTGGCGAGTTCAACGACGCCCTGTTCGAAGCGATCAAGACCGGTCCGATCGCGATCCGGTTGGTCGATCCGTCCGGCTTCGAGACGGCCAGAGTCTTCTGTCAGGTCACCACGCTCGATGGTGCCCCGGTCTCCGGGTTTGCCGAGGTGAGCGTCAGCGACTTCCGGGCGAGCGGCCTCACGCTCGTCAACGGCCAGCGCATCCACTGCAGCTGGTTCAACATCCTGGAAGGACCTGGGTTCGCCCTGCCCGATGACGACCTGCCACCTCTGACCACGGCCGAACCAGCCGGTGATCCCGCCACGCTGATCGTGGCCCTGCATAACTGCCCGTTGGGCTACGACCTGACGCTGGAAGAGGCCGATCCCGCCACCGACTGCACCGGGGGCCCCGATGGGGTCACCTACACCCTGAGCGATACCGATCCCGCCACCAGCGACCTCGTGGCCGTGACCGGACAGGGCACGCCGGGTGACGCTACCTTCGCCACCATTCCGCCTGGTGAGATCACGCTTACCGCCATGACACCGCCCGGTATTGGCGCCAGCTTCGTGCTGGGCTGTGGTGGGGGTGGAATCGACCCGGTGCCGGTCTTCCTCACCGGTGGCACCACCTCCTTCAACCTGCCGCAGGGCGTGATCATGACCTGCCGCTGGTTCGACATTCCGGGAACATCGGCAAATATCCCGGCGGAAGCATCCACCCCGATGTCGGTCGCCGCCCTCACCGGCACCGCCAGCATCACCTTCCACGCCTGGGAGTGCCCGGCTGGCTTCGACGTGACCACAGTTGACAGCAACCCGTCGAACGCCTGCACCACACCAGCCGTCTCCATGTCGTTCGACGTCGATGACAACCTCCTCGATGGTGGGGGCTGGTATGCGGAAACCGACCAGACGGGCACCCGCACGCTCGCCGACCTGCCAGCCGGAACCTTCACCATCGACGCCAGTATCCAGAACGGGGTCACCGCCGCTTTCGTCTGGGACTGCTACGACGCCAGCGGCACCTCGGCTCGGACCGATCCGCTGGCCACGAGCGAGGTATTCCAGATCGAGGTGGCCGATGGCGCCCAAATACGGTGCGACTGGTTCAATGTGGTGGGTGGTACGGCCAGGGTGGTGATCAACTCGCACGCCTGCGGCATCCTCATTCCGGCCTACACCCTCACCCGCGAGCAACTGGGCCAGCAGTGCACGGAAGATCCTGGCACGATCGACTACACGGTCGTCTCCTACACGCACCAGGAAACCCAGGCCGCGTCGCAGAATCCGCTCAAGCTCGCCTCGTTCGCCAACGTGCCGTCGGGCTACATCGCCGTCGTGGAAGACCTGCCGGCTGGCTGGGCGACGCCGATCGTCTGGTGCCAGCTCTTCACCGAAAACGGCGATCCGGTTGGACCCGAGGCGGCCCTGAACGTCGTGGTGGGGCGCCAGGTCAGTTTCCTTGCCGAACCGGGGCAGGTCATGTCCTGCAACTGGTACAACGTGATTCAGGGGTTCGCCAACGTCCAGGTCACCACCTACCTCTGCCCGGCAACGCTCGATGCCTTCACCGCCGACCTGACAGACTTGGTGCTGGGTTGCACGGACGATCCGGGGACGGCTGATTTTACGGTCGAAGATGGCAAGCTTTATCTGAAGACCTTGCCGGTCAGCGGCGGCCAGCCTGTTTCGTTCGCATCGATCCCCTCGGGAGGGATTCGTCTGAGCGGGAAGCTGCCCGTTGGACAGGGACTCCCGGTCGTCTGGTGCGGCATCGACTTCGAGAACGGCTCGAACGTGGTTCCCGCCCGGCGAATGACGGTTGGCATCAATGCTTCGGTGACGGAATCGCTCTCGGCGGGACAAACGCTCTGGTGCGAATGGTTCAACACCCAGGGTGGTAGCGGCATGGTCTCGGTCTGGAAGGAAGGTTGTCCGGCCGGCATCGACGGCGAAACCGCAACCCTCAACGACCTCCGCGCCGCCTGCAACGAAAACATTCCCGATATCGAGTTCTCGCTGCAGGCCGGGTCGTTTGCGGCAACCGCCACCAGCACCAATCTCTTCCGCTATGCCGACTTCCCGGGAGTTCCGGCGGGAACGTTGACGGTCACCGAAGCGATCCCGTCTGGCTACGGCACGCCAGCAGTCTGGTGCCGGGTGCAGGAACCGGGCCAACCGGTGACCGCCCCAGTGCAGGTGACCGTGGTGAGCGGCGCGATTGAGTGGGACCTGGCCGCCAACCAGTGGCTGATCTGCGAGTGGTACAACCTGATCGATACCGACTCCACCATCACGGTCACCAAGTTCGATTGTCCGGAGGGAACCGGGTACAAGGAGGATGATGCCTGGTACCAGACCAATTGCACCCAGGCGATGGCCGATATCCCGTTCACGCTGACCCACAGTGAAGGCCAGGCGATGGGCACAACCGATGCCAGCGGCCAGGTGCAGTGGACGGACGTGCCGCTCGGACCGTTCAGCCTGCAGGAGCAGATTCCGGTGGGATACGGCGATCCGGTCGTCATCTGCGGCTTCACGGCCTACATCAATGGCGCCGTCGTCGACGGATTCCCCCAGCGGGTCGATGCCACCGGTGGCTACGTCGCCTCGACGCTCGAGATTCCGCAAACCAGTTACTTCTGCTTCTGGTACGACATTCCAGCCGGCCCCGGTGACCTCACGATCTACAAATGGAACTGCCCACCCGGCTACGACCCACATGCACACGGAGCCGATCCGGAGCAGGACTGCACCGAGGGTGTCAACGGCGTCACCTTCATGGCGGACGGGCCGAATGGCTATCACAGTCAGACTGACCCGGCGACAGCATCCCGTACGCGGTGCAGTTCGGCGGGCTGGAACCGGGTGCGTACACGGTCACCGAAGTGATTCCGGAGGGGACTGCCTTTGCCTTCGTCTGGGACTGCTACGGGCAGCGGATGGGTGAGTTGCGGCCGACACCGCTGATGGTCGGTGACACCCTGCCGATCGAGGTTGGAGCCGGTGAATCGATCATCTGCCACTGGCTCAACGTGCCCGAGGATCCCTACGGCACCCTGACCGTCATCAAGTTCGAGTGCTCGACCCAGACGTTCATCTCCGAGGTCGACTGTGAAGTCTACGAGGGCGGCCAGACCTTCGACCTCGCCCAGTGGAACGGCAGTGCCTGGCAGGTGATTGCCACCAACACCACCGATGGCTGGGGACGCTACACCTGGTACGGACTCGATCCGGGCGAGTACTGGGTGGCCGAGCAGGGTCGGGACTGGTGTTCCATGACCAGCACCAACCTCAGTGACGATGGGAACTGGCTGAACGTGTACGAGAACAATGAGACGGTGGTGAAGGTCTACAACTGCACGGGCAAGCCAGGGAAGCCGGGCAAGACGCCGACGAAGTACCCGAACACCGGTATCCCGGCGATCGTCCGCGAGGACTGGCGACTGAGCGCCTGAGCAATTTCTGGTGGCCAACCGTTTCAGTTGAGGCCAACACCCGGCAGGATTCGTTCCTGCCGGGTGTTGGCTACCTGCCTGGGAATTAGAGGGCGATTTGGCGCCAGGATTCGTTCGACAGGATGTGGCCCATCCAGACAGGGGCAGATATAGTGATCGGGTTCTCGGGGATCCTGACTACGATATCTGCCTGGCATCTGAAAGCACTGTCGATGCGACCGCACTTCCCGGCTACCTTGAAGGCCATACCCGAAACAGCCTCCGATACTATCGGTCGTGAGCACGAGCTTTCTCAGATTCGCGCGGCACTTGGTGCCGACGGCGTGCGTCTTGTCACTCTGGTTGGACCCCCTGGGGTTGGCAAGTCCCATCTTGCCTTGGCCATCATGCGCGAGCACTTGGCCATGCCCGAAACGCTATCGGTCTTCGTGCCACTCGCGACACTGGACCGTCCTGACGATCTGTTGCCAGCCATTGGTGCCCAACTTGGTACGCAGTCCTCCACCACCATCCGCTCCTCATCAGATCATATCGACCAGATTGGCAGGGTGACGTCGAATCGGTCGTGGCTTCTGGTGCTGGATGCGTTCGACTTCCTGCCGGTTGGCGCGGAAACACTCGTCGCGGAATTGCTGGCCGTCTTTCCTGGCCTCACGATTATCGTCACCTCTCGCACGCCAATAGGGATACCGGCGGAAACCCTGGTTGCCGTCAACCCTTTCCCCATGCCGGATCCCGATCGGGTGAGGCGGTTTGGCGTGCCGGTCCTGGCACCCAACCCCGCGGCCCAACTCTTTCTAGCCAGGGCTCGCGAGGTTCAGCCTGGATTCGCATTCTCCCGGGAGAATGCCGAGACGGTGGCTGTTCTCATGACGCAAACCGCAGGGCTTCCCCTGGCGATTGAGCTTGTTGCGGCCCAACTTGGCACGATGTCTCCGGTAGAGTTGGCGCCGATGCTGACTGCCGGGCCGGACATGCCGCTGGTGCGCCTGATGGAGGAAATGCTGGCCTGGAGTTACCGTCAGTTGTCTCCCGCCCATCAACACGTGTTTCGCAGTCTCGCTGTGTATCGAGACGGGTTCGACCGCGATCGGGTCGCCCATGCTCTGGATATTTCCCCAGGCGAGGCAACCGCGGGGCTGGCTCACCTGGCAACCGCCGGGCTCATTGCTCCCATCGCTTTCAATGGGGCTTTCCCCCGGTTCCGGATGCTCGATCTACCGCGGGATATCGCTGGTCGCCTGATGACGCAGCATGGCGAGCGGGAGATGCTGCACGAGCGGCAGGCGGCGTGGTTCCTGATGGTTGCCACCGAAGCGGACATGGCGGCGTTCCACGCCGATCAGGACGCAGGATTTGCCTTGCTCGATGCGGCCCGATCTGACCTCAATGCCACGCTGGCTTGGTTGGACAGCACCGGTCGTCAAGCAGCCTTCATCGACCTGATCGTAGCCAGCAAGTTCTACTGGCTCATGCGGGTTCGCTACGCGGAAGGAGTCTCCTGGCTCCAGAAAGCGCTGGGCCTGGCCCGGTCAATTGCGCCAGGCCAGGTGGGCAGCATTTTGCTCGGATTGGGGTATATCCACCTCTTCCAGAGCAACCTATCGATAGCCGAGACCATGTTTGCCGAGGCCCAACCGGTCCTGGATATCCACGGAAATACGCGCGATCGAGCGGTTTCAGCCATGGGTTGGAGCGCCGCTGTATACCATCAGGGCGATGTCACAACCGCCTTTCAGCTTCACGCCCTCGCCGCCGAGCACGCCCGAACGTATTCGACGATTCTTGGGGAGGGGATGGACGCGCTGTTCCGGGCCAACGTTGCCCTCAACAGAGCCCTGGTCTCACCGCCACCGCGTTCCGTCGAGTATGCCGCCACAATCGATGCCAGCCTTGCCTGGCTGCATATGGCCCAGGCAACCTGGGTGGAATCGATCGTTTTCACCCTCCGTACCTTCCTGGCCATTCTTGACGAGCAGTACGACCTGGCCCTGCATTCCATGCAGATGGCACTGACGCGGACCTTCGACCACCACCTGGACAAACGTACCGCCGCCGAAGCACTGGCTGGCATCGCACTGGTTGCAGTCCGGCGCGACCAGCCGGAGCGGGCAGCCCTGCTGCTTGGTGCTCACGATCTGCTGGTCGACCAGATTGGCGGCAGCATTCTCTACATCACCCGAATGGTTGCTCCGGTCGATGTCATTCGTGCCCAAACCAAAGCCGCCATCGGCCCATCTCGCTACACGCGGCTTGTGGCCGATGGCCGGTTGCTCTCGCAATCACAACTCCTCCGGCTGGCTGACACCGTGCTGCCGGAGTGGCCAGTGGTGGCGGCTGGACTGTGGACGAGCAACGATCCCCCCTGCGACGCCCCGGTATTCAGCGTGCGAGAACTGGATGCGCTGGAACTGCTGATGCAGGGACTTACCAACGATGACATCTCACGGGTGTTGCCAATCGGGAAGAGCGCAGTGGCCAAGCGGGTCGAGCGTATTCTTCAGGTCACCGGCGCCCCCACCCGTCACGCCGCCGCCCACTACGCCCGGGTACGTGGCATGATCGAAGGGCTCACCCGGTCGTTGCCACACGACTGATCGCAGGTGCTCCGCCAAACGTTGGCAGCATTGCCATCGGGGATTCACCAGATACCCCGTTACGATCGGGATAAGGGCGGGGTGATGGGTTCCCAATGCCCAGGCGTCCCGGCGCTCTCCGGATTCCACGTATTGCGGGGCCGAATGCCATGCCGGTTTCGTCACCACACGAATACCCCGACACCTTCGACGGCATGCCGCTGGAAACCATCGGGCGCGAGGAAGACCTGAGGCGCATTCATGCTCTGCTGGATACTCCCCACACCCGGCTGGTGACGCTGGCTGGACCGCCAGGAGTGGGGAAAACCCATCTGGCCCAGGTCATTCTCCGGGCCAGATGGTCGTCACCAGCCAGTGCGGCAATCTTCGTTTCCCTCTCTTCTCACCCGCAGGGCGAGGATCTGCTCCCGGCCATTGCCAGCCAGTTGGGTATCCAGTCCTCTTCACTGGTCACTACCAGCGAGGACTACCTGCGGCAACTCGGCCGTGTCCTCGGCGGACAACCGGTCCTCATCGTGCTCGATGCATTCGAATACCTGCCCGCCGAAGCGGCAGCCGGGGTATCGGACCTGCTTCGTCACGTTCCGGGTGTCGTGGTGCTGGCAACCAGCCGCCGGCCTCTGGGCATTACGGAAGAGACGATCGTGACGGTCGATCCGCTGCCGTTACCCGCCACTCGCCTGGCCGCCGTTGCTGGCGCGGCTTCCCTCGGCGCCAATGTGGCGGTTCAATTGTTCGTGGCGCGTGCCGCCGAGGCCCAGCCGGGCTTTGTTCTCTCCAGAGCCAATGCATCTGTGGTGATGGATATCGTGACCCGCGTTGCAGGGATTCCGCTGGCCATCGAACTGGCGGCTGCCCAGCTAGCTGCCATCTCGCTTGACGACCTGGCTGCCACCCTCGCAACCGGACCGGACGAATCCTTGGGAAACCTGCTCGAAGGCGTGGTGCTCTGGAGCTACCGGCGTCTTACCGGCGATGGACAGCGAATGTTCCGGAGTTTGGCCCTGTTCGAAGGGAGTTTCGACCGGCAGCGGGTTGCCGGTCTGCTGGACATCTCGCCAGCGGACGTTACTCGCATCCTCAGCACGCTGGCCGCTACTGGCCTGATTACCACGACAACCTATGGCGGGGTCGGTCCCCAGTTTCGCCTGCTCGATCTACCCCGTGAGATCGCGTTTCGCCTGCTGCGTGATGCCGGTGAAGAACCTGATCTGCGCGATCGGTTGGCGGCCTGGTTTCTGGAGATTGCGACTGAAGCTGACCATGCCGCGTTTCATGCCGACCAGGATGCCTGGTTTGGGCAGCTTGAAGCGGCCGTTGCCGATCTGCATGCCACCCTTGCCTGGCTGGATGAAACCGGTCGTCACCAGGAGTTTGTGGACCTGGTGGTGGCCAGCAAGTTCTTCTGGTTGATCCGGGTGCACTATGCCGAGGGATTGACCTATTTGCATCATGCACTCGATCTCGTTTCGCTGGATGAGGCTGGCACCATTGGCCGCCTCTGGTTGGGTGTTGGGTTCATCAACTTCTATCAGGGACTCCTTGGTGAAGCGAAGGAAGCATTCGACCGCGCCGCGCTGCTGCTGGAAACCCAGGCTAACATGCGCGATCGGGGCCTTTGCGCTCTCGGAGCAAGCATCACCCTCTTTCATCTGGGCGAGATAGCCGTGGCGCTGCCGCTGCATGTGCAGGCGACGGAGTACGCGCACGCGCATAGCCCCGCGTTCGGGCAGGGGATGGCCGCGTTGCAGCGGGCCGACTTTGCTTATGTTGCCGTGATGTCGGCGCCCGCAGCCGATGCCATCCCGCACATTGCGGCGATTGATGCCACGATCGACTGGCTGCGGGCAGTCCGGCTGACCTGGGTAGAGTCGATGGTGCTGACGGTGCGCATGCAGATAGCCCTGCATCACCTGGATGATGGCAAGGCGATCGAGTTGCTGGCGCAATTGCTGACTCGTACCTACGAGCATCACCTGGACAAGCGAACTGCGGCCGAGGCACTGGCGACGGCGGCACTGGTGGCCGTGCGTCGCGACCAACCGGAACGCGCCGCCCAATTGCTGGGGGCCCATGATTTGCTGGTCGATCAGGTTGGCGGCACCATTCTGTATATCAGCCGGCTCATCGCTCCGATGGAGATCACGCGTACCCAGGTTCAGGCTGCACTGGGGCAGTCGCGATTCGACTACCTGTTGGCCAATGGGCGAGGGCTGAGCCCTGACCACTTCATTCGGTTGACCGAATCCGTGCTGCCAGAGTGGCCACAGGTTGTGGCGGGGCTGGCGGTTACGGGCGAATCCCCAACCAGCGCTCCCGACCTGAGTGTGCGGGAGCTGGACGTGCTCGAACTGCTGATGCTGGGCTGGACCAACGACGAGATTGCCCTTCAGCTTGGTGTGGGCCGAAGTGCGGTGGCCAAGCGAATCGAACGCATTCTCCAGGCTACCGGCGCGCCCACCCGCCACGCCGCCGCTCATTACGCTCGGGTGCGCGGCATGATCGAGGGGCTGGTTCGCACCCTGCCTGCCGACCCAGTGTAGGCACCCCAGCGCGACGATCCGGAAAACGTTGGCAGAGTTGCCATTTCCTCGCCAGGCACCCGACCCGTACGCTCAGTTCTCAATGCAGGAGCCGGGCGGCGGGAGACGTCCCTTATACCAGCCCTTGCGGAGAATGTGCTGGCGCGAAGGGTGCGATGGGCGGTGAGTTGGCCCAGCTGGGGAATGACCGATGACACGAACCATTCAAGATGATCTGCTGAGGGCGTTGCGATATCTGTCTGGCCGGGGATGGCTGCCAACACGCATTTGCCGCGCCGTGATGGCCATTGCCGCTGTGGTGAATCTGCTGATGCTGGTCATGCCCACCTACGCCCTGCAGACCAGGCTGAACGGAAGGACATCCTGGATTGAGGTGGAGCGCTACTGGGGATTTCAGCCGGCCGGTGGACTCTTCGGCACGCTTGGTTTCACGGCATTTGTGCTCGGCATGCTCTGGCTGACCACCACGCAGTCGCGCCGGATTGCCCAGTTGGGATGGGTTGTTGGCGTGCTGGTCATCTATGG
Organism: uncultured Sphaerobacteraceae bacterium; assembly: GCA_964574825.1. Classification (GTDB taxonomy): domain Bacteria; phylum Chloroflexota; class Chloroflexia; order Thermomicrobiales; family UBA6265; genus JACCYX01. Next base: position 2,144 of record CAZNQC010000097.1, on the reverse strand, counting down.
CCTCCTCATCTTTATCGGCTACGCGATCGCGGTAGGGACCACGGAGGGATTGTTCACTGGGGCAACTGGCTTGAGGGTTGGCGAAGTCGAAACAGAGCGAAAGGTCCTCGTTGGTGTTGCCAAAGGCTTTAGCGATCTGGTTACAGGTGTGGTGGTCGTTGCGTGGTTGGTTTCCATTCCGCTTTTCCTGATCGATCGTCTGCGCAATGGTCGCACGTACGCGGAATCGGCGGACACAACCTCCCGGAATGGGGTGCGGGCGTCCAGGTGGTGGCGAGTCGCCACACTGGCCGTTACCGCTCTCCTGGCACTCTTCTTCCTGATCTATGCGTCGGACAGCGTTGTCAATGGATGGAATCGGTTTTTCTCGGCGCTGGTCATCCCGTTTCTCATCCTCGGGTTCATTGGTGTGCTCCGCACATCCGGGCTGCGAACGATTCTCTACCTGGTGCCGGTGATTGGGTTCCCCATCTCATTTGCGATCGAAGACGATCAGACATTGTGGAGTGGCCTCTCCATCGGCCGCCTGGTCGGCTGGCTGCTGGTGCTTGCCCTGCCGGCCACGCTCGACGAGGTGGGGCAGTGGATGACCCGGCGGAGTATGCCGGTTGTACCGGGTTTGCCACCGGCATCGGATGGTGAGACGCCAGTCGCTTCTCCCACCGGGCCGGCTGCGCAAGAGCAACGCCTCGACCAGAGCCCGTTGGCGATGCGGTTGGAACTCCTCACGTCGCAGCGCGAAGACGGCACGATCTCTCCCGACGACTACGCGAGGCTGCGTGAAGAAGCGCTCGAACGGCTTTGAGAGCTGTATGCCGTCGCACCCAAGGCACGCTGCCGCAGGCCGTCACCGCTCGGGTGGTGCCATTCGGGCAACAGGAGGCATGGAAAATGGATTCGGCAGATGTGGCCATGGTACCCGTGACATCTGGCACAACATCGTCTCGCAGGCTGCCCGACTGGTTCAAGTATGCAGCGGCAGCGGTTCTGGTGGTGGCCGGAATCTTCTGGCTGACGCCACAGTACGAACTGATTGGCGAAGAATGGCATCAATGGCTGGAGTACTACGAGTACCACCGGCTTGGTACCTATGGAGCCGAGACCGTCTATATCCTCTTTGCGTGGCTCCTCCTTATTACCGCTGCTGGTGGACTCTGGTTTCTCGATCACGAAGATCCCAGCCGTCGCCGTCTCGCCTGGCTGTCGATCCCGGCAATCCTGATCGCGATGATCTTCGTCTCCGCCGGACAAAGCGAAATGGAGACCGCAACATGGACTCCGACCGACTACGCCACGACGTACTACACCGGTGTCTACCTCGTGGAGACAACCCAACATGCAGTGGTGTGGATCGCACTCTGGATTGGGCTATTGGCTGTAGCAGCAGGCACCATCTACAAGCACCTTCCCGCCACAGTCGTTGCCCAGGTTGCTACTGAAGGCTCTGGGGAGTCCTCGGGTGTCCAGAGCGGCAAAGCGCTCCTGGATACCCGGGAGCAGGATACATCGCAGTCTTCAGATACCAGCGCACTGGAGCGGCGTCTTGCCGATCTGACGCGTCTCCATGACCACGGCTCCATCACCGATGACGAATACCAGAGCCTGCGCCAGCGCACACTTTCGAGTTTTTCGTGAGAACGTGGTCACATCTACCCATGATCTCGTATCCATCTGAAAGGTTCGTATCGTGCCACCAATAACGCGGCGGGATCTGGTTCGTGCCTCGGCAGCCGTGGCGGCAACCGGCTTCCTGCTGCCTTCCCCTCAACGAGAGTCCTGGCGCAGAACAGTTCTGCCGGTGATGTGCCGATGTTTGGTGGGAATCCGGCCCGCACCAGCGAGATGCCGGGACCTGATCGGTACGCTCTGGAGTTTCGAGACAAGTGGAAGTATGGCATCGGCGCCAGCGATGATCGATGATACGGTCTATTTGGGCAACAGTTCATCAGCGCTGGCCCTGTCGTTGCCAGCAACGTGATTTACCTGGGAACGGTCAATGGGTTCAGTCTTGGTGGTGTGCATGCCATTGGGAGTCTCTTGGGGTCGTGACCTCGGCCGCCGAGTTGTCAGGCCGCGATCTGGTGTTCCGGAATCGTGTCGCGCTCGGAGAAGTGTTTCCGGATCGCCATCAACCCGATTCCGGC
>CAZNQC010000096.1:0-13147 GCA_964574825.1 uncultured Sphaerobacteraceae bacterium | reverse complement strand
TGCTCTCTCCGGCTTGTGAAGGAGACACCGCTGGTCCGACCGGATTGGGTGATTTCGGGTGACCGGCAATAGGGCCGGGCGGATGGATTCGACTTCGCTCACCACAGGCTGCCGCTCAGTTATCGAATGGGGCATTTCGTGACCGGTCGCGGCAGGTCCGCCCCTCCCCGATGACTCCACAATTCCCTCTTGCCGGTCGCTCTTATCGCTTTCCTCTGGAAACCTGCTTCCCTCTCCGCTACACTCCGGTTCATACGGGGTACCCACCAGGGTGCCGGTTCGGGACGGTTCCACTCCAAAAGATGGAGAGGTAACCGTCTTTTCGCACTGGAGGACTCAATGTCCCATCACTTCTCCGAGCTCGTCGCGCAGGTGCGCGGCGGATCCATCTCCCGACGACAGTTCGGTCAGGGTGCTGCGGCACTCGGTGTTGGCGTGGCCGTCGTTGGTGCCGCGCCCGCGTTTGCTCAGGAAGCATCTCCGGAAGCCGAGACGGTCGTTGCCGTCCCCGACTTCGGGACCGAGAACCAGACGCGGGGTGAGGCCGGTGAACTGCGCATCATCCAGTCGCAGGCGCCAACCGTGCTGGCCGCCCACTCCTCCACCGGCTCGAAGGACACCTTCGCCGGGTCGCTGGTGCTGGAACCGTTGTTTGGTTACGACCTCTCCGGTGAACTGGGAGGCCGGCTGGCGGCCGCCGTGCCGTCGGTGGCCGATGGCACCCTCGCCGAAGATCTCACTTCCGTCACCATCACCCTCAAGGACGGCGTCCTCTGGAGCGATGGCGAGCCAGTGACGGCGGACGATGTCCGCTTCACCTGGCAGTGGATCACCACCGAATCGAATGCGTCAGTCAATGCCGGGGTCTGGGGTGTCATCTCCGAGATCGAGGTGATCGACGATCTCACCTTCACGGCGACCTTCAACACGCCGCAGGTGGCCTGGTTCGAGCCGTTCACCGGCGTCGACAGCGGCATCATCTATCCATCCCACGTCTTCGGCGACGACCCCACCAACAAGAACGACGAGTTCCTCTCCTACCCGATCGGGACCGGCCCGTTCAAGGTCGACTCGTTCTCCCCGAACGATGCCGCCACCTTCTCCGCCAACGAGAACTACCGCGAACCCAACAAGCCGGCGTTCGCCACGGTCGTCTTCAAGGGCGGTGGTGATGCCCTTTCTGCTGGGCGTGCTGTGGTCCAGACCGGTGATTACGACTATGCCTGGAACGTGCAGGCCGAACCAGAGGTCATCGCCGAGTTGGAGGCGAACGGCACATCCGGCAAGATCCTGACTGCCGTCGGCACGACCGTCGAAGGGCTCTACCTCAACTTCTCCGACCCGGACACTGAAGTCGACGGGCAGCGGAGCGAGAAGAACACCCCCAACCCCATCTTCTCCGACAAGGCCGTCCGCGAGGCGCTCAACGTGGCGATCAATCGCGAACTGATCGCCGGGCAGTTCTACGGCGGCGCGGAATACGCTGAGTCCAACGCGCTGACCGGCTTCGAATACTTCACGTCGCCCAACACCAGCTGGACCTTCGACCTGGAGGAGGCCGCTCGCATCCTCGATGAGGCCGGCTGGGTGCTCGATGGCAGCGTTCGCAGCAAGGATGGGGTCGAACTGGCCATCTCCTTCGCGTCGCCGATCAACCAGGTGCGGCAGAAGACCCAGCAGGTGATCAAGGCTGATCTCGAGAGCATTGGCTTCAAGGTCGACCTCGTCCAGATCGACACGGCGGTCTTCTTCGACTCGGCGGCTGGGAATGACCAGAACCTGCAGCACTTCTTCTGGGACCTCGGCATGTGGTCGTCTGGACCGCCGAGTGCGATTCCGGTCGCCTTCCTCGACAAGTGGTATGCCGGAGTGGATGGCGCGAACATCTCCCAGGAATCGAACAACTGGTCGAGGCCGAACGTTCAGCGCTGGGTCGACGCCGAGTACGACGCCCTCTACGACCAGTTGCTGGAGGCGAACACGCTCGAAGCGGCCCAGGAGCTTCTCATTGCCCTCAATGACCGCGTGATCGAAGAAGTGGCGTTCATTCCGATGGTGCGCCGCCCGTTCTTCAACGCGGCGTCGAATCGCCTGCGGGAAGAAAACATTGCCGGTGGCGCGGTCTTCACGTCGCCGTACTGGAACATCGCCAACTGGAACCTCGTCGAGGAATAACCAGCCTCACGAGCTCGATTTTGAAGCCAGCCGGCCGCGGTGGACCTGTTCCACCGTGGCCGGTTTTGTGTTGGTGGCACCGATCTCCGCGATCAGGACCACCGCCTGCCCTGCCGGATGGCGTCAGTCCCTCGTCGAAATGCGTATTTCTGCCCATATCGGTCGTCGCAATGCCGGTGCTAGCCTCGGCATCAGTCACCACATTCCGGATTCGGCGCGACCGAACGACCTGGTGGTGTCATTCCGACCGAGCGGAGGGCGCATCTCATGGCAGCGTTCACTATCGAGTTCTCCAATCCCTTTCCCAGTGGCTACAACGCCTGGTATGGCGGTCCCGGCGACGGCGGCCACTCCAGTCCTGACTGGTACGTGCAGTACGGCATGGATCTTGGCGCACCCGGTGGCACGCCGGTCCATGCCGTGTTCGACGGTCACGTTACCCGGCTCAACCTGGGGCATCTCAACGACACCACCCCGCCGTTCTATGGAGCAGAACTCTTCGTGCGCTCGCACAACAACCTGATGGGCTGCTTCTACACTCATATCAACCAGCTCGCACCCGGTCTTGCCGCTGGGGCGACCATCACGCGCGGCGACTACCTTGGACGTGTGATCGCGTCCCCCTCGGCGCCCCACCTGCATCTCGCCATCGTGGAAATCATTGGTGGTCCCGCCGCGAACAACTACAAGGGCGTGAATCTCTCGAGCTGGTTTCGCAGCACGGCGAACACCTCGAATGTGGGCACCGTCACCTTCTACCAGAATGGCACTGCCCCCACCGTGGCCGATGGCGGCGGGGGCATCTCACCGACCGGCTATGACCTCATGCGGATCGATGGCATCCAGTCAGCCCTGGCCGCGTTGGGCTATTACTTCGGCGCCATCACCGGGATCAACGATCAGGCGACGAAGGATGCCGTGAAAGCTTTCCAGCGTGACTACGGCCTGGCCGATGACGGCATCGTTGGCCCCCTGACGCGAGGAGCCCTCCAGGCGGCCCTGGCTGGTCTCGATCATCACAATCCTGTAGATGAACCGGTCGATCAGGGGCAGACCATGTTCCCCAACGTGCGCAATGCAATTGCCCCGTTCAACACGCCGCTGGAAGGTCGCGGTAAAGGCATGTATCTCGACATCAAGAGCCTGGTCACGACCGGAATCGGCAACCTGATCGACGCCGACAGTGCCGATCACTTCGGCACCAACCCCCGCCTGATGCCCGAGGCCTACAGTCTGGGCTGGGCGCCGCCGGGCGGTGCTCCCGTCTCTGCTGCCGCGATCGATGCCGAGTACCAGCGCATCAAATACAGCGGCAGCGCGAACTGGAGTTTTCCGCAGCGTCTGGCGCTGTGCCAGTTGTTCATCACCGACCAGGCGATCGATGACCTGGTGGCCCGCAAGGCCGACAGCTTTGCTGCGTACCTGCGCCAGCGGCCGGAATTTGCCGGCTTCGCGACTTTCCCGGCCGATGCCCAACTGGGCCTGCTGAGCATGGCCTGGGCGATGGGACCGGCCTTCCGGTTTCCCCGGTTCCAGGCTGCCGTGGCCGCTGGCGACTGGGTGACCGCCGCCGCCGAGAGTCACATGGACGATGCCAACAACCCTGGCCTGAGACCCCGCAATGCCATCAACGAGGTGGTGTTCTCGATCGCGTCCTGGGTGGTGGCCCCGCCGCCGGGCGATCCTGGTTATCTCTACTGGGACACGTCGCTCTCGCTGGGTGACAATCTGAAGTCGGGAAACTTCCCGCTTCCGCTGAATACCAATGCCGGTGTGCAGGCTGCGCTGGAGTTGCTCGGCTTCGACCCGCACGGCATCGACGGTGTCTTCACCAAGGCGTCTGGTCAGAGCAACACCCAGCGGGCAATCGTCAATTTCCAGACCGCCAACGGATTGTCCACGACTCCCAACGCCAGCAAGGCTGCCGATATCGGTGCGGCTACTGCCTCTGCCCTGGCGACCGGCCTGGATAGCCTGGGCATGCCGCACTGGTTGCCCTGAAGAGAGAGTCCCCGTCCCCGGTTGACCGTCCTGCCTGTACCGCGCTGGAGGTGCGATGATGGCATCGATCTGGTCGCTCATCGAGCAACACCTGCAGCATCAGGCTGCTGATCTCATCGTTGAACCCGGGCTGCAGCGCCTGCTGGCAACCGTGGAAGCAGGGGACGCCCTCGCGCCCGATCTGGCCAGCGCGGCCCCAATTTCCCTCGATCCGGGACCGGTGCAGCAGGTCGTCTGGGGCGTGCTGCACCCGCTGCTGGCCATTCCACCGCTGCCCACCGTGCCGCCGATCGGAGCGACACCAGGCGATCTCACCGTGCAGGCCTATCGCACGGTGGGACGCGGTTGGGCCATGCGGCTGGTTCTGCCGCCACTCTCGATTGCGTTGCCCCCCGACATCGTTGCTCCAGGAACGCTGGTTGAGGATGGACACCAATCGTGGGTAACCCGCGAGGCGGGCACGGTGACCCTCGCCGTCCCCGCGCCGGTGCTGGTGGTGAACGCGCCCAATGGCACCGACCCAACGGTGGCCCTTGAGCCGCTGGTCATGACGGTCAGCAGCGACTACCTGGTGCTGCCGTTCGGATTTGGCCTCCAGCTGCCCACCCTGCAGATTACTGCCGATGGGTGCACGGTTTCCGCCCCCACGCTCTTTCTGCCACCGGTGCCCGCGCTCCCCCTGCCGCCCATCACATTGCCGGACCTGACGATCAGCCGGGTGACGGGCCTCCAGCTGCCGGAGACCGACATCCCGGTGCCGGATGCTCTGGCCGATGTGCTGGCGCGGATCGCGGTGGCGATCGACCGGCCTACGGCCCGGACCTTCACCGACCTGGTGCCAACGGCAGTCTCGTTCACCATCCCACTGGCCAACCGGTCTCTGCCCCTGCCTGATGGCACCACCACCACGGCCAGCGGCACCGGCCTCGCGCTACAGGTCCAGATTGCTGCCGCTGGGCCGGACTACCGGCTGGCGGGCGACATCGTCGCCACTGGTGGCGGTGGCAATGGCGTCGCCACGCTCGACGACTCCAATTTGCTGGCCCTCGCGGGGCTGCTTGGACCATACCTGCCGGATGACGCAGGTGGACTGGCGGGGTTGCTGGCCAGTGCCGCCACCGCCAATGCCATGTTCCCGGCCAGCCCGGATACCAGTCTGACCATTCATGCCATACGCCTGGCGGCCACGCTGAACCGCACCGATTCGACCCACAACGACATTGCCGTCACCCTCGACTATGACGTCGCCGTGGGGTTCGCGGCGGGCGTCGCACCCTTGCGTGTCCATACCAAATTGGGATCGCCGGTACGCTTGCGGCACCGCAACGTGCAATTGTGGCTCAGGAACCTGCCGCGCCTGAGCTGGGACAACGCCCAGTCGACGCTCGTGTCGGGTGGGGAATGGGAGATCGAGGGTATTCCGCCCGAGGTCATCCGGATCGCCGATGTGCTCCTGCAGCGTGGTTCGCTGGCGGTGGAACTGGACCTGCGTTCCGCGCTCGATCTGGACTTCGTGACCGTTGAGCAGGCCAGCCTGCGCACCGTGCTCAACGAGTCGGGCGCGGTGGCGGTGGAGTTTCCCGGATTCGGGGTGGCCATCGACATTCCCGGCGCCATCTCCGGCCGCGGACGGCTTGCCTATGCCAATGGCGTGCTCGATGCCGCGCTGGCATTGGAACTGCCTTCGGTTGGGGTGAGTGGCCGGGGAGCGCTGGCCGTGGCTGGCGACTTCGTGAAGCTGGGGGTCGAGGTCCGGTTGCCGGTCGCCATTCCCTTTGCCAATAGCGGGCTTGGTCTCTATGCCCTTGGTGGATTGCTGGCCATCAACGCCCGACGCGAACTGGGGCCGGGTGATGGCATCGCTCAGGAGTTGGCCTGGAACCCCATGCAGCCCGGTGCGGTAGCACCCGGTGACCAGGTGTTCATGGGCTTTTCCGCCGGGATCGGCACGGTTCCGGACTTCGGATTCGCCCTGATGGCCACCGGCACGGTGCTCATTGGCCTGCCCGATCCGTTGCTGCGGGTCACGATTGCCGCCGAACTCATGCGCGGCATGGGTGGCCAGATGCTCGGGGTGATCGTGGCCGACGACCGGGCGCTGACCGTCGCCCTCCAGGGGGAATATGCCATTCCCTTCCTGCTGCAGGTGAAGATTCCGGCCGGTGCTCGCTTCCCGTACCCACCCAACCTTTCCGCCTGGGAAGCACGGCTTGGCGGCGACCGGGGAAGCGGGCGCGGCGAACCCGTGACCGTCAGGTTGCTGCCCGAGCTGCTGGATGTTGAAGCCTGGGCCTTCCTGATGGCCTTCGGCGATGCCGACACGCTGATCGGGGCGGCGCTCAAGCCACCCGGCATTCCTGCCTACGGTCTCTCGCTGGCGGTCGGGGCCGGCTTCGAAGTCAATTGGGAGACTGGTCCGTTTGGCTTCCACGCGGGCGCGGCCATGCTGGCCGTGCTGACCAGCCGCCCGAAGCGAGCGGGCGAGACAGGTACCCCATGGGTGCTGGCTGGCAGCGCCGCCATTCATGGTGCGGTCGATCTGGGGCCGGTCTCGATTGGCGCCGAGGCGGCGCTGGCGGTGCTGGTCGACACCGGGGCGGGCACCTTCTATGGCGATGCCCGCGCCTGCGCCTCGATCGACTGTTTCTTCTTTACCATCAAGGGCTGCGTGCGGTTCGACATCGGCGACAAGCCGCCCGCCGACATTCCGGCACCGGCGTCGCCCCTGCTGCAACTCGCGCTGACCGATCGGCTGGGCATGCTGCTGGCGACCGCGGCCGGCACAACCCCGACCGTCTGGGCCGATGCCGTGCCGGTGCTGAGCTTTACGCATTGGGTCAACGTGGCTGACACCTTTAGTGGGCTGACGAAACCGGTGGCCGACTTCATTCCCGACGATGACGGCTGGATGGGAACCGACAAGCTGCAGTACCGGTTCACGCTCGACGCGATTTCTGTCACGCAGATCGATCCCGATGGCACCGAAACGGCGGTCGGCGGCGACTGGGTCAGCGCCTGGCAACTGCCGATTCATCGCAACGTGCTGGGCGCCACCCGCGCGCCGAGCGAGGCCCGCACCCTCGCGCTCAACACCTTCGATCCGCATCATTGCCTCAAGCCCGCCATCGTCGCGGGGGAAGGCACTCCGGGAGATCCGATCACCTTCCTGCGTGACCTTTGCATCCCGCTTCTCCCACCGGGCTTCATCGTCTTTGCCGGTGAGGACGCGCTCCTGACCCCCGCCGCGCCGGTCAGTGTTGCGACCCGTACACCTGGCCAGACCGTCAATGATCCGACGCGGGTGACCCTGGCTGTCAGTTCCTATTACCTGGGCAATGGGTTCGTGCCCCTGGGACCAGACCTCGGGCTCGCCGTCTCGCCCAATCCCTGGGCGGACACAGTCGTCGTCCCCCTTCCAGACGCGCCTCTCTGGTTGGAGCATCCGGGTGAACTCCATCGTTTCGTCCACCTTCCCACCGCCAGCCTGGTGCGCGGGGCCGTCCGGTTCACCTTCGACCAACCTGCCGTCGATCTCACCCTGTACTACCTCGCCCCGGTGGAGAGCGAGGTGGCGGTGGCGAGTGCTGGGGTTACCTGGAGTACCGAGCGTATCGACGACCTCGGAGATTCGGGATTGTCGTTGTTCGTGGCCACGGCTCCGGCTGGAAGAGCCGTCGATGCCTTCGTGGTCTCCTCGTCGGAGGCGGTTGGATTTGTGGCCGTGGTAGTGCGCAGTGCCGCTGCCGTCGAGCGCTACGCTCGCAACGAGGCCAGCCGCCAGGAAACCCACGACAGGATCGAGCCGCAAACCGGGCAGGTTGAGACGTTGCGGGAGATGTTCGAGCCCGGTTGCACCTATCGGGTCGATGTTGACCTTTCCTGGGAAGGCAAGGGCGATGGGTTCACCACCGTGCCCGTCACTCCTTTTGAACGCCAGTCCTTCCACTTCGCCATCGCCCGGAAGCAGGACACGCCACGCCACGCCGCGACCTCCGTGTCGTCTGCCGCGGGTGCTCCGTGGACATCGTTGTCAGCCACCTCGCTGGCCGCCACCACCTTCGACGTGGCATCGACCTACAGCGAGCTGGCCTCCCACTCCCCTGCCCATGCACGGCAATTCGACGAGAGCATATTGACCACCGCCGATCTCGGCCGCTACGTGTCAGGTCTGGTGCCGGCCAGCGGCACCTGCGACTACTTCTGGGGCGATCCGCTCCAGGCCAGCTTCGTGGTGGACTACCTGCCCGAACTGGCGGAAGCCTACGAGGCCCAGGTGGTGATTGCTGCCCGGCGCACCCGGGCCACCGCTGTGGAACCGACTCCGGACCTCACGCCCACCATCGACCTGATGCGACGAGGTGCCCTGGAGGTGCTGACCGCGCCGCTGCTGACTCAGGGACTGAGCCCGCTCGATGTGCGGCGGCATGCGCTGGCAGCCAATCCCACCGGCATGCACGACGGTTGCCGGGTGCGCTATCCCGGCAGCGGTGCCCGGTCGACGACCACCTTGCAGCCGCGTTCGGAATACCGGCTCACAGTCAATGTCCTGCCGGAAGACGTCACACCCGTGGCGGCGAACCTGACGGCCGGCAGCGAAATTGCCGCCGGCTGGTTCCGCACGTCGCGCTATCGGGACCCGGCGGCACTCTGGGCAGCGCTGGGGCTGCGGCCAGGCGGAAACATCCTCCTGCCGGCCATGCCGGTGCCAGCAACCGCCAGCACCATCGGCCCGGCGTCATCGTTTGAGGATGCGCTGGTCACACTGGGACTCGAGCACTACCCTGCGCCGCGCACACCGCAGGTTCATGGCCTGTGGGCCGAGCACGATGGCACCTGGTTGCTGGTGGGGGTGCTGCTCGAAGCACCCGAAGCCGTCGACCGTGCCGGACGCTGCAAGGTGGCCGCCATTTCCGTGGCGGGCGCGGCTCCCCAAACCGTGCTGTGGGACGACCAGCGCACCCGGGCCGTGATGCAGGTGGAACCGCAGGCGTTCGACCAGCCGGTGCCGCTGACCATTCGCATCGACGACAGACCGCCGGAGGGAACAGCCACCTCACTCACGGTCACGGCCATGCTTGAGCTCTATACCGGATTGAAAGGGGTTTGGGCATGAGTGTCGCACCCAGCAGTCTTCTGGCAGCCTACGCCGTCGACACCGCGGCCGATCCCTGGTGGGGAAGCTCCAGCCGGGGGATGGTGCGGATCATGCCGAACCCGCGCCTGGGCTTTCCGTTGGGGCCGTTCGGCATCTGTCGGGGCCCTATCTACCAGGACCTCACACCCGCCACGATGCGCTGGTATCCCCGGCGTTCGACAGCGCTGCCCACATTGGTGGAAGGAGAGCTGTGGGGCTCCATCGTGCCGCCGCCGGACAATCCCGAACCGCCAATGGTGGTCATCCACGGCTGCAACAGCGACCACATCGACGTGGCGGCGATGTCACCGCGTCCGCTCGTGCGGGCAGCCCGGTCCGGCCTGCTGGAGGCCGGATGGGAAGGGGAAACCGATCCGAACCTCCTGAGCAGCATCCGGCTCGGCACTCCGAACATTCGCACCGTGCGGATCACCAGCGACTACGCCAATCTCACGCATGTGCTGGTCGCCCATCCCAACATCGAGTCGATCGCGGAAGAGGTGGGCGTGCTGGGACTGCCGCTGGGCTGGATCGAGGGTGGGAACCGGGTGGCCTATCTCGGCCTGGATGACGGCGGAGGGCAGGCCTACGACCGGATTCGCGCCGAGGCCCCATTCACCTATCCGCCCTACGTCTCCGGTTACCCACTGGACGACCCCAATCGGCCGGTTCCAACCGGCGACGATGAGGTGCGACGGGTGGAATCGTTGGTGGAGCGGGATGTGGTGCGCATGCTGAAGGATCACCTCTACCGGGTGGGGGATGGCGCGGCAGCTCCAATTCCGGTCTCGAACGTGGCGGCGTATCCGCCGGGCACGGCAGGCACCCTCGATGAACATGGCTCCATCTGGATCGCTGCGGCCGACCCGGGTATCGCGCGGTGGCTGGGCCTCATGGGCGCCTTCGAGCCCTGGGATGGTGACACTCCGACGGTGGTCACGGTCGGCGGGGTCTGGGTGCTGGAACCGGATCATCCGGACCTTGCCGCGGTGCTGAATGCCAGCGATTCCGAGGTGGTGGGCTGGATCATGCGGCGCAACGGGCTGGACGACGTGGTGGAGCTGGCCTGGCAGTACGAGCGCGAGGGCTGGCCGGTCGCCTGGCTCTGGACCCAGGCGTTTGCCCCGCCCGTGCTGGGCAACGAGTTCGTCGAGCGGCCATCCACACCGGTGCTGGCGTCGCCCGGCGGCAGTTGGGGTCGGGCTGGCGGCCGCGACATCCATCGCGTGGCGCATCAGGTGGCCAATGCGGTGCCACTGGGCACGATTGGCGTCACCCGGGAGATGGACGGGAGTGGGGAGGTGCCGATTCAGCCGCCGGTTGACGGGGTTGACTACGCCCATCGCCCGCTAATGGTGACACCGGATACTTTCTTTCTCGATCAATTGCCAGATGCCAACCCGGGACCGGTGACCTGGTCGGTGTGGCAGGCGGATGCTTTCGGGCGGTGGAGCGATGCAGCGGCACGCGTGGGCATGACGATCGCGCGGCCGGACCTGCCGGTGCCCAGTCCAGTGGTGCGGATGCTGCCCGATCTCGGTTCGCACACCGGAACCGCGCCTTACACGACCCTCTTCGAGGTGACGATTCCCGTGCCCGAACGGGTGCCGGGGCAGGTAGACATCGACGCGGTCGAGCTGGAACTGCCCTGGTTGGCAATCGACCCCTTGCGGTTGCCGGTTGCACCGGTCGTGGCATTTGCCGATCTGGAGGGCGTGCCAACCCTGCCCGCGACGACCGCCACCGCCAGCCTCCGGGCGTGGTTCATCGGGGTGGACGGTTCGCGGAGCGCGGCTGGCACGGTGGCGATGACCTTCAACGATCCCCGCCCGCCGGTGCCCGTGCCTCCTCCACCCGTTCTGACGTTCACGTCGCGCGATGCCGCAACCGGTCAGGCCCTCGCCCATGTCCCCCTGCCACGGGGGAACGGGATCGACCGCTACCGCGTCTTTTTCACCAACGAGACTCGGTTGCGGACGGTGCTGCGGACCAGTGGCGAGTCCTTGCCCGCGGCTGGTGCGATCCGGGACGATCGGGCCCGGGCGTGGCTGGCGATCATGCCTCGTGTGCCCAGGGTGGCCTTCGATGCCCTGACTACCGAGGGCACGGTGCCGCCCGGCGAGTACCTCCATGCGGTCTCCGGAACCCTCGCCGAGATCGCCTTCTACCGGATCGTGCCCGTCGGCGCGAACGGAGCCGAAGCGCCGTTCGCGCGGTGCCCAGTGCTGCCGTTCGCGGTGCCCTATCCCGATCGCCCGGTGCGGCCGCAGGTCTGGACCACCCAGGCCGAGGGGCGGATCGCCCTTCACCTGCAGGCTCTGCCCGGCGCGGCGCAGGGTGTGCGGTGGCGGGTGCGGGCTGCTCGCCGGGACGTATCCGATCCCCGATTGGGCGAGGTGATCGGCGCCGGGGACCTCGACGGCGACGGCCGGGCAACCTTCGCCGTGCCCGAGTTGCGACCCTTCACGCCCATCGTGCTGGTGGCCGAGGTGCTGGGCGCGGCCGAGCGCGGCAATCCGGACCAACCGGGGCTCTGGAGCGAGCCGTCTCGGCCGGTGACGGTGGAGACCATTCCGGAGTCCGCCCCGCCGATCATCGATTGGGCGATGGCCACGGTGGCGGGGAATGAGCTCGTGGTGCAGGTGAGACTGGATCCCGCCCTGGTGACCGAGCCGCCCGCCGCCTATCGCCTGCAGGTGTTCCAGGCCGCTGGGCTGTCACAGGTCCCGACCCTGGTGGCGGAAGGCGAACCGGGTGACGCGCTACGGGCACCGTTGGTGCCGGGTGGGCGCCAGTTCGTGGTGGCAGTCGATCCACTCGGGCGCATGGCGCCACGCGTGGACATCGGGATCCTGCCGCCCGACCCGGTCGATCCACCCTGAGAGGTGTCAGCTCAGATGCTCAAGCGACGTCATTTGGATCAGATTCTGGCGGCTGCCAACTTCTGGGCGGATAGATTGGCTTGCCCTGTGCATCGATCACGGGAACAGGTAACCGGCACCTGGCCAGGATTGCCGGATCGAGGATCGTGGCTGTTTCGGCGGCTTTCTTCAGGTGTTTGGCGAGAGTCGGCTGTGGGCTTACGACCGCGACGCGGATTCTCTTCCGGGCTGACGCGATCGGTGCAATGAGATCGGTGTCATTCGAAACGACGATCGCGCGATCGATCTCTCCTTCCCAGGAATCATCCAGCAGCCGGGTGGCCAGATTGACGTCGGATCCCTTTTCCTCGAACGTGCCAATGGTCACCAGTTGATCTTCCCACACGCCCAGCGCGGCTGGATCGGGGTCGATGATCATGCCTTTCCGCTCTACCGGGATGTGGCTGCCAAAGTGAATGAAGAGGCTTTCGACTGTTCGCAGGGCACGAAGGTAGGTTTCCTGTCGCAGGTTCTGTCCCGGATCTCGCTTGGATCGATGGAGGTGCGCGGTGAAATAGTGAACCTGGTGGATGGTGCCTTCAGGTGCGGCCAGCAGATCAGCAAGAAGCCGCAGGTTGAGCCATTTGTCGGCGGGCGAGCAGCGAGACAGACTGCTTTGCCCAACCTTGAAGCATCCGTAATAGAAGTTGAGCCCATCAATGTAGACCGATGTCTTCACAGTTCTCCCTGGCAGAGAGTGGAAGGCAAAAGAAAAGAGGGGCTCCCGTAGGATGCCCCTCTCCGGGCGGTTACCCGCCCTCCCCGGCAGACGATGCGACCGGGGGGATTGCCAACATTATAGCATGGCGCAGTTGGTTGGGGGTCGATCACGAAACAGGTTTCACGCTAACTAGGGACCGGGGTGGCGACCATGGGAGTGAGGGCTGAGCCGGGCATCTCCGCGCCGAGGTCGCGG
>CAZNQC010000095.1:0-13212 GCA_964574825.1 uncultured Sphaerobacteraceae bacterium | reverse complement strand
GAAGCCATCTACGACGAGATTGCGCCGCGGTGGGATGCGTCCGTCGGGCGGACCGAGCGTCTGCTGATCGGCAAGCGAATGCGGGCCGCCGTCGCCGACCAGCTGCAAGGCGACGTCCTCGAAATTGGGACCGGCACCGGAGCAACTCTTCACCAACTGGCCGGGAATGACCGCATCACCTCCTTCACCGGAATCGATCTCTCGCAGGGCATGCTCGACCGGGCGCAGCAGGTTGCGGCCGGACTCCCCTTTCCGGTCGACCTCCGCCAGATGGACGCCACCCGTCTCGACTTCCCCGCCGCCTCCTTCGACACCGTCACCGTCTCGCTCACGCTCTGCACCGTGCCCGATCCAGCGGCCACGCTCCGTGAAATGGCGCGCGTCTGCCGCCCTGATGGTCGAATCGTCCTCCTGGAACACGTCCTCTCGCCCAACCCGGTGGTTGGCTGGTTTCTCCGGCGGCTCTCACCCGCCCAGGAGCGGATGCTGGGCTGTCACCTCGACCGTCCCACCAACCACCTCGTCCGCGACCTCGGGTTTCAGGTGGAACGCGACGACTCCCGCCTCTTCGGCATCTTCCACCTCATCGTCGCCCGGCCCCCTGCATCAACCTCTGGCCGCTGAGATGGCGTCGCTCGCAGTGCGGACCGCTGCCTCGAACGCGTCCTGCGCCGCCCCATGCGGCCGGTCGGTGCGGGTGGCCAGGCCCAGGGTTCGGCGCAGGGGCGGCGTGAGCGAGTGGGCACCCGTGGCTGGTTTCAGGTTCGCCTGACCCAGGGCCAGCCGGGAGAGCAGCGCCGGGGCCAGATCCATCGCCACCAGGTCGCGAATCGCTTCCACGCTGCCCAGCGACACGGTTGGCTGGAACGAGACGCCCGCCGCCTCGAACCACCCCTCGATCAAGGCAACAGTCATCCCCTGTGGTTCCAGCACGATGGGGTGCAACCGCGCCACCACCTCCGGCGTCAACCGGGCGGGCAGGGATGCACTCGCGGGTGCCAGCAGGACCACCTCATCCTCCAGCACGGGGGTGACCTGGATGGCGCGGCTGCGCACCGGCACCGTCACGATGCCGACATCGAAGCGGTCGTCTTCCAGTCCCTGCACGATGGCCGGTGTGGTGGCGGTCGTCACCTCGAGGCGCAGCGACGGGAGCGTTTCCCGCACCTGCCGGATCACCGTGGGCAGCACCGCCATGCAAAACGTGGTGCCGGTGCCAATCCGCAACGTGCCGCCTGGCTCGTGGCCGAATCTCGCCAGCGCCAGGTCGGTTGCCGCCAGTGCCTCGGTCACCGCCCGGGCATGACTCAGCAGTTCGGCCCCGGCCACGGTCGGAATCACCGTGCGGCCGGTGCGTTCCAGCAGGGCGACTCCGAAGCGTTCCTCCAGCGCCCGGATGTGGAAGCTGACGGCGGGTTGGCTCAGGTCCAGTCGCTTGCCGGCCGCGGTAAAGCTTCCCTGTTGGACAACGTCCATGAAGATCTGCAGGCTGAGTGGGTTGAGCGGCTTGGTCATCAGAAATCCTGATCGAATGCATCAACGTCATCACCTTCTTATATCAGATGCCACCCATCATCCTGATCGTGTTGACCTCGTTGTCCTCGCCGAAAGGATCTCACCCATGACCACGACCACCACACCACGTGACGGCAGTGCCGGAGATGCCAATTACGCCGTGATCGGCCCGAACTACGCGCGATACCGTCGCCCCGAACCCTACATCGCCGCCCGCATCGTCGCAGCACTGGGCGATGCGCGGACCGTGCTCAATGTCGGGGCCGGGGCCGGTTCCTACGAGCCGCGCGACCGGGACGTGACGGCCGTCGAGCCCTCGGCCACGATGCGGGCCCAGCGCCCGGCCGACCTGCCGGTCGCGATCGACGCGGTGGCCGAAGATTTGCCATTCCCGGATGCGTCCTTCGACGCGGCGATGGGTACCTACACCGTGCATCAGTGGCAGAACCTGGAACGGGGAATTGCTGAACTCAAGCGCGTCACCACCGGCCCAATCGTGATCCTGCTCGCCGATCCCGACCGCCTCTACGACTATTGGTTCTTCAATTACGTGCCGGAGGTACTGCAGACCGAGTTCCGGCGCTATCCCACGCTGGCAACGATGCAGAACCTGCTTGGACCATCCAGCCGCGTCGAACCGGTCGCCATCCCGCTCAACTGCACCGATGGCTTCGCCGAGGCCTACCACGGGCGACCGGAGATGTTCCTCGATCCGGGTGCACGCCTGGCGATGTCGTCGTTCAGCTTCGTCGACCCCGAGGTTGTCGCGAAAGGCATCGATCGCCTGGCCGCCGACCTCGCCTCCGGAGCGTGGGATGCCCGTTATGGCCACTTCCGAATGCAGCCGTTCTTCGAGGGATCCCTGCGGCTCGTGATCCGCCCGTGATCGAGACCCGGGCAGGCAATGCCATCCGGCATGGGCGCGGGGTACAAACCTCACCACCGTTGCTGTAGGGGCAGCCCAGCGAGCCGCAGGCGAGCGTGTGGCGGCCCTGCCCTCTCCGTCGTAGCCGCCTCGTCGCCGGGACAGATTTCGCCTACCGTACCAAGAGCATCGCACTCCACGCCGCCGTGCCAGCGCGACACCCTCCCCCTCGATCTCGTCTCCGGAGCTGAAACAGTGGCCCGCCTGGCCCAAACCGAACCCGATCTCGTGCCCGCGGTTCCAGCCGGGAACCGCGTCGCCCCCTCCACGGCACGCCTCGTTCCCGTGTTGATGAGTCTGGCCATCCTCGGTCCCCTCTCAATCGACATGTACCTGCCGGCCCTCCCCGCCCTGCAGCGTGAACTTGGGGCGTCGGCCTCGCTGGCGCAACTCACGCTCAGTGCCTGCCTGCTGGGACTGGCTGGCGGCCAGCTCATTGCCGGCCCGCTCAGCGACAGCATCGGTCGCCGTCCGCCGGTCCTCGTCGGCATGATCGGGTTCACCATCATGGCCCTGGCCTGCAGCTTCGCCCCAAATGTGGGGTTGCTGATTCTCTTCCGGTTCCTGCAGGGCCTGTTCGGCGCGGCTGGAGTCGTCGTCTCCCGGGCGGTCATTCGCGATCTCTACAGTGGAATCCGGGCCTCGCAGGTGTTTTCGCTGCTGGTGCTGGCCAACGGGGCTGGGCCAATCCTGGCCCCGACGCTTGGCGGGTTCATCCTGATCTTCACCGACTGGCGGGGGGTCTTCGGGGTGATGGTCGGGCTGGGCGTGATCTTGCTGGCGGTGGCCTGGCGGTTCCTGCCCGAAACGAGCCAGGCCGAGGACCGCACCCAGGCCGGGGTGCGCACGACCCTGCGGGCCTTCGGTGTCCTCCTGCGCGACCGTCTCTTCGTCGGCTATGCCCTGGTGATGGGCATGGGCATGTGCACCATGTTCGCGCACGTCGCCGGGTCGTCGTTCATCATGCAGAACATCTATGGCGTCTCCGAGCAGGCCTTCGCGATCCTGTTTGGGGTCATCGCCATCGGCTATATCGGCATGAGCCAGGTCAATGCCCGCCTCATCACCCGGGTGCCGATGCGCTCGATGCTGGTGCTGGGCGTGGCCTTGAACCTGGTTGGGGCCAGCCTGCTCTTCCTTGAGATCAACATCTTCCAGGCCGGACTCTGGGCGCTGGTTGGCGGCCTGTTCTTCGTGGCGATGTCCAATGGCTTCATCGGGCCGAACGTCACCGCGCTCTCCCTGCAGGAATATCCGCACATGGCCGGCAGCGCCTCGGCGATGCTGGGCCTGCTGACCTTCATTGGCGGGGCGGCGGTCGCCCCCCTTGTCGGTATTGCCGGAGACCACACCGCCGTGCCGCAGTCACTCGTCATCCTCGGCTGCAGCCTGATCGGCACACTGGCTCTCGTCTTCGTCCTGCGAGCGAGTCGCACCGCCGTGGTGGCCAATCCTGCCGGCTAGACTGCGGTACTGGTCGATTCACAGGGTTCTGTGCCGCCTGGGAATGCAGACGCTTCCCGTGTCGGTGCTGTTTCCGCCTGACCCCTCGGGGAGGATGTTCGTACACGGTGGGTTGGCCTGGACTCATTCCGGGCCGCCTCGCTATTCGAGGCTGACCAGACAGTCGCTCCCTTTCGCTGCGAACTGATCTTTTCCGGCCATGCCGACCTCCCCGGAATGCCGGAATGCCGGTTCTTCGCCCGAAGCGGTGTGGCAGACTGGGCTGCTTTGGTCGAACCGAAGAGGAAGGAATCCCTTGATGAACTCGACGATCACTCTCACCCGCCGCCAGGCACTGGCTGGCATGGCAGGAGCCGCGCTGGCCGGAAGTATCCAGCCGCTCGCCCTCGCGACACCCCAGGCCTCACCGCAAGCAACTCCCCAGGTTGCCGGGACTCTGCAGCACCAGGGCGTGAATTACGACACCGGCTGGAATTCCGCTCCCGGCTACTACACCCGTTCGATCTGGAATGACGAGATCATGCAGTTCGACCTCGAGGCAATCCGCCACGAGTTGCACGCCTCATCCGTCTCGATCTACGGCACCGACCTGGATCGAATGGTCCCGGCAGCGGAATACGCCGCCAGCCTCGGACTCCGGGTCTGGGTCCAACCGCGCCTGGTCGATGCCACCAGCGAAGAAACCATCGCAACGCTGGTCGACCTCGCTGAGCAGATCGAGCCGCTGCGGGCTGCCGGAGGCGACATTGGCCTCAATATCGGCTGCGAACTCACCATCTTCATGGCCGGTCTGCTCGACGGGGATACGGTCGCCGAGCGGATGGCATCCTTGCTGGAGGTGTTCGAGAGCGGGGAGTTCGACCCGGTCTACCAGGCACTCGACGAGCACGTGTCCGCATCGGCCACAGCCGCCCGTGAGGTCTTTGGCGGACCGCTAACCTATGCCTCCGGGCTCTGGGAAGTGGCTGGTGTGACCTGGGATGCGTTCGATTTCGTGGGGGTCGATGCCTACCGTGATGCCCAGAACGCGGCAACCTACGAGCAGGACCTGGCAAACATCACCGGCCTGGGCCTCCCCGTCATCATCACCGAATTCGGCTGCTGTTCCTACACCGGCGCGGACCAGCGGGGAGCGAGCGGCTACGACATAGCCGACTGGCAATCCAATCCTCCCCGCCTGAATGGCGACTACGAACGCAACGAAGGAGTGCAGGCCGCCTACATCGGCGACCTGCTCGATACGTTTGGGCGCACGCCAGGCATTGAAGAGGCCTATGTCTACACGTTCGTCGAGGAAGTGCCCTCCTCACCCGATCCCCAGCACGATATGGACCTGGCGAGTTTCGGGATCGTGACGATGCTGCCCGAAGTTGGTGAGGATCCGGCGCCGGATAGCTGGTGGGAACCGAAGGAAGCGTTCCACCTGCTGGCCGATCGCTGGTCGTAGGCACGGTTGGCATATTCGCTCGGAAACGGTCCTGGCTCGTTCAGCCGGAGTGCCGCCCTGTGCGACGTGAATCCTGTCTGCCACAATGGGGCCACTATCGGTGAGCACATGAGGGGGCGCTCGTGGTTGTCTACGCACTGTGGGATTTGGCGACGGAAACACTCATTGATGAAGCCGAAGATCCGGCCCAGCTCCTCGAAGCGATCGACGAGTGCCATGCCGGCATTGCCCCGGAGATGATGCCGGTGTTCGGGCTCACCGAATACCATCCGGCCTTGCAAACCCACTCGTCGATCACCGGTGAAGACGCCGTGGTGGCGCACCTGT
Source organism: uncultured Sphaerobacteraceae bacterium (assembly GCA_964574825.1). Lineage (GTDB taxonomy): Bacteria > Chloroflexota > Chloroflexia > Thermomicrobiales > UBA6265 > JACCYX01. Next base: position 7,534 of record CAZNQC010000095.1, on the reverse strand, counting down.
ACAAGCGGTTGGCCAGTCGCCAGCGCCGGGAAGGTACCGGACAGCAGTAAAGGATTTGGCATGATCGAATACCTGCTGGTCGACCTCGACCTGGATTTGCCGCTCGACGAGAGCACCGATCCGGCCGTCACGCTCGAAATCCTGCAGGAGATCGTGGCTGCAGCCGATGAGGGTGACCCGCTCACCATCGCGCTCTTCGAATACCATCCCCTGCTCGATGCCAACGCGGAGTACCAGGGAGTGGAAAAGATCGAAGCCCACCTGCGCAAGCGAATCGATGCCCGCCAGCGCCTGCGTCCGTAACCACCCGCGGGCCTTCCCGGTGCGGTCCATCGCCAGCAGCTATACTCCGCTCGTATCGTTCCGCCCCTGAATCGAGTTTCGTTCCATGACTGCCAGCATGTCCCCCTTCCGCCCTCCACTGCCTGACTCCCCGCCGCCTCCTGCCGGCCGCCTGGCCGCCGGGCACTGGCAGGCGGGATAACCTCCCCCTACACCCTTCGCGGCCAAGCTCACCAGCGAAACCCAGACACCATCGCCGCCCCGGTTCCCTTGCCGGTATGGCGCAAGGTCCTGCACTCGCTGACGCTGCCTGCCCTGCCCACTCCAGACGTCCTTCCGCTTCGTCTTTCTGGAGTGCTTCGTGGGCATCCTCTTCACCTATCGGGCGTTTGCCCGGGTTTGGACCTCCGGTCTTCTTTTCATGCTGGCATGGTGGTCGCTCCATGCCGTGATGCTGATTCATGTGTTTACGCTGACCGGATCGCCGTTCGCCACAGGCCTGATTCCGGTGGTGTCGTCGCTGCCCCTGATCCTGCTGGGGCCGGTGGCGGGGGCCCTGGTGGACCGCTGGAGCCGCGTGCGGGTGATGACCATGAGCGCGCTGGCACTGGCAGTGGTGATGCTGGTGGCCCTGCCGCTGGTCTCGTTGCTGGGTGTCGTGCTGCTCTATCTCGTCATCCTGCTGCAGTCGGCAGTGATGACCTTTCACGCACCCGCCGAGAATGCCTTGCTGCCGAGCCTGGTCGGGCCGGACGACCTGCGCACGGCCAACGCGATGAATGCCCTGAACGACGGCATTGGGCGGGTGGTGGGACCGGCGGTGGGCACGGCAGCGCTCGTGCTGCTGGGGTTCGAGGCGGCCCTGATCGTGGCGGCGGTGCTTTACCTGGCGGGGTGGCTGGTGTTGCTGGGGCTGCGTGGGGTGGATGCGGCTGCTCCCGCGGGTGAGGCGCACCAGGTGTGGGGCGTCTGGTCGTCGATGCTGGCCGGAGCGTCGCTCCTGCGCACGAATCGGGCCGTGCTGCTGGCGGTGGCCGTCTGGGCGCTCTACATGGTGGCCGACGTCCCGCTGTCGGCGGTGCTACCGGCGTTCATGCAGGACTCGGTGGGTGTGAGTGCGACCACCTTCGGCACGTTGATGTCGGTGCGTGGGGTGACTGGCATCCTCGGAAGTCTGCTGGTGGTCTGGCTCAGTCGCCGGGTGGACGATAGCGCCCTGTTGATTGGTGGACTGGCGTTGTACGGAGTAAGCATTGCCACGATGGGGATCACCAACTCGATGCCGATGGCGGCGCTGGTGTTGATCCCGATTGGCCCGGCCACCGCGGCGGCCGAGACCGGATTGTTCACCACCCTGCAGCGGGCCGCGCCCGACCGGATGCGGGGGAGGGTGTTTGCCCTTTCGGGCACCATCAACGGTCTGGTCGTGTTGGTGGTGAGCCTGAGCGCGGGGGTCCTGGCAACGATGGTGGGAACGCAGGCCGTGGTGATAGCGTCAGGTGTCCTTGAGGTGTTACCGATCGTGGTGGCGATCGTCATCGCCCGCAGCCGGATGGGCCACCTGCGGCTGCCACGGCACCCTTGACCGGGCCTGAGTTCCGTGCGGTGATACCGGGAACGACACACTCCAGCCCATCGCCCGGAAAGGGACTGCCGCGTGAAGATCACCGCCATCGAAGCCATGCGTCTTGTCGTGCCGCCCAGCGAACTGCCGAAGGAGGACCCCACTGCCCCGAAGGGCCGGGAAGGCTGGGCCGCAACTGCCGAAGTTGCCAACCCCATGTCGCGCTATCCGGAGGTCAAGCGGCACCGATCGTTGTGGCTACCGAAGTGGGAACACACCTGGTGCAAGGTCACGCTGGAAGACGGCACCATCGGCTACGGTTCCACCTCCAACGGACGCATCACCGCCGCCCTGATCGAGGATCACCTCGCGCCGCGCCTGGTGGGCGAGGACATCTGGGCCGCCGATCGCCTGGCCGACAAGCTCTTCCGCCTGACCACCCCGTTCGGTGCGGCCGGGCTCGCCTCCTATGCCGTCTCCGCTGTCGATCTCGCCTTCTGGGATGCCCGGGCGAAGCTGCTGGATGTGCCGGTCTACCAGCTGGCGGGCGGTCCGCAGAAGGACAGGCTCTTCTGCTACGCCACCGGCAACGATGTCGATTGGTACCTGGAGCTCGGGTTCAAGGCCTTCAAGCTGGCCTGCCCCTACGGTCCGGCCGATGGGCTCGATGGCCTGCGCAAGAACGAGGAACTGGTCGCCCAAACCCGCGAACTGATCGGTGACGAGTGCGAACTGATGCTCGACTGCTGGATGGCGTTCGACATCGAATACACCGTGCGCCTGGCCGAAACGCTTCGCCCCTATCGCCTCAAGTGGATCGAGGAATACCTGCTGCCGGACGATCATGATGCCCACGTCGCCGTACGCGATCGCCTGCCGTGGCAGACCCTCGCCACCGGTGAGCACTGGTACACCACCTTCCCCTTCCAGTGGGCCGTCAATCACCACGTCGCCGATATCCTGCAACCGGATATCGAGTGGGTCGGCGGCTACTCCACCACCCAGAAGATCGCGGCGATGGCCGGGGCGTCCAACATCAGCGTCATCCTCCATGGCGGCGGAAACACGGTCTACGGCCAGCACTTTTCCTACGCGTCACCGGCCGTGCCGTGGCTGGAGTGCTTCGTTGGCACCCGCCCGAGCGTGCCGCTGGAGCAAGGCTGGCGTCTCCCCGGCCAGGCGATTCCCAAGGATGGCTACCTGATTCCCAATGACGCCCCCGGCTTCGGCCTCGAGTTCCCCGACACCTGGTTCGAACCCTTCTTCGGATAGTTGATTCCAGGGCATCTGGTTCATGCCGGTTGGGCGTAGAATCATTGCCAGAGGCAAAGCTCTACTCGTCTACCCCTGTTGGGAATTCGCATGACGGTCAGATCGTATTCGCTCCAACTCGATGGAACGGTGTCGCTGGATCGGTTTGCCGATGCGGTCGACGCCTGGCGCCTGACGCTGGATGCCGCTTCGTCGGTCGTGGGTGAGGCGCACGTGCTGGAAGTGACCGTCGAGGAACTTTCGGTCGGCTCGGCGTTGATCGTTACCAGTGTCCGTTTCGACACCCCGCATCCGGCAGATGGCTTCTCCGCAGCAGTGCTGGAGATTGCCGCCTTGCCGGAAGGTGGTGCCGTTGATCTCACTTCAAAGCAGGAGAAGGCGAGGCAGCGTCTCCTGCGTGTGGCGTCCCAGGAGCCCGGTGGTGTGGTGGTGAGCACTGGTGAAGCAGACGTGCTGGTTCCCGCGCAAGATCCTTCGACCATGGCGGGGCGATCTGTTGCGCCTGCATCGTCGTCAGTGGAGACGCAAGGTGAACTTCGTGGACGGCTGCAATCCCTTTCCAGCCGCACGGGGCTTCGCGCGGTGTTGTACGACGATCTGTTCGATCGGGCTGTTCGACTGGTTTTGACCCCGGACCAGCACGAAATACTGCGTTCGGCCTGGGATACCGCTGTTGTGATCGATGGCGTCATTCGTCGCGACCAGTTGAGTGGTCGTCCGCTGTCAATGCCCCAGGTCTGGCGCATTCGTCCGCAACCGGCAGTGCCAGATAACCTGAACTGGCTGGACGCGTATGGTGCGCTGGCCGATGTGGAGCCTGGCGTTCCATCGGAGGACTTGATCGCGCAGGCGCGCCGTGGTTGACCGCATCGTGCTCGACTCGTCCGTCATTCTCTCCTACCTTCGCCGCGATCCCGGTCGCGGCGAGGTCGTTCGATCGGCGCTGTACCAGGCGACACAGACACCGATGCAGACGCGTTTTCTGGCATCGACCGTGGCGGTCACGGAAGTGGCGTATGTTGAGGGTTTGGCGATTCCGTTGTCGGATGGTTTCGAGGTGATCGATCGATTCTGGGCAACGAGTCCCATCCATCTGGTCGAAGCCCATGCAGCCATCGCGTTCCGCGCTCGCGACCTGATGCGACAGCGTTTGTTGGAGCACGACCAACCCCAGTTTCCCAACGTACGAAAGCGGGCAGCTGATTTACTGCACCTCTCAACTGCGATCTGGCTCGCAGCGGATGAGTTCTGGACCTACGATGTGGCTGACTTTCAGCGATATCCCCAAACTCTGGTCAGCGTGTGTGAACCGCATGTCGACCAAATGATGCTGGAAGGGCTGATGTAGACATGGCCGACGCCGCTGCGCTGCTGCCGAACCACGTACCGGAGCAGGTGGCGGTGTACCAGACCGATCACCTGCTGGCGCATGTCGCCTTCCCGTTCGATCCCGTTGCCGCGATGGCTGCTCTCCAGCGCGACCAGGACCTGATCGCGATTGACCTGGGTGGCGACAAGCTGCGGTGGGCCGAATACCGGGTGCGGGAAGGACGCCTGAAACGCGGGGCTGAGGAAGTGTTCCAGGCACGTGGTGGTGCGGGATACCTGGCCGTCCTCGAACGCATCGCCGCCGAAGCTCAGCGCCGCAAGCTCCCGGTTGGCATCTCATCGGCCACCCGGCTCGACGGCACGGTGGTGACCCGCGTGGCTAACCTGCCAGTCTTTTATGACGAGTTTCTGGCCGCCTACGGCGCCGACTATGCCCAGCTCTTCCCGGGGAACTTCCGGCTGGCCAACGACACCGTGGCCGGCATCTGTGGATCTGCCACGCTGCTGGCCCGGCAAGGGGTCGAGTTTGACGATATCGCCTTCTTCATCTGTGGCAGCGGATTCGGGGCGTCGGTCATCGCTGGCGGCGAGGCCATTCACGTCGAAGCCGCCCACGTACCGCTGGCTGAAGCGCTCAACCCGCTCGGGCAGGCCACGCACTGCCACGTACCCGGCAAGGACTATGTCTGTCTCGATCGGGTCGTGGCCGGACGGGCCGGGATTGAGGACCTCTACCGCCAGCGGACCGGCGAATCGCTCGATGGAGTCGCCCTCGGTGCCCGGTACGAAGCGGACGACCCTCTCCCGACCCTGCTCTACGAGTCCTCGGCGTTGGCCCTCGCTCACGCCACGGCCGGGGTCATGCAGCGCTACGAGTTCCCGTCAGATGCACGCGGGGTGGTTGTCTACCACGGTGGTACCTTCGAACTGGCCCGCTACCGGGCCGCGATCACTCGCGATCTCGGCCTCATGCCGGACATTGCCCCGCGGGTCGTCTTCTCGCGCGACCTCTCGCCGAACGTCTGTCTCGATGGCGCGGCCATCCTCGTGGCCAGCACAGCGCGTACGGGCCGACCTTCCGAGCCGAAATGACCACATGACAGTCACCGGGTGGCTCGGATGTCGTCGGCCCTGCGTGTTACCCGGGATTCACCCCGCCCTACCGCAACGCGCAGCATCGTTGGCATATCTCAAACTCCGCCCGAAGCAGTAGTACGGAGGACCCAAGCGGCCACCATTCGCGAAGTTCTGCGATACGGTCTGGCCGCTGTGTGGTCCTCTCCTCCCGGGCCGAGCAAGGTTTCAACCATGCTGTACCCCGTCCTACACCTCGTTCCAGATGCGGGTAGCGTTGGCGAGACCGGTTTCGATGGCGTAGAGGTCGGGCACCTGGCCTTCGTATTCAATCGAGATCGGCCCGTCGAAGCCGGATGCCTTCACTGCCGCCAGCAGGCGCTTCATCGGCAGGTCGCCGAACCCCACGATCGATCCCTGAATCGCATTCCCGGCCAGGGTCGTCAGCCAGCCGTCCCCCGGCACGAACTCCCGGCGGTAAAAGTCCTTCAGGTGCACCACCGAGGCATACGGCAGGTTCAGCGGCACGGCTGATTCCGGCAACTCGTCGACACAGAGGAAGTTGCCGATGTCGAGGGTCGTCCGGAAGTTCGGGCGGTCGACAGCAACAATCAACCGGCGCACCCGCTCGCTCACGTTCATGCAGAAGCCGTGGTTTTCGACGCTGGTGGTGATGCCCAATGGTGCCGCGTAGTCGGCGAGTTCGCGACTGGCCTCCACCAGGGTGTCGAAGACGCCTTCGAACTCCGTTTGCGAGTCCTCCCGCCAGGACCACGCCACCACATCATGCCGGAAGTAGCGGATGCCCAGAGCGTGGGCGGTGTCGAGGTGTTGCTTCACCCGTGCAATCTCGGCCGCCAGGTCGTCGGCGCGGAAATCGGCCCCCACCGAGTAGTTGGAAAGCGGCACGCCCTTTGTTTCGGCATGGAGCCGGATGGCCTCGATCAGCGCGGGTTGGTTGACCAGGTCGGCAGCAATATTGGCGCTGCGGTCGGGATAGTTCGCCGGGTCCCAGCTGCCGGCCGGGGCACCGCGCTCCAGGGTCGCCACTGTCGCAACCAGCCCCACGCCGGTCAGTTCGAAGTGGGCGGCATCGGATTCAGCAACCCAGTCGATGGCGTCGAGAATATCCATCTCCCCCCGCGCAAAACTCTGGGAGAAACTGTACGAACTCACACCGAGATTCATGGTGAATGCGTCCTTTTCGCTGGGGAAATGCGGCGCGGCTGGCGCTCGTGTGATTGCGCCGCGACCCGGAGTCCAACAGGTCGCGACTGTAGCACAGGCAGCCCGGAATGGAACCTTTCCGTGCTGCCTGGTATGTGTTCAGCGTTGAGGGTGCGAAAGTCGATACCCCAAGAGTGTCAGTAGGGGGCGACCTTCCGAGCCTGGGCAGGTGGCTCTGCATTCCCCATCTGGCTCGGATGTGTCGACCCGGTTCTCGCCCATACCCAACTTTGAATCCAGACCGCCGCCCTGGTGCCACATCAGCCGCTCGGTTACGCAGCGCGTTCGCTGGCTTGCGCCGAGGTGCTGTCAGCGGGCGGCTCGCCGTAGACATGCCCCACGATCAGGCGAGCGCCGCGGCTACGGGTGACGTACGCCCACATCCACTGCCACATCACACTGAAGCGGCTGCGGAACCCAACCAGGAAGGCGATGTGAATCGTGGCCCAGATCACCCAGGCCGGGAAACCGCTCAGATGCAGCGGCCCGATGTCGGCGACCGCCCGGTTCCAGCCGATCGTGGCCATCGTGCCCTTGTCCCGGTAGCGGAACGGCGTCGGCGGCTTGTCTTGCAGATCACGCCGGATCATCTTCGCGGCGTGCTTCCCGCCCTGCATCGCCACCTGGGCCACGCCCGGCAAGGTGCCGCCCTTGCCATCGTCAATCGCGGCCAGGTCACCCACCACGAAGACGTTTGGATACCCCGGTAACGCCAGTGACGGTTCGACCGGCACCCGGTTGCCGGTTGTCAGCGGCACACCCAGCGACGCACCGATCGGCTGGCCG
>CAZNQC010000094.1:0-13228 GCA_964574825.1 uncultured Sphaerobacteraceae bacterium | reverse complement strand
GTGCTCGGCCACGAGATTGGCTCGGCTGTCGTCGGCCCGGTCAGCTCGGAGGGAATGAACTCAAGGAAGCCTGACCATGCAATATGCCAATCCCGATACCAGTGCCTTTCGGACGCAGAGCATCGGCGAGTTCTGGGCGAATCTGGAAACCTCCCTCGATCGGATCGAGTCGGTGATGGCTGACTGCCCCATCGCGGAGTTGAACTGGAAACCACCCGCTCCGGAAACCAATTCCGTCTACGTCATCGCGGTTCACGCGCTGGGCCACCTCCGCCAGGGCATCCTTGGTGTGCTGGCCGAGGGATCGCAGGCGCGGGACCGGGATGCCGAGTTTCGGGCCGTGGCCACACCTGAGAACGTGCCGATTCCGGACTGGGACACCACTCGCCAGCAGATGCGGGAAACCCTCCTGGCCCTCGGACCAGACGTGCTCGACCGTGTCCATGCGCCGGTCAACCGTCCGCAGATGACCGGAATGGCGCTCATGCTGTTGATGACCCGGCACACCGCGCTGCACGAGGGGCACGCCGAACTGACGCGCGACCTGGCAAGGGCCGCACTGGGATGATGAGATCTGAGTGATCAGATCATCTCGGGTGGAATCGGATCGGGCACATCCTCGCGCCAGACTCGCTCGATCACCGGAATGGCCGCCGTGATCGGGAGCGACAGCACGATCCCGATGATGCCAAGCAGTTGCCCACCCACCAGCACCCCGAGCAGGATCGCCAACGAGGTCACCTGCAGGGTGTTCCCGAACACCCGCGGGATGATCACGTAGCCCTCGATCTGCTGGTAAATGATGTAGGCGACGAGCACGACGATTGCAGTTGTTGGGGAAACAGTGGCCGCCAGCAATACGGCCGGGATCGTCGCCAGCGGTGCGCCGATGATCGGCACGGCGTCCAGCACGAAGGCGAGGGCGGCCATCAGCAGTGGTTCGGGCGTGCCGGTCGCGACCAGCAACACGTAGGCGAAGACCGCGAACAGCGTCGAGTTGATCGCCTGGCCGATCACATAGCCACTCACCACGCGGGTCAGTTCGGGAAACGCTCGCCGAAGCCGATATCGCAGGCGCGGGGCGATGTACCGGGCCACGAACGTGTACGACCGTTCCCCCTCGATCAGCAGGTAGAACGCCAGGGTCAGGACGAAGAAGATGTTCGCGATGCCTGTCGCCAGTTCGGTGGTGTAGGAGATGACATCGTCCCAGGGGAGGGAAACCTGATCGCCGAGACCATTTTCCCGAATCTCCATGTATCGCTTGTAGATGGGCGGATAGCGTTCGATGAACGATTCCAGCTGCCGGCTGTATTCCGGAATGTTGTCCACCACGCTCTGGAGCTGGGACACGAGTGGCGGCAGAATCAGCCCGAAGAACCCGGCAATGAGCCCGATGAGGATGGCGAAGACCACCCCGGCCGCCACGACCCGGGGGAAACCCTGTCGCTCGAGCCGCCGCATGGGCGGGGTCAGGGCCATGGTCAGGATCAGGGCAATCACCACCAGCAACAGGATGTCGCTGATCTGCATCAGCAGCCAGACGACGAACAGGCTGAGCACCACCCGGATGATGGTGCGGAACGGGATTTCGAGGCGGACGACCTGCTTTTCGGAGTCCGGCACGGTATCAGCCTGGCCAATGATCGGCTTGACCGGTGGCAGGTCGCTGGTCGGGTCGTCATTGACCGGCTCAGCGGGATCGATGGCCGGAAAGATATCGGTGACGTCCCGCTCGTTCTCATCCGGGATATCGCTCATGTGCACCCTCCTGCGTGATGCGTCCAGCCTGGTGGCAGGTAGCTGCTCGGCAGCAGCGGTGCCAGCAGGTGGTCACGGAGGGGGTGTAGTGGATGGAAGGGCCTGCCGTCCATGACGCTTCGATCATATGGGGTGATGCGATGGTGGGGAAGGGGAGTGGAAACTGCGTGTTAAATACCGAGAGGGCCGCTGCTTGGGGGGCGGCCCTCTCCGGTGGGTGGGGGGAGGAGAGAGTGGACTCGGTTTGGGGGAGTGGTGCTTGGAACCACGTCCTTGCCTGTCCACCATCAGAATAGGAGGGCAGGCTGATTCCTCCCTGAGCCGTTCCTGAAGGTTTCCTTAACCGTTTCACGCATTGCCGCCGCCCAGAATTCCAGCCCGGTTTGTCTCCGCCTGGTCCACCACATCACCCAGGTATCAGCGTCAGGTTCAGGTCGCGTCAAGAGTACAGCCACCGGCGTGCGTCGGTGGCCCCGTGACGAGTTCGGCGCTGGTTGTACTGACCCCAAAGCCACGCCACCAGCGCGATCACCACGATGCCATCCAGTACCCAGATCACCTGGCCGAACGATGACAAGCCGCTCACGAACTGAATGACCGCCAGCACGATCAACAGGAGACCGCCTGCCGCTGCCGCCACTACCAGCCAGCGCCCTCCTCGCCGATGAGGTCTTGGGGCGGTCAGGAGGGCCTGGTCGAATGTCAGGCCATGAATGTCGCCCGTTGGCGACGCAAATGGTGTTTCGGACGACGTGTTTGCGGGAGGCGCCTCGGATGTCTGGAGGGAAACGCCGCACGAACCGCAGAAGCGGGCATTGGTGGCGTTGTCGGCGCCACAGTTGGCACAGGTTTGCTTGGCTGATGACATAAACGGGATCCTGGATAGAACAACGGAGCGGAAGGATCATTCATACAGGGTGCCACGACAAGATGAAGATTGGCTGGGGGACAAATTGGGCACTCCTGGGAGTCTCAAATGAAGGCAGAACACCAGCGTGCGGTCCGGCGTAGGCCGGGGAGAGCCAACGGATCCTGTGGCGATCGACCAGGTGCCGCATTTCTGAAACGATTGACACACCCGAAAATGGCCTCATCATCTTGGACACGTCGTATTTCTGAACGGAAAGGACCTCGTTTTCATGAAGCGTTTCCATCACGTTGGCCTGCCCGCAACCGATCAGCAGACCCCGATCGAGGGCGAATACTGGGTGGAGGGCGGGAAGCTCTGGCTGACCAACCCGAAAAATCACCCGCAGCGCGTGGAGTGGCTGCGGTTTGGTCCCGGCAACACCACCGATCCCAATGCCTTCGAAAGTGGCCACATCTGCTACGAAGTCGACGACATCGAAGCGGCCGTGGCCGGCAAGGAGATCGTGCGCCCGATCGGCGAAATGGGCGAACCGCCCTTCGCGCTGGCGGCGTTCACCCTCGAAGATGGCATTCGCGTGGAATACATCCAGCTCTATCCGGGCCGCGAGTGGTTCGACGACGAACTCTCCGGCGGCGAGTAGCTTGCCGAAGCAATCTGGCTGGAATGGGTTTGGCGGAACGAGTCGCTGGGTTCGTCCGGGCCGACCTGCCGCGCCGGGGCGACTACTCTGACATTCGATGTGTGGCGCGGCTGTCGTTGGCCCTGCCACTGAACAGACAGCGGAGGCACGCATGGCTGATCGGCTGGCAGTTTCAACCAATACATACCATTCCTATAGCTTCGAGGAGGCCCTGGCCGGCATTGCGGCGGCTGGTTTCACGAGTGTTGAGCTTTCGTCCGTGCCCGGTTGGACCGAGCATGTGCTGCGCGCCTCAACCGAGCAGGATCTGCACGATGTGGCGAAGCTCGTTTCCTCCTTCGGATTGGAGGCGATCTCGCTGAGCGGTCACAGCGACCTCGCCAGTGACGAAGGGATCGATGAGTTCCGCAAGGCGCTCGGCATCGCGGCCCGGCTGGGCATTCGCTGGGTGACCACCAGCACCGGCGGTCATGATGCATCGTCCGCAGGCACGCTCGATGAACAACGCGCCTTCTTCCTCAGCCGCATCCGGCCCCTGGCCCAGGAAGCTGCTGCCGATGGCATCGCGATCTGCCTGGAAACGCATGGCGGCGTGTCAGCGACCGGGGCCCTGGCGGCCCAGCTGGTGCAGGAAATCGAGATGCCGAACGTGGGCATCAACTACGACACCGCTAACGTGATCTTCTACGGCCACGTTCGTCCCGAGGAAGACATCGTTGCGGCCGCGCCGTATGTGAACCACCTGCACATCAAGGACCAGATCGGTGGTCCCGGTGTCTGGAATTTTCCCCAGATCGGCACCGGTGAGATCGACTTCGCGCCGATCTTCGCTGAATTGAACAAGGTGGGATTCGCCGGGCCATGCGCCCTTGAGATCGAGTTCCAGGGCGAACCGTGGCCGCCCCTGGATGTGGTCGAGTCGACCCTGCGGAATTCGCGCGAGTTCCTGCGCCAATACATCCCGGTCCAGGACCTGGCCTGACATTGCCGTGCGCGGAGGGCGGAGCCTCTTGTGAAACCGAAACACCCGCTTCGCCCGTCGGCGCCCAAACGTCATCAATTGGACCGGTTCGACCGTCAGACGCATATCAAGCCCGTTACCACGATGGTGCTTCCAGGCATTGAGGTGGCGGAAGACATCGCTGCGATCAACCGCGGGGAAGGAATGTCGCTGGGCAACAATCGTTGGTTCATCAATCATCGGCTCTATGTGGATAAGGGTGACGGCACGGCATTTCCTGCCTCGGGCGAAGGAGTGATCTCGCCGTCGCGGCGTGAACTGATTGGGCTACAAATCCTTATTTCCTCCGGAGGGGATAGCGATGTCCTCTTCGAGCGGACGCATCGTACCCCCGGTTTCGATGATAAGATCAGAGACGAGGCTACGAGGCTCTTCATGATCTGGAGTAAGGCCCGGGAGCAACGAAAGTGATTGACCTTGGCGACATCTGGACTCAGTTCGAACCCAGCGCCGCAATGCTGAAGTCAGCGGTTGCCGCTGGATTTGGCGTGCGTGAGGTGATGGTGTGGCCGGCAAACGAAGTTTCCAGCCTGAGGGGCGACGTGATCATTCAGGTCGACCATGAGCCAGGCGATTTCCCCTGTCATCTCGGGCTTATCGCAACGTCAACCTCAGGCATTGGCTTTATGCCGGAGGCCCGGTTCATGGAAGCCGTTGCCATCATGGCGCGACAGCTCAACCAGAGCATCATGACCGGAGTTGGTGCACCATACGATGACCTCTGGGTGGTCACACCGGGCGGGGAGCGTATCGTCGTTTCGCTTGATGATGATATCGACGACGCGGGCGTGCTCACCACTGAGAGCCGACAACGCTGGCAGGCTGCCATTGCGCAGGTGTCCGCTGCTGACTGAGCCTGGATCCTCTCCAACCCTGCTTGTCCGCACCTCGTGCAGTCCGTAGGCTCCCTTCCTCTCGAATCTCCCGTGGCACCCTCATCAGCGGTACCCTTGCAGGCATCGGTTGGCCGGTGATGGCGCTGGTGCCAGCGGGCATTGGTGCCGATGGTTGGAACCAGGGATGACGAAGCAGATGAGCAAGACACGAGTTGCCGTTCTTGGGGCTGGATTCATGGGGGGCACCCACGCCCGGGCCTACGCCACCCGCGACGATGTGGAGATCGTCGCCATTTACGCCCAGAGCAATTCGCGGGCCGGTGAACTGGCGGCCGAGTTGGGTGCCGAGGCGACGACCGACCTCAACCGCGTGCTCGACGATGACTCGATTGAGGCAGTGGATATCTGTCTGCCCACTCCAGCCCACCGGGTGACGACCGAGGCGGTCCTGGCGGCGGGCAAGCACGTGCTGTTGGAAAAGCCGCTGGCAATGTCGGTTGAGGATGGTCTTGCCATCGTCGAGGCGGCAGACGAGTCCGACAAGGTGGTGATGATCGCCCACGTCCTGCGTTTCTGGCCGGAATACGTCGCGCTCAAGGCGGTCATCGACACTGGGGAGCTCGGCCGCCCGGTCGCCGGTGTCGCTGCCCGGCGGCAACCCTATCCGGCCTGGTTGAATCTGGAGGGCAGCGCCGAACGAACTGGCGGCGCCATCTACGACATGCTGGTTCACGACTTCGATGCGCTGAACTGGGTCTTGGGCACGCCGACCAATGTGACCGCGCATGGCATCTGGAATCCCCGCTCTGGCGGCTACGATTATGGCCAGGTTCTGATCGGGTACGAGGGCGGCACTGGCATGGCCGAGGGTGGCATGAATCAACCTGAAAGCTATCCATTCACCTCCCGGCTGGAAATCCTCTGCGAGCAGGGGGCGGTGGAATACCATTTCCAGGCCGGAGGCCGCTCGTTCGAGGTGGGGGAGCCGACCAATACCCTCACCGTCTACCGCAACGAGGGCGACCCGGAGGTGATCGAGGTCGAGCAGACCGACGCCTACGTCAACGAGACCGGGTACTTCATCGAGTGCATCCGAAACGGTGTTCCGGCTGACCGGGCCACCCCGCGCGATGCCTTGCTGGCGAGTCGGGTGGGCCTCGCGGCAAAGGAGTCGGTCGAATTCCAGCGCACTGTCGGCATCGACCTGGACTGACCTGGGCTTGCCGGTGAGATGATGGGGTGACTCACCGTTTTGCAGTGCGCTGGCGGTGGTGGCAAATCCGGAGGGCATGGAGTCCAAATGGAGGGAGCCTCGGCCTGGCGCCGTGGGCAGCCTCCGCCCATCACCCGGCGCGCCAGGTCTGTGGCTCCTTCACCCGGCCAGTATCTGCAACACATTCCCCGGATTCCGTTTTACCCGTGGACTGGACTCAACGCCGAGGCGAGGACGGGAGTTCTGGAATGGCAACGATATACTCGACACACAATCGTTTGCAGCCGGAGGAGCCAGGACGGACGTGAGCTTCCAGCAACAACCAGCCGACGTGGAACTCGATCCAGGCGGAATGCGCATTCGCCAGCGGTTGCGTGCCCTCCGCGGGCGTTACCCTGGCGTGGCGCTGGCAACCGAACTGACCCACATCCATGACGACCAGGTGGTGATCCGGGCCATCATCTCGTTTCCCGATGGCACCGCCGTCAGCGCCTATGCCGCCGAACCAACCGATAGCACCGGGTTGCTGGACGGTGCATTGGAACTGGCCGAACAACGCGCCACGGCCCGGGCGCTTGACCTTCTGGGTGTGGGCGAGGTGCCGGATGGACGGCGCGACTCCCGCCGGGAAGAACCACTTGTCGAGCAGGTTGCCGAGTCCCAGCCAGAGGCCACCACCACGCCGGAGCCAGCGCGGCCACCGATCGTGCGGCCGGAAGAGCGCAACACACCCTCCGTGGTTGAGGCCCTGCGGCGGGGAACGCAGCCACGAACGTCGGCGCCATCCGAGCCGGAACCTGCCGCAGAGGAACCCGTTGCCGTTGCCGCTCCCCCCACCGAACGCCCGACCCGACCGGTGATTACCGCTCCGGCTATCGAGCGTCCCGCGCGCACCCCGGAGCCGGAGTCACCCGCGGCGGAAGCCGCGGTCGAACTTCCGCGCCGCCCGGCTCCTGTCAGTTCACCGGCCACGCCCCGGCCGCACCCCGAACCGGAGACCGAGTCCGATGAGCCAAACATGGCGGACTACAGTTGGACCCATTTCTGGACCTGGGCGCGGGAATACGACCTGAAGACCAAGGGCCAGGTGGAGCAACGGATCGGCCGCACCATCGATGGGCTTGGTCCGCAGGAAGTCCGGCACCTGCTCAACGAAGCCGGTGTTCCCCTCTAGACCTGCTCTGGCCAGAGGCATGTTGGCGGCGCTGCGAACGCCTCGCCTCACCGCGCGACCGTGGGCTGACAGGATCGAACATTCACCCCACACGGAATGTTCATATCGTTCGTACATTCGTATCGCCTGACCAGCAGGGGCATGTGCCCCAATGTGCCTCACGATTGCCTTGCCAATTCAGAACGTACATTTACATGATGATAGTTTGAAATGAGCATTTGCCTTGCATAGAGACAGCTAATCATGTCAGTGATTCAGGAAACGTGACGAACTGGCACTGAACGTACTCTTGTCGAAGGTTTGGAACATCGGTAGTCTTCTGTCAGTGCTGTTGATCGGTCAACCCCGCAGTTGAACCCGCCCGATCCCAGCCCGGGAGTTCGATCCCGCTCGAACTCCCATCCCAGCCACCCGCAGGCTGGCACGGCCGCTTGCCGGTCCAGCCTTGCGTGGCAGGACCGGTTGGCCAGGTCGGCCGCCGACGTCCTCGAACCACACTCGCCGGGGAGAGAGTGTCGCTATGACGTCAACACCCACGGCCGGCGCCTCTTCCGGGTCGCGCCCGCCCAACATTCGGGGCTCAAGCTTCCTCGTGCGCCGCAAGCGGCCACTGGGAGTGGTCGCGCTGATTGCGACCGCGCTCTTCATCATTACGTCGCCCCTGGCCACCAGCCAGGACGATACGAGTACACCCGCGGCATCGGTGGCCACACCGGCGCCCGATTCCACGCGTCTGGAACTGGACTTCACGGAGTTGAACGACTCCGGGGTGTCTGGCACGGCCACGCTCTATGAGATGGGGGATCAAACCCTTGTCGACCTCGACCTGGATGGCACGGGTGAGAATCATCCGGCCCACATCCACGAAGGTACCTGCGAAACCATTCAGCCGCTGTCTGCCTACGACCTGAATAACGTTGGCGCCGACGGCACCAGCTCAACCCTGGTCGATGTCTCGCTGGGCGATCTGCTCAATGGCGAGTACGTGATCGACCTGCACCTGGCACCCGATCAGCTCGGGTTGCTCATTTCCTGCGTTGATATCGACGGCACGCCGGTCAACGCCGAGGGCACGCCGGTTGCGGTTGGTGGAGACACCACGCCCGAAAGCACCGGTGAAGCTACCGAAACACCGGAAGCAACCACCGAGCCCGATTCGACTGCCACGGCTGACGTGACGCCCGAACCGACCGGCACTGGCGGCGAGGTCACGCCGACCGCCACGGCCGAGGCGACCACGCCCGAAGCAACTTCGACCACCACCACTGACGCGTCCGCGACGCCCGACGACGGGACCGGTGGCATGATCAACGCCCAGACGCCAACCCCGGGCGATGGGACCGACGGCGGCAAGGGCGAGACGATCACACCGCTGACCCCTGTCGCGCAGGCTGTGGGTGGCACCACCTCCGGCGATGGCACCAACGCCGATGGCTCGACGGTTGGGTCTGGCAAGGGAGTCGCCGTTGGCGGCGCGTCCAACCTGCCGGCCAACACCGGTTCGGGCGACAGTCTGATCCTGCCAACGACAGCGAACGGCGCGATCATCTGGGCCACGGCCGGGTTCGCCCTGCTGTTGCTCATGTCTGGCTGGGTCCTCCGTCGCGCGGAAACCCAGCGCGCTCCGAGCCGGTGGCGCCGGCTGGGGCTGTAATCTTCGACCACCACCTGAGGGAAGCATGTGCGGGGGCCACCGGCAACGGGGCCCCCGCCGTGCGTCTTGCTGCGGCAGGAGCCTCCGCGTATGATGCGGCGCCTCGTGCCTGGTTGGTAGCCGGGCCAGGGGCCGAACCTGCGCAGGCACCGTAGTTCAAGGGAAGCAACCGTTTGTGACAGCATCCGACTCTTCATCCTCGTCCCTACCATCCCAACCCCGGCGACGTCTGGGCAGGCTCGTGCTGGGTGTGGTGATCCTGGTCGCCTTGCTCGTGGTGGTGGCCCTGGTCTGGGACCGAGATGAGGACGTGAAGGCGCCACCCGCCACTCCGGAGTTGACCCCGCCGCCAGATGCCCCCTTCCTGGTGGTTCCGGTTTCCGGAGCCCAGGGTGTCGAAGGCATGGTGACGCTCTACGGACTTGGTGGCCAGACGTTGGTGAGCCTCGATCTCCAGGGATCGGGCGCGCCCGGAGCCGCCCGTCTGCGCGACGGTGGGTGCGGTGCGGCGTCTGACCGGGATGAATGGCTGCTGGTTGCGGTGGGCGCGGATGGTACCAGCCGGACCCTGGTTGATGTGTCGCTGGGCACCCTTCTGACGGGGGCTTACGTAGTTGACCTCCCGCGCACCGATCTGCCCCCGATCGCGGAAGTGTGCGCGGAGATTGCCGGTCTGCCGGTCAATGCCGCAGGCACACCAGTCGACCTGAACGGTGGGAGCCTGGCGGATTCTGCCGGCATGGCTGGAGATGGCACTGGCGGCTCTGCCGCTGGCAACGAGGCGACGCCCGGAGCCAGTCCTGTCGCCACGCCGTCCAGCGTCATTCCCGTTCCGTCGTAACCGCGGCGCCTCGAACCGTTCGCACCCGGAGTGGCTGTTCACGTCTGTAAGGAATTGTTCCGTACGGGCCGACCTTCCGAGCCTGGGCAGAGAGCGAACAGGCAAGACCTGGCTCGGATGTTGTCGGCCCTGTTCACCGCGAACCCTCAATGCTGAACAGGTGCCTGCCGAACAGGACTCCGCCGAGCAGGGGCGGTCCGGGCTATGATGTCGGGACGACTATCTCGGGCGGTTCTGCTGACGGACCGCAACGTGTCTCGCGGAGGAATGCATGCTGCTGCTCCTGGTTCGTCATGGCCAATCACTGGGGAATATCGAAGAACGCATCCAGGGGGTTGACGATCCGCTCACCGATTTCGGGCGGGAGCAGGCGCGCGGTGTGGCGCGGGCATTGGCGGACCGGGGGGATGTCACCCATCTCTACGCCAGTCCGCTCGACCGGGCCATGGAAACCGCCGGCATTATCGGAACCGCGGTCAGGCTGGAGCCGGCGCCGGTGGCTGGTTTGGCCGAGATCAACGCTGGCCGGGCCGTGGGATTGCTCTGGACCGAGTGGCGGGATGCCAATCCGGACCTGGCCGAGATCATGGCCAATCCCGAGCGCGGGGTTGATGCCGGCTGGGACGGTGGCGAAAACGGCCAGCAGTTCGGCGAACGCGTGCTGGTGGCCTACCGCGAGCTTGTCACCCGGCACGTAGGCACCAACGACGTGGTGGTGGCGGTTGGGCATGGCGGATCGCTCTCCTGGATTGCCGCCGCGGTGCATGGCGATCCGCTGGATATCTGGCCGGGGCGGCGGTCCGGGTTCCACAATTGCTCGATTTCGGAAATCCTGGTCGACGCATCTGGCCACGGTGAGCCGGGAGCCTGGAACCAGGTTGACCACCTTGCGCATCTTGGGCTGGACTGACCGCCTGCGGACGATGATCCTGGAGCAGGCGTCGTGGCACCGGCTGGGCTCGGACCGTATCCTTGCTGGTGTACTGGTCGCCCTCACCTGACCCGGATCGCCTTGCATGGACTCGGATACGACAGCCGCATCTACCCCCATTCCCACCGGCACCACCGTGCGGGTGCTGGCCGTCTCCGACGAGGTTGACCAGCGCATCTATTCCGCCACCTTGCGGGACCGGATGGGTGATGTCGACATGGTGATCGGCTGTGGCGACGTGCCCGCCTCCTATCTCGAATTTCTGGTCGATGCCCTGAATCGCCCGGTCTACTACGTGCTGGGCAACCATGCTGAAGAAGTGACCCGGCTGGGCGAGCGTGGCGAACCCAAACTGCCCGAGGGGTGCATCAATCTCGGCGGCAAGGTCATCCGCGACCCCCAGTTCGGTATCATCATGGCAGGGCTGCCGGGGTCGCCACGCTACTCCGAGCACGAGCCCATTCAGTACACCGAGTTCCAGATGTCGTGGATGATGCTGAAAATGCTTCCCCGGCTGCTCTGGAACCGGATTCGCCACGGTCGTTACCTCGACCTGCTGGTGACCCATGCGCCACCGCGCGACGTGGGTGACCGCGACGACTTCGCTCACCGCGGCTTCACGGCCATGCGCAAGTTCCTCACCCGCTATGCACCCGAATACCAGTTGCATGGGCACATTCACCTCTACGATCGGTCCATTCCCAACTCACAAACCTTCCATGAGACCGATGTGATCAATGTCTATCCCTACCAGCGGCTCGACCTCACCTTCAGTCACCTCGACCCATCCGAGCGGTCCACCGAGCTGGAGTCATCGTTATGATGGAAGACCAGGTACGCCAGGATTTCGAGCGGGCCCGGCAGAAGGCGGCGATTCACGACCTGATTGCCGCAGTCAACCGGCGGCCGAACGACCTGGTGCCGTTCCACGAACTCCGCCAGCGCCTCTCTCCGGAAGGCGAGAGCTACCGGGGCCTGCAAACGGTGCCGATCCGGCAGATTGTCGGCTCCATGGACCGGTTCCAGGACTTCGACCGCACCTTTCTGCCGCGCAAGAAGAACACCCGCGGGCGATGGACCAATGTCGACCGCGCCTACTACGATGATGTCCGCCTGCCACCGATTCAGCTTTACAAGGTGGGCGACATCTACTTCGTGAAGGATGGGAACCACCGCGTTTCGGTTGCTCGCGAACGGGGTGTCGAGTTCATCGATGCCGAGGTGATCGAAGGCCACGTGCGGGTGCCGCTCACCTTTGCGATGTCCACCCCGGAGTTGCTGCTGCAGGCCGAATATGCCGAGTTCCTGCGCAAAACCGATCTCGACCGGTTGCAGCCCGACCATGACATCCGGCCCACCGCGCTGGGGCGCTACGATGTGATCTGGGGGCAGATTCTGGCTCACCAGGCCTGGCTGACTGCCATCTGGCACCGCCCGGCGACCGTGCATGAGGCCGTCAACGACTGGTACACCTACATCTACCTGCCGATCGTGCAGGTGGTGCGCGACCGGGGCGTGCTGGACGAGTTTCAGGATCTCACCGAGGCCGACATCTACCTCTGGGTGATGCGGCACCGGCACGACCTGGGTGAGCGCGAAGGTCACGATGTAGGGCCGGTGGAGTCGGCCAACGACTATGCCGAGTTGATGACCGAGCCACCTTCGGCAACCGATCGCGTGCTCGACTTCCTGGGTGTCGAGCATCGCTCGCCCGATCCCCAGGAAGAAGTGAAGCGCCGGCGCCGCCGGTTCCGCCGTTGGCCCCGCGCTCGCCGCAGCCGCTGAGTCGCGTCTGGCAGGGATTCAGCGACCGGTGGTGTTGAGATCGGACCGACATGGAGTCGGTCCCTAGTAGGGACGTGAGGCAGTCAGGGCCACGGCGTTGGTGGCCTGTTGCCCAAAGGAGCATGAGACACACATGACGGAGCCGAAGAACTGGATCATCGTCTCGTCGGTCGACAACTTCCATAAAACGAAGGAACTTGGCTTCACCGTGCAGGGGATCAAGTCGCGCCATCGCAAGAAGGCCGAACAGATGCAGCCGGGCGACCGCATCATCTACTACTGCACCGGGGTGAAGGCCTTCGCCGGAATTGCGACGATCACCTCCACCTACGTCGAGAGCGACGAGAAGATCTGGGAGAGTGGGAACAAGAAGCGGGCCGGCGAGGACTACCCGTTCCGCGTGCAGATCGAGCCGGAGGTCGTGCTGGAGGATGACCAGTTCGTGCCCGCCGAGCCGTTGGCTCGCCAGATGGAATATGCGAAGAAGTGGCCTGCCGAGCA
>CAZNQC010000093.1:0-13281 GCA_964574825.1 uncultured Sphaerobacteraceae bacterium | reverse complement strand
GAGGCCAGCAATGCCTGGCAGGCGTTCGACGGATTTACGGATTTTCCGCAGAAAGCCACGGCGGAATTGGGTGCGGCCCTGCTCGACGGCATCGTGCGCGATGTCGCGGCGGCCTTCGATGCCCTGGCGTCCCACCTGCTGTTGTCGCGCTGACAGGCGGCCCCGGACTGGATGTGGCACGCCTACTCACATCCAGGCGACAACCGTGCGACAATGCTTTCCATTGGATAGTCGCTTTCGCACGGAGTAACAACGCCCATGGTTCGGATCGGTACCTCGGAACTTGACATCTTCCCGCTGTCCCTCGGCGGCAACGTCTTTGGCTGGACGGCCGTCGAGCCCACCTCGTTCGCCATCCTCGACGCCTTCGTGGCCGGCGGCGGCAATTTCATCGACACGGCCGATGTCTACTCAGCCTGGGTGTCAGGTCACACCGGCGGCGAGTCGGAAACGGTCATCGGCAACTGGCTGCAGACACGTGGCAACCGCGACCGCGTGATCGTTGCCACCAAGGTCGCCTCCCACGCCGAGGCCCCGGGTGCTTCGCGGGCCAGCATCGCAAAGGGCGTCGAGGCGTCGTTGCGGCGCTTGCAGACCGACTACATCGACCTGTACTACATCCACCGTGATGATGCGGAAACTCCGCTGGAAGAGACGATCGCCGCCCTTGACGACCTCGTGAAGGCCGGCAAGGTGCGGGCCATCGCCGCCTCCAACTTTACGGCCGCGCGCCTGGCCGAGGCGCTGCGGATTTCGGACGAGACAGGTGCCGCGAAATTCGTGGCCCTCCAGCCGCACTACAACCTGGTCTACCGGCAGGAATACGAGGGGGACCTGGAAGCGGTGGTTGCTGCCAACGGCCTGAGCACCATTCCCTATTCCTCGCTGGCCAGTGGCTTCCTGACCGGCAAGTACCGCGACGACAACACCGACGCCGATACCTCACCGCGAGCAGGTGGGGCGCGGAAGTACCTCGACGACCGCGGCCGGACCGTGCTGGCGGTGCTGGACGAGATTGCCGCCGAGCGTGGAGTGGAAGTCGGAACCGTCGCCCTCGCCTGGTTGCGCCAGCAGCCAACGGTAGTCGCCCCCATCGCCAGTGCCAGCACGGTGGAGCAGGTACCGGGTCTCCTTGCCAGCGCCACCCTCGAGCTGACCCCAGCCGAACTCGATCGCCTCTCCGCCCTGACCGCCTGAGGTCGACGACATCACAACCATCTGCAATGAGCCGGGCCGCCTGTGGCAACCCGGCTCGTGAGGGCGAGGCGATCGGCATATCGAACCAGCCTCGCAGGACCCGAAATCAGCTGACCGCCTTCTTCACCAACTCGGCGATCCGCGTCGCGGCGGCATCGGTCAACTCCGTCAGCGCGAACGAGGTTGGCCACATCGTGCCGTCGTCGAGGTTTGCCGTGTCGTTGAACCCGAATGTCGCGTATCTGGCCTTGAACTTGTCGGCGCTCTGGAAGAAACAAACGACCTTGCCGTCCTTCGCGTAGGCAGGCATGCCATACCAGGTTTTCGGCGAAAGCTCCGGCGCACTGGCCTTGACGATCTCGTGGATGCGCTCGGCCATAGCGCGGTCCGATTCAGGCATTTCGGCGATCTTGTCGAGCACGTCCTTTTCGCCGTTGGCCTTCTTGCCCTTCCGCGAGCCTGCCTTCACTTCCTTGGCCCGTTCCTTCATGGCCGCTCGTTCTTCAGCGGTAAACCCGTTGGTCTGTTCGTCGCTCATCGTTTCCTCCTGCGTGTGAAGATTCGCCCCGGCATTGTCCGAGGGCGAATCGTCGGGCCGGAACCAGTCTCGGTTGCGGGGTGCGATCGGCGACCCCTCATGATGCTGACGGATCGAATCGCCAATCTGTGACAGGGAGCGGCGGACGATGTTTCCGACCAACCATCGGCCCACGTCCCGGGCAACCTGTCGTTCCAAACGGACCCATCGCCGTTCGTTCTTGACGCGTTTGCGGCGGGTTCGTATGGTGAACGCATAATACTTTCCGAAGGGTAGCGGCCGAGAACCGTTGTCCCTCCCGGGTGCGGTATTGCTCGCGCCCCAGTTCACGAAGGGACTCATTCCCCCATGGCTCGCACTGCTCCCCTCCGACTTGGTTTCTTCACCTATCTCGACGGCCCGGGAACGGCCAGCGAGATTTATCGCAATGTCACCGAACTCTTCCTGACTGCCGACCGGCTCGGGATCAATGCTGGCTGGGTGGCGCAGCATCACTTCAAGCACCACAACGCCGGGCTGCCTTCCCCGTTCGTCTTCTTTTCGTCGATCGCTGCCCAATCGGCCCAGATCAATGTCGGCTCGGCGGTCATTACCCCCGCCTTCGAACTCGCCGTGCGAGTGGCGGAAGACGCCGCGGTGCTTGAAACGTTGCACCCGGGGCGACTGCAACTCGGCCTGGGCACCGGGTTTGCGACCGATGCCGTGCTGGGTGTTTTCGGCAAGGGTGGCCAGGACAAGCGTGCCCTCTACGACGCGGCCGTGGTGCGGATCAAGCAGGCGTTTGCCGGTGAACCGCTCAATGCCGATGGGGATACCCTCTATCCTCCGGCTCCCCAGCTCAACCAGCGCCTCTGGGAAGCACCGGGTTCGGTGCCGCGCGTGATCGAGGCGGCCCAGCGCGGATCAGGGCTCCTGCTCTCCCGCATCGCCATCGGCACCGACCGCGATACCGACGAGGTCCAGCGCGAACTGGTGGATGCCTACTACGGCGCGCTCCCGGAAGGTGTCGCGCCCCGGATCGCCCTGTCGCGGACGGTCTGGGCCAGCAATGATCCCGAGGCCGCCCACCAAAGCCTGGCCGCTGGCCTGCTGGAGGGCGTGAAGAAGCGCCCTGACCACGCCGCGCTGCCGATCGACGGTCTCTTCGATCTCTACAGCGTGCATTGGGGCAAACCGGAGGCCGTGGTCGCCAGCCTGCAGGCCGAACCGCTGATCGACGAGGTGACCGACGTCATTTGCCAGCTTTCGCCCGGTGCACCTTCCCAGGCACAGGCGCTGGAAGCGATCGAGTTGCTGGCGACCGAGGTTGGTCCGCACGTCGGCTGGGTCCCGGCCACGGCGGAGACCGTCGCGGCGGACTAGCCGTGCCGGTTCGGCCCGGCCCCGGTGATACGTTTCGTTCGATGATGGATCCCTCCCCACCGGGTGGGATGAGATGACAACGCCAATGTCCCGACGCATGTGTCGGGACATTGGCGTTGTGTCCGCTGAGCGTTGCTCCCACCGCGAGTGGGTCGTGAAACCCTTGCCGCCTGGGGTGCTATCCCGGATTCATGTTCTCCAGAATGGTGAGTATCTGCTGGATCTGCTCGATCTGGGCCACCACCTGGCGTGGGGGGAACGCCGCGAACGATTCCACGTACTGCATGACGAAGTCGCGCGTTGGGTAGAGCACGAACAAGCGGTCCACCAGCCATTCATCGTAGCCACTGGCCTCGACCATTGCCCGTTCGAACGGATCGGCCCGCAGATCGACGATCCGAGGGGTTCGCATCTCGGTGAACGGCTCGAACCAGACATCGAGCCCGTTGGAACGTTGCTCCCGCAGGATGACTTTCCACCGATCCAGTTGCCGGATTCCAACCAGGTCGCCACGATCGCTGAAGTAGAAGAACTCGTTCCGCGCGCCCTGTTCCCCATTCGTCAGGTGATCCAACTGGTCGTACCCGTCGAGATGGGCGGTAAAGGTCCTGTCGCCGGAAACGTAGCCTTCCAGCAATTGCTCCTTCACATTGGGCACACCGGCCGCCGCCATCAGGGTTGGAATCCAGTCCTGCAGCGAGAAGACGGCGTTGGAGACCGTGCCGGCCGGAATCTGGCCAGGCCACCGCACCATCATCGGAATCCGGAAGCCCCCTTCCCAGTTGCTGTTTTTCTCGCCCCGGAACGGCGTCATCCCACCGTCGGGCCAGGAGAAGATCTCCGCTCCGTTATCGGTGGTGTAGACGACGATGGTGTTGTCCTCGATCCCCAGGTCTTCAAGCTGCTGGAGGAGCTGGCCGACATGGCCATCATGTTCCACCATGCCATCCGCGAAGATACCCATGCCCGTGACGCCTTCGGACTCCGGCTTCAGGTGGGTGTGGATGTGCATCCGGCTGGGATTGAACCAGACGAAGAACGGCTGGTCTGCCGCGTGTGATCGATCGATGAAGTCCATCGCACCTGCCAGGAACTCTTCGTCGATCGTCTCCATTCTGGTGGAGTCCAGCGGTCCGGTATCTTCAATGACCTGGCGCCCAACCGGTCCGAAGCGCGGATCTTCGGTTTGGTCGTCAACATCCGAGGCATAGCTGTGCAGAACGCCCCGGGGACCGTATCGCGCGGCGAAGAGGGGATTGGCCGGGTAGTCCGGGTTCTCTGGTTCTTCCTCGGCGTTGAGGTGATACAGGTTGCCGTAGAACTCGTCGAAACCGTGCACCGTCGGCAGGTATTCGTTCCGGTCGCCAAGATGGTTCTTGCCGAACTGGCCGGTGGCGTAGCCCAGTGGCTTCAGCAGTTCAGCCAGCGTTGGGTCATCGGGATGAAGACCGGTATCCTCGCCGGGCATCCCGATCCGCAGCAAACCGGTCCGGAACGGGCTCTGGCCAGTGATGAATGCTGCCCGGCCTGCAGTACACGACTGTTCGCCGTAGGCATCGGTAAACCGCGTGCCCTCCTGGGCAATCCGGTCGATGTTGGGCGTGCGATACCCCATCATCCCGTCGTTGTAGACACTCGTGTTCCAGTAGCCGATGTCGTCGGCCATGATGAACAGGATGTTGGGGAGGCTGCTCCCGGACGATGGTGTGGTGTCCTGGGCTTTGGCCTGCAGGGACATCGCGTTCCCCGCTACCAGGCTGCCAGCCGCCCCGGCGGCTGCCGCTTTGATCATCGCTCGCCTGGTTGCTGAACCAGCGGCCAGTGTCTGAGATACGACACCGGTCTCATGTCCTGCCTCCGCAGTATTCCGCGTACCTGAAGTCACCGCCAAACGCTCCTTCGCCACGTTTACGCTCGTTCGTTGTATGGAGGTCCCTGGGCACCATAGCATGGGCCCTCGGTTCGTCAACCTGAGTGGTGTCGGGACGAAGGCAACCGGGCCACCAGCCGTGTTCCCAGGGGTGTCGCGGCGGGGTGGATCCATCCGCCCGGTCTCCTGCCGCAAGCTCTTCATTTCCGCTCTGGTCTGATAGGCTCGGGGGATGGATGAACAGGTACTGAACAACAACGAGCATCGTCCCATCGTCCGCATCGGCGACACGGTTCACCGCCCCGCTCATTGGTGGACACCGGCCGTTCACGACGTGTTGAACTATCTGGAGTCGGTCGGCTTCGACGCGTCGCCTCGTGTGCTGGGGTTTGACGCTGAGGGGCGCGAAGTCCTGACGTTCATCGAAGGAGAATCCGGCCGGGAGGGCTGGCAGAAGATCATTCCCGATGACGGTCTTCGCAAATACGCCCGATTGTTACGCCGCTACCACGACGCCATTGCGGGCTACACCCCTCCGGAAAATGTGGAATGGGCGTACAGCCCCAGCACGTTCGGCCCGGCCGACATCATCTGTCATGGCGACTTTGGCCCCTGGAACATTGCCTGGCAGGATGATGAACCGGTGGGCCTGCTGGACTGGGATTTCGTGCTGCCCGCCAGACCAGAGCACGACGTCTTCTACGCCCTGGAATATGCAGCTCCGTTCCGCGACGACGAAACGGCCTTGACCTGGCACCATTTTTCGATCGTTCCCGACAGGAAGCATCGCGTCGACGTCTTTCTGGACGCCTACGGTGCCCACCTCGATGGCATCGTTGATGGTGTCGCCGCCGTGCAGCGTGCCGTAGGCAACCACGTCAGGTATCTGGCGAATCGTGGACTTCACCCGCAGGTTGACTGGGTCCGGGAGGGCGCGCTGGAGCTGGCAGAGCAGCAGGCGCAGTGGACCGAAACCAACCGTCACCTGTTCGAATAAGCCGTGGTGGAGTTCGGTTGCTGAACGATCAGGGCTCAGGTAGCCGGGACATCCAGGGCCAGGATCGCGTCCAGCGCCGGGTCGCGATTCTCGCGCCAGGCAGCCAGGCTTGGTGGCGTGGAGATATCGGGTGGGAGCCAGCGGCGAGTGTCGCCCGGCCAGGTGCCCACCCAATGCAGCACCGACACGTTCAGCACGAATTCACTGTGTGGCAGTGCGAAATAGTTGGTTTCGCCGATGAACTGCGGGCCTGATCCGGATGGTTCGCCCACGAAGATCGCTTCGCTGTGCGTAGCCAGGAAATTGACACCATTCTGCGCCGCCGAAAAGGTGCCGCGTCCCATGATCACGAAGAGGCCACCTCGCCGGTTGATCCGGGGATGGGCGGCGATCTGGTGCAGCAACGGCCATTCCTGCAGCGTGTTGCCGCCTCCGTTCCAGCGCATGTCGAACACCAGCCGTTCCAGTCCTTGCCGGTCGAATTCGGCCAGTGCCCGGCGACCGAAGGCGGCCAGGGTTTCATCTGGTTCGTCCCTGACCGAATTGAACTGCACGTACATCGTCTTGCTGTCGGACAGCACGGCGAACCAGATCGTCCGGTCGAGGTGGCGCAGGGAGTGGGGCAGCTCGGTGCCCAATGTGGCCGGGTAGAAGGTCCAGCCGTCCGGTGGCGCGAGTTGCTGCCGAAGCCGGTGCAGCGGCCAGGCGGGATCGGCCTCCACGGTGACCATCTGGATCTCGCCAGCAGGCGTTTCCACGGTCAATTCTGCCCGATCCGGTGCGGGAATCAGGTCCAGCGCGTGCAGGGCGGTGGTGTACGGCAGCCAGTCCTGCAGGCAGCGGAGGAACCAGTATTCGTTCTCGTTGTCGCGCGTGATGACGGGCTCGAATGCGTCCATCACGGCAGTGATGGGATGATCGCCAATCCGCAGAATGCGGCAACCAGCGAGGTCGGCATATTCCGGCGCGGCGGCGGTGATCGCGACACCTTCCGGGAAGCAGAAGAGCTGTAGGGGCAGCATCTGCTGGAGCTCGGGACGTGATTCCGGTGCCCGCACCCGGGCGTGACCGTCGTTCAACAATCGCAGCAACCGGTGGAGTTCCAGCAGGATTTGGGCGTCGGTCAGGTCGGGCACCCGCTGCTGGAGGTCGGCGATGCGGCCCTGCAGGTCGATCCGTTCCAGCCGCCGCTTGGGGTCGTAGGCGCGGCGGCGAATTTCCCGTGTGGCGAAGGCGAGATCGGTCTGCCAGCGTGCCGTCCGATCCCCTTCATCGGGCACCAGACCGGCAATCTCCCGGAAGACCGGCTCGTCGCGCAGCGGCAGGAAGATCTCGTCGGTGCGCAACGCATCGAGATCGAGATACCCCTCATCGAAGGCCTGCTGCACCCAGGTCATGGCCTCGGCCGTGTTGCCCAGCGCCAGATGACAGCGGGCGATCCGCATCGCAGGCTGCATGACGAACTCATCCCCCAGCGGCAGCACCTGCAACCAGGCATCAATCGCCCCAGCATGGTCGCCGATGCCCTCCCGGGCCAGGGCGAGGGCCAGCCACCAGGTGCTCTGGAGCGGATTGGCGGTCGTGAGGTGCTCCCAGAGCGGCACGGCTTCGACCCAGCGTTCCTCCTCCGAGGCGGCCTGGGCCTGGGTCAGGATATCGAGCAGGCTGGGTTCGGTCGGCATGGTTCCTCCGGGTGTCAGATCGTCGGATTCAGGGCCTTGGCTTGCGTGTGTTCCGCCCAGGTCGGAAGTAAGGAAGTCCCAGGCAGCCATCAACTGACATCGTCCCATGGGTGATTTGGCTGGCGTATGTGATTCCCCCACGTTGTCGCCAGCGTCAATGTCTCGATGACCATCGTGTGGCGGTCCCGTCTCCCGGCCCGGCAGTGCGATCCATCAGGGCACGTATGTGACGTCGTCAATGCTCGTCAGGCGCTGGCGGATCGTGGCGATGGCGTCGGCATGGTCGTCGATCAGCACGAACCGGCGATCCAGTTCGGCGGCGGCCACGCCGAGCGTGCCGCTACCGGCAAAGAAATCCAGCACCCAGTCGCCCGGAGCCGAACTGGCCTGCACGATCCGCCGCAGGATGCCGAGCGGTTTCTGGGTCGGGTACCCGGTCCGCTCCTTGCCAGTCGGCGAAACGATCGTGTGCCACCAGACATCGGTTGGCAATTTCCCCCGGGCGGCCTTTTCAGGAGTGACCAGGCCAGGCGCCATGTAGGGTTCGCGGTCGACTGCTTTCGCATCGAAGTAGTAGCGGTCCGGGTTCTTGACGTACACCAGGATGGTGTCGTGCTTGGCAGGCCATTTCCGGGTTGACCGCGCCCCGTAGTCGTAGGCCCAGATGATCTCGTTCAGGAAGCAGTCGCGCCCGAACATCGCGTCCAGCAGCACCTTTGCATAATGCACCTCCCGGTAGTCGAGATGCAGATACAACGTGCCGTCGTCGGTCAGGAGCCGGTAGGCCTCTTCCAGGCGTGGTTCGAGGAAGGCCCAGTAGTCGTCGAATGCATCGTTGTAGGAGGTGACCAGGCCCTTGATGGTTTCGTAGGTGTGTCCGTGGAAACCGACCCGGGAGCCGTTCGGTGTCCGTTTGGCCCGCATCGGACGCTGTGTTTGCGTCTTGCCGGTATTGAATGGCGGGTCGAGGTAGATCAGCCGGAAGGATGCGTCGGGTAGGCGAGGGAGCAGGCTCAGGTTGTCACCCTGCAGCACGAGGTTCGGGCCGTCGACCCGCCACGGGGAGATTTCGTCACCCGGTTGCACCGTTGCCGCCAACTCCTGCACCCTTACGCCCCCTCATGGCCTGACACCGGCCCCTGGGCAGACCGGTACCGATGGCATCGTGCCGGTAGTCTACCCAACCGGGGCGCGATACAGGGCCAGCGCCTCTGCCACCAGGGCGATCACCTCGGTGGTGTAGTCGTAGGTGGTGTGGGCCAGTGCCCCGCAGATCAGGTGATCCACACCGGCTGCCTCATAGTCGCGGAAGGCAGCCGCGATCTCGGCCGGGGTGCCGGTCAGCGTCCGGTTCGGGTCAACTGGTGTCTCGCTGGCGGCGGCTTCGTCGGCCGTCGCGACGATCACGCCCACCGTTACGGTCATCGATTGTGGGTCGCGGCCAACGGCGGCGCAGGCAGCATCCATGTCGGCGCGCTGGCGCTCGCTCCCGGCCGCCACCCCAAACCAGGCGGTGTTCCAGGCATCGGCGTAGCGGGCGGTCAGTTCCAGCATCCGCGGACCACGACAGGCCACCAGCACCGGAATCCCCTCTGGCCGTGGACCGCGCGGCACCAGTTCGGCCTGCGGCGCCGAGACGTAGGTGCCGTGGAAATCGACCGCGCCATCCTTCAGCAGCGGCACGATGACCTGGAGGGCTTCTTCGAACCGATCGACCCGGTGATCGAACGGGTAGCCGAACGCGTCGAATTCGGGTTGGTGAAACCCGGTGCCCAACCCGAGGATCAGGCGGCCACCGGAAATCTCGTCGACCGTGACCGCCATCTTCGCCAGCAGCGCCGGGTTCCGCCATGAGGTCGGCATCACCAATGTGCCGAGTTCGACCCGCTCCGTAGCATCGGCCAGGGCGGAAAGGATCGACCAGCATTCGTGCACACCGCGGGTTTGGGTATCCCCTGGGAAGCGATAGAGCAGGTGATCGTAGGTCCAGACCGAGTCGAGACCGCCGCTTTCGGCTTGCACGGCCAGCGATCGGATTTCGGCCCAGGTGGGAGGTCGGCCGAGGTCCGCGTCTTCGCCGAGCGGGAGAATGAAACCAATCTTCATGAAGGTTTGCCATTTCCGGGCCACCGGCCCTGGGATCATCGTGGAGAATGAACGCCTGTACCTGCGAAACAGACGAGATGTCGACCGTCCGGGTTCCAGCAACGCGCTCATCATCACGGAGTCGCCGGTTTTCGGCCAGATTCAGCGGTGCCGAGCGAGTCGGCTACGGAATACCGGCCCCTCATCTTTGCGTACCTGCATATGCATGGTATGTTGCTCGCCTACGTTCATGACAACGTGAACCCGGGCCGCAATCGGGGTTGGACAGGCTGGTTGCGGGTTGGGTTCACACAGGAGAGGGGCACATGCTACGTTCCGTTCGGATGTCCGTATTGGCATTCATCGTGGTCATTACCGGCCTGATGCCGTTTGCGTCGGGGGCCCAGGACACGTCCCCGCCCGATACACCCTCGGTGGCGGATGTGGCCCAACCGGGTGGCACCCTGCCGGGCGCTCCCGAGATTGCGCTGGAACTGGTGGTCGACGGGCTGGTTGATCCGGTCCATGTCACCAATGCTGGCGACGGGTCAGACCGGCTCTTCGTGGTGGAGCGGGTCGGCCGGATTCGGATCGTCGAGAATGGCACGTTGCTCGACCAGCCATTCCTCGATTTGACGAATGAAGTCAAGACCGACTTCCTGGAGCAGGGCCTGCTTGGTTTGGCCTTCCATCCAGACTATGCCAACAATGGCAAGTTCTACGTCTACTACTCGCAATACCTCTCCAACGGGGCGCACACCCTGGCGGAGCTTACCGTCTCGTCAGATGACCCCAACCAGGCCGATCCGACCTCGCTACGAATCCTGCTGCAGGAACCGGATCCCTACTTCAACCACAACGGTGGGCAGCTGGCCTTTGGTCCCGATGGCTACCTCTATCTCGGGATTGGTGATGGCGGGAGTGCTGGCGATCCGTGGGATCAGGCACAGGATCTGAGCAAGATTTTCGGCAAGATCCTCCGGATCGATGTCGACAATGGCTCGCCGTATGGTATTCCGGCCGACAATCCCTACGCCGACGCCGGACAAGTCCTGCCGTCGTCGCAGATTGCGGAACCCGGACGCTATCACCCGGATGGTCGGCCCGAGGTCTGGGCTTCCGGCCTGCGGAATCCCTGGAGCTTCCAGTTCGACGGTGAGACCGGCGATCTCTACATCGCCGATGTTGGCCAGAACTTCTGGGAAGAAATCAACGTTCAGCCTGCTGGTGAAGGTGGCCAGAACTACGGCTGGGACATCCTCGAAGGTACCCATTGCTATCCGGCCGACGTGACGGACTGCAAGGACTTCGGCACGCTGCCGGTGGCCGAGTACGACCACGGCGACGGAAGTTGCTCCATCCTGGGGCTCGGTGTGTATCGTTCGGAGGTCTCACCAGAGCTGGACGGCATCTACTTCGCGGGTGACTACTGCTCCGGCAAGATCTGGGGCCTCGCCCAGGACGATGCTGGCACCTGGCAGTTCCAGGAACTGCTCGACACCCAGCTCCTCTTCCCGGGCTCGGGCATCGGTGAGGACGGCCAGCTCTACGTCACCTCCGGCAACCTGGCCTTTGGCAAGAACTACGATCCGTACACGCAGTCCCATGGCGCAGTCTGGCGGCTCGTCTCGGCCGACAATGTGACGGAAGGCGCGATCCTGGCCCCGCTCGAAGGGGAGGCCGTGCCGGATGCCACGCCAGTGGCGGACGTTGTCGCGACCGACCAGGAGCCCGTGACTGAAGCGGAGATCGTCTCGTTCGACATTTACTTCGAGCCGGTGTCGGTGGTGATCGCGGCTGATACCGATGTCACGATCACGCTG
The DNA here is from genome assembly GCA_964574825.1 of uncultured Sphaerobacteraceae bacterium. Taxonomy (GTDB): domain Bacteria; phylum Chloroflexota; class Chloroflexia; order Thermomicrobiales; family UBA6265; genus JACCYX01. Next base: position 1,727 of record CAZNQC010000093.1, on the reverse strand, counting down.
CCCAACCGGGGCGCGTTGCCACACAACTTCGAGATAGAGGGGACCGGGATTTCAGTTGACATCCCGGCTGGAGAAACCGCAACCGTGACGGTGAATCTGCCACCCGGTGAGTATCAGTTCATCTGCAACGTGGCCGGACATGCCGCCGCTGGCATGGTTGGCACCATCGTCGTCCAGTAGGGACGACACACCCAGCCGGGAGATCTGATGCTCCCGGCTGGCAACAACGGGGGTGTACTGTCCGGCACTTCCAGGACGGACCAGCGAGGCTCCGGGTGCAACCTGCGCTCGGGGCCTCGCTGCTGCCTGTTCATGGTCTGCCGCCTTGCCACCTGGTCATACGTAATCTCTACGATCTCTTTCGCCCCACCTCTTGGCAAGCTGGTAAACGAGCCAGGCGTGAGGATGCGTTCTTCACTGAATCGCTCGGCTCGATCTCGGCACCGGGGTGTCCGGTGGCCAGGCTATCATCTCCAGGTGGGGGTTTTCGTATGAACCGGTTTACACGTCTCATTGCGCTGGCGGTCATGGCATTGGCCGCGGTCTTTTCGGTCCAGGCCGCCTCGGCCCAGATGATGCACGATGTTGTCTACATCGTGGTTGAAACGTCCGACGGCTCAAACCTGGAGCGGGGAGAAGTCTGCATCTCCGGTGAGACGGAGGAGGTGTGCCAGGAGATTCCGGCTGGTACGCCGAGCGGTCGTGAGTTCGAGTTCGATGGCGTTGCCGATGGCGAGCACACCATCAGTGCCGCGGCCGGCGAGTGGTGGCGACCAGTTGAGCGGACCGTCAACGTGAACGAAAGCGGCCTGGTCTTTACCCTGGTGCTGGAACCGCTCACCAACAACCTGCCGGACACCGGTGCCGGTGCCACTGTGGATGCCACGGCCTCGCTGGCCGGTGCCCTGCTGGCGGGAGCGTCGCTCTTCGCCGTTGCCGCCACGTCGATTCGTCGGGCCGCTGCCCGCTAAAGCTGTCGCGTCTGATGCCGACCGTGTCACCTCCGTGTGACCGGTCGGCATCAGTCGTTTGTGGGGCTGGCTGGTCAAAGAGAAGCCCTCGGACCACATCCGTCCGCCTGACACCCACCATCACGTGAAGGTGCATTCCCGATCCCTAATGATCCTTGCCTGCCGTTGCGCAGAGCATTACGCAGGGGCAGTACGCGGATTACGTACGACCCCTCACCAACGAATCAGTACGATCACCGATGTCTCGTTGCCAGCAGGTCAATAGAGTAGGAGATGGGAACCGTTCTGCATCGTTGTTGCTGTTGGAGATCACCACGTGCCGCTTCCGATCGCTCTCACGTCTGCTGCCCTGCTGCTGGCCGTCCCGGTGGGATTCGTTGCGTTCCTGCTCGCGTTCCGGGCAGTTGGACCGTGGCGAACCCGGCCCCGGATCGTTCCGCTCCCTGACCTCGCCGACGAACGCCAGGCATGGGTCCGGCGAACGCCACCGGCCGCGCTCCCGCCCGCCATGATCGTGGTGCAGCCGGACGACGGCCTGAGGGGCGCACGCACTCGCTCGGCGGCTCATCGCCACGGGCGCCCGCAGCCCTTCGATCGCATCCCGCTTCCGGCCGATGCCCGCCCCGCCGCCTGACTCCGACCACCAATGGATCACCCATCCATCCATATTGCGGCGCAAGCCGTCACGCTGCCTCACCTCCATTTCACGGTTCGACGTTCTCGCCCAACCCCGCGAACGTACAGCCAATCTGGAAA
>CAZNQC010000092.1:0-13362 GCA_964574825.1 uncultured Sphaerobacteraceae bacterium | reverse complement strand
TCTGGGATGCCGTTGGCCTTGCGCCATTCTGGCAACAATTCGTCGCGGCGACGTGGATAGTGTTCGGTGGTGAGCGCGAGATGAGAGATCCGGTCGATCCGGAAGTTACGGAAATCCTGGCGCAGTTCGCACCAGCCAGAGATCACCTGCGCCTGCTCAAAAAAGGCCAGCGCAATCGGCCAGATCACCCGCTCCGACGCTTCTCCCGCTTCGTTGCGGTACCCGATCCGCACTTTCAACTCGTCCCGAATCGCTTCCCGCAGGCGCGGCAGCACCGGTGCCCCGGCGTGTTCCGGAATCGCCCCACGCCGGCCGACAGCAGGCACGAAGAGGGCCGTCGTTTCGAGTTGCTCGCGCAGGTCGGATGGCAGCACGGCAGCGATCCGGGCCAGCGCACTCTGCCCAGCTCGCGAGAGCACGGGATCGGAGGTGCGAGACGCCACCCACCGCGTGCCCAGCACCAGGGCTTCAATTTCCTCGTCGGTAAACATCAAGGGTGGCAGCATGAACCCGGGTTTGAGCGTGTAGCCGCGTCCCGGCGTACCCTCGATCTCCGCACCCTGCTCCTGCAAGGTGGCGATGTCGCGATACAACGTCCGCAGGCTCACGCCGAGCTCGGCTGCCAACGTCTCCCCGGCAACCGGAAAGCGATGGAGGCGCAACAGGTGCATCAACTGGAGCAGGCGTTCGGCGCGCGTCATGACCCCAGTGTCGCACGGCCCCAACCAGACGGTGCAGAGAGACTTCAGGGCCCCGTTCAATACAAAAGCTGCATCTGCTACGATGGAAGCATTGACAGTCGCTGAATCCGGATTTGGACCATGGATCGCACGTATCCCTACACACCTGTCCTTGGATAGCGCTTCTCGGACGACGGACCAGCACCACGCCTCCCCGGCGTGATCCGGTGCCTGGTCTGGCCGGGAAGCCAACCCTGGACACACAACCCACGGGTGGTCGTCCGAGTGCCGCAACGTTTGGCGCACCCGGAACCCCTTCACCCCAACCTCATCTGCTTCCGGTGCGCCTTCGCCTCTCGCTGGCCCAGGACGCGCTGTCATGTCTGTCAATTCATCCGTCATTTCGCTTCGTGAATGCCGCCGCCTGCACTCCCGCAAGGAACGCCGGGCAACTGGCCGTTTTCTCGTCGAAGGGATCCGCCCGGTCCGGGCCGCCCTCATCTCCCCGGCACAGATCGAGGTCGTCCTCTACGTTCCCGACCTGCTGCGAAACGGCTACGGCCAGGAGACCATCGACCTGGCCCGCGCTCGCCACATCCCGTGTCAGGCCCTGACGCCATCCCAGTTTGCATCGATTGCCACCCGGGAGAACCCGCGGGGCATCGCCGCGGTCGGCCGGCAAATCTGGTCGCGCCTGGACGACCTCAATCACATCCCAGCGCCGCTGGTGGTGCTGCACGAACCGCAGGACCCGGGCAACCTCGGCACCATCCTTCGCACCTGTGATGCGGTAGGAGCCGGAGGTGTCATCCTGACCGGTGATGCCGTCGATCCCTGGCATCCAACCGCCATTCGCGCGGCGATGGGGGCGACGTTCGCGGTGCCGCTGGTTCGCTGTGAAGTCGAGGCCGTCGTGCAATGGGCAACCATGCGGCAGGTGGCCCTGATCGGCACGTCCGACCAGGCAGCGACGGACTATGCGGCGCACAGCTACGCCGACCAGTTCGTGCTGTTGATGGGGAGCGAGCGACAGGGATTACCCACCGACCTGGAGGCGATCGCCAACGAGATGGTGCGGATACCCATGGCCGGACAGGCCGACTCGCTCAACCTGGCGGTGGCCACCAGCCTGGTGCTCTACGAGGCCCGCAACCAGCGAACCCGGCGTGCGGCCTAGCCACCTGCAAACACCACGCACCCGGCACGGCGCCAATCGTGCCGGGTGCATCACGCGGGTCACGACACGTGCGTTGCCGCAACACGCAGATGTGTTGACACCTGTTCGCCTGGCCAGGTTGCTGTACGAAGGCCCCAGGCAACCTGCCGAGACCCACTTTGGAGGCACAGGCAGGTTGCCGTGTGGGCCTCCCCGCACGGCACGAATGCCGAACGGTTTCTGCGCAGTACGCTAGCCCCTGGCCGCCGCTTCGAGGGCTTCGAGCAGGGGGGCTTCGTCCCAACTGCCCTGATACCCCTGACCGTTGATGAAGAACCCGGGCGTCCCCGCCACCCCGCTGCGGACACCACTCATGAAATCATCCCGCACGCGCTGGGCATAGGTATGATTGGCCAGGTCCTGCTCGAATTGCCCAACATCAAGGCCGATGCGCGTGGCATACCGCACGAAGTCGGCGGCTTCCAGCGCGTGCTGGTGCCGGAAGAGTTGGTCGTGCATCTCCCAGAACTTGCCCTGTCCTCCCGCGGCTTCGGCGGCCTCGGCTGCGGCGCGGGCATGAGGATGGGACGTGGCGATCGGGAAGTTGCGAAACACGAACCGCAACTGGTCGCCCATTCGCTCCTGAATCCGGTGGACGATCGGAAACGCCTTGCCGCAATACGGGCACTCGTAGTCGCCGTATTCCACCAGCGTCACTGGCGCATCGGCTGGTCCAGCCGCGTGGTCGTTGTCGCCGACGGGAACGGTGAGACTCGGGAGCGCGTGGCTCATGCCGTCACCTGCTTTCCGGTGATCTCTTCGAGGGCGGCCAGGATGCCATCGGCCCCCGGATTGACACTGTTCGGGCTGAGATAGCTCCAGCGAATAGTCCCCTCCCCATCGATCACGAACAGGGCCCGGCCACTCTCACCCACCTGCGCGTTGTAGACCCCATACGCCTCTGCCACGGCGCCCTTCGGTTCGAAATCGGCCAGCAGCGGAAAGGTCAGGTGCCGGTTCTCGGCAAAGGCAGCATGGCTCCAGACCCCATCGACCGAGATGCCGAGAATGGCAGGATCGTCGCAGACCTGGAATTCCGGGAGCAACGTCTCGTAGAGCCCCAATTGATCGGTGCAGACCGGGCTCCAGTCGGCCGGATAGAAGACGAGTACGACCGGCCGGCCACGAAGGTCCGCGAGGGAGACCGTGGTTTCAGGACCAGATGGCAAGGTAAAGTCCGGGGCGGGCGATCCCGCCGGCAGGAGACTGTGTGCCGAGTTGGACATGCGTGTTCCTCCAGATCCGAAGGCGGGAATCGCCGGACAAGGCCGGCGACGGTCACCCCACCTACATGGGCCATTCCAGCCTATCGGACAACCGGCCATCACCCCCCGGCCATCCTGCCGGGATCGCGATGTTCAAGGTGTTCCTGCTCCGCTCGTCACCTCACCTTGACGCCCGTGGTGCAATGAGGTGTGCTGAATCGTGGGCGGCGCGCCACACGGGCCAGCACCCCGGGTCCGATTTCCTGCTGACGGGCGATGCCGATGTCGAGTGTGACGCTTCCAGACACCCCGCCCACCGTGCCGCCGGCACCGTCCACTCCGGACATGCCAGCCGATCCCACCCCCGCTCGCCCACCGCGGATCACCCCGGCGATGACCGCGATCTGGCTCGTGGCCAGCGCCATCGTCTCCACCCTGACCTGGCTGAAGATCAAGGGCTGGTGGGGACTCTTCGAAAACCGCGACCGGCTCCATCTCTCGTTCGAACGTGCCAACAACGGCTTCGAGTCGCCCGCCCTGCAGCAAACGTTGCAGGCGCTCGTCCTGCTGGCCATCGTCTACGGCACGGTGGTCGCCTTGCTGGCCACCCGTTGCTCATTGAACCGCTGGGCGAAAGCGGGGATTCTGGGCCTGGTGATCGGCCCCTCGATTGGCGCGCTGCTCATCTATCCAGTTGGGGCGCTGGATGTCTTCAACTACATGATCGAATTGAAGCTCACCTATCATTATGACAAGAATCCGTACCTGGTCACCTTCCGCGATTACATCCCCGACTCCTACGCCGGTCCTGCTTTCCTGACCGATGTCAAACTCTTCTACGGACCGGCCTGGCTGATCCTGACCGGCATCCCGGCCCGCATCGCCGGGTTCTACGACTACATCGACACGCTGGTTGCCCTGAAGATCTTCAACGCCCTGCTGGTGGGCGTCATCGGCGTCATCGTGGCCTGGTCGGCCGGGGTGCGGAACAAGCGCTGGCTGGCGCTGGCGATGTTCGCTGCCAATCCGCTCGTGCTGTTCGAAGGCGTCACCAACGGCCACAACGATGTCCTGCTGACGGTGTTCGTAGCCGGAGCATTCCTCGCCCTCCAGCGCCGCTCGCCGCTGGCGGGTCCCCTGCTGGCACTCTCGGCGCTGGTCAAGCTCTACACCGTCGCCCTGCTTCCCATCTTCATCGTGGTGGCATTGAAAGGGCGCTGGGGCTGGCGCCGGATCGGACTGACGGTGGTGCTGACCGCTGCCTCGGTCGCGATGTTCAGCGCGCCCTACTGGGGTGAGGGTGAACTGGTCACCGGGCTAAGGGCCGGTCTGGAAGAGTCGCAGGAGATGGACCACGTCTCTCCCCTCTCACTCGTCCGGCAGTATGCCCAGCAGGTCGAAGCGGAAACACACGAGAGTCCGGCCTTCGCCTTGAGCCGCCCGAGCTTCGAAATCGTTCCCCAGCACGTGCAGGACCAGATCGACCTCTGGTTCACCCTGACCTTCGTGGTCTGTGCACTGGGGTTGGCAGCCGCTGTCTGGTTCGGACGCCCACCGGAACTGGCGGCCGCCGAAACGCTGCTGCTGCTCTTCCTGCTGATGACCAACCTCTACCCGTGGTACCTGATACCGGTAGTGGCGCTGCTGGCAATGCGGCCGGATCGCTGGAGCCGCTGGTACGTGCTGCTGGCAACCCTGGCTGGACTCGTCTACTACCCGATGTTCGTCTACGGACACTACAACTCGGGCTGGAGCCGGTTCCACATTCACCAGTTCCTCGCCATCTTCCTGGTCGGGCCAATCGTGCTCTACCTGCTGGCCCGGCTCATCACCTGGCGCCGGGTCGAACGCTGGGTACCAGGCGGGCCTGCGGAATCTGCACCATCGAGTCTGCTGGGCTGATGACGCACCCGACCCTGATCGTGATTCACGGTCCCCCGGCGTCCGGCAAGACCCATCTCGGCCAATGGCTCGCCCGGGAGCTCCAGTTGCCCCTGCTTTCCAGGGACATCATCAAGGAAGTGCTCTTCGGCCACTTCGATTTCCAGACGGCAGAGCAATCCGATCGCATCGACGCCACGAGCTACGACCTGTTGTGGGCCTGGCTGGACACGTTCATGGTGACCGGAGAGCGTGGGTGTATTGTCGAAACGGCCTTCGTCAACCGCATCGGCGAACCCGCCCTGACCCGGTTGCTTGATCGGCATGGCCATCGAGTCGTGCAGATCTTTTGCCATGCCAATGAACCCGTGCTGCGACAGCGCTACGTAGAGCGTGCGAAGTCCACTGGGCGGCATCCCGGCCACAAGGACCTGCAGAACGTGGAAAACCAGCCGATTCCCGCACGCAGTTCCTTTCGGCCGATGAGCCTGCCGGGCGACCTGCTCGATATCGACACCACCACTCTGCAGACCGTTGACTACCAGGAGATTCTGGACCACCTCAACAGGCTGATCCCGGGAATTTCCCGCAGGAATTGACCACCACCTGCCGCCCGATCACCTCAGCGCGTCACCGAGGGCGCGGAAGGTGCGTTCCGGCATCAGGCCGTAGTTGTAGACATCGATGCCGGCCAAACCCTGCTCCCGCCAGGCCTCGACCAGGGGCGCGATTTGGGCCGGGTCAGTCACCTCCGGCTGAATGGCGCGAATCATGCCCCACGTCGGCAAGTCGAGGTCTGCCAGCGGGGCCATGCGTCCGGGCACAGCCTCGGGAGTGGCGGCGTAGCCGGTGAGAATGGCGTCGCCTGTTTCCATCAGGGCAGTGTCCACCCCACCCTGCTCACCGGCAGCCATCGCCGCAAAATGACGAATCTCGGTTTGCGGGCTGTGCTGCTTGATGACGTCACGCAGCGCGGCACTCAGCGAAACCATCTGCTCGTGCTGCCAGGCCCGATAGGCCGCCAGTTCGGGATCACCCAGAATCGCCTCGGCTGCCGCCGACGGTTGCCCGTTCACCAGCACCTGCTCGCCCAGGTTCCAGCAGCGGTCGAGCGCAACGGTGATCCGGTCGCGCAGTCCTGCAACATCGATGCCAGACGCCGTCGCCCCGGCAACCTCGGCCGGATTGAACGAGACCCCCAGCAACTCGGCCTGCACCGGATCGATCTCGATGCCATACATCAGGTGGTGATGATCGTGATGGAACCCCATGTACCCCGGCGATTCCAGCTCGATCGCGCTCACGTCGTAGCGGGAGACCAGGTCGCCAACCAGGGCGAGGATGTACTCGCGAACGGCCGGATGGGCTGGCGACAGGGAATGGAACAGGGAGTCGCCAAAGGCCGTCTGGGCGGTGACATCGGGATGCTGCTCACCGATCCAGCTGTTGTGGAGCACCACGGTCCAGGCCACATAGCTCAGCCCATACCGTGGTCCCATGTCGGTCAGCTTCGCCACCGGGTTCTGGCCGTTGACCACAAGGCTGTGCAGGCGGGGCGTGATGGTGCCGTACTTCGCAAGATCCGGCTGGAAGAAGATCGCGCCATCTTCGGCGATGTACAACCGGCGCCTGGGATTGTGTGGCAGCAGGAACTTGCCGGCATGGTACGACGTGGCCAGGTTGACATTGGTGAACCCCGCCTCGGCAATTCGTCCAAGCGCACGGTCGTACCCCTCGTCCTCAAGGTCCCAGGCGTAGGTGTAGAGTCCAGCCTTCATGCGCGACATGCTCCCTGGCGGCGAACGGCGCGAAGCCCCTCGCCGCGACGTTTGCTATTCGTGCAGGTACGAAATGTGGGCACCATCAACCAGCAACGTCTGGCCGGTGGTCCACTCGGTTTCCGGCAGGCAGAAGAAGACGACCGCCGTGGCGATGTCCTCGGACCGGCCAAAGCGTCCAGTCGGAATGGTTTCCCCAACACGTTCCCGCAAATGATCGGGCACGTGCCAGTCGCTGCCGGGACGGTCGGGCACGGCGCCCGGGGCAACGCAGTTGACGGTGATGCCATACGGTCCGAGTTCGTAGGATATGTTGCGGGTCATGGTCTGCACGCCAGACTTGGCGATGTTGTAGACCATCTTGTCCTTGTGCCCCTTGAACACCCCGATCGTGGAGACGTTGACGATCCGGCCCCGCACCCCCTGCTCGATCCACGCCTTCGCCACATGCTGGTTGATGATGAACGGCGAGCGCAGGTTGACGTTCATTTCATACTCGAAGTCGGCGTCGGACACGTCCCAGAAATGCTGGGGAATGCTCATGCCCGCATTGTTGACCACGATATCGAGGGTCGGCACCGTGCCAAGCGCAGCCTCGGCCAGGTTGTGGGCATCGGCGATGACGGAAAGGTCCGCTGGAATCCCCCACGCCTCCACGCCAAGCTCCCGCATGGCCGCCACGGAATCATCGACGTCGGCCTGGTCGCGTCCGGAAACGATGATGTTGGCTCCTTCGCGCGCCAGCCATTCGGCAATGGTGCGCCCCAGCCCCCGCGTGCTCCCGGTAACGAGAGCATTCCTGCCCGCCAGACGCCCAAAGCCCTGACCCCACGCTGCCGGAACCCGATGCTGCTGATCCGATGTTTCCGTCACGCCACAATCTCCGCCGAAAGGTAAGCACACAGGAAACCCGGCCCGCTCGAACGCCAGCCGGGTGCATGATGCAGTGTGCCGCAGGTTAGGGCTGCTGAAAACGCCCGCTCATTACTCGTCGCCCGGATCGGTTTCCTCTGGGACCTGCAAGTCGTCAAGACGCTGAACAATGTCGAGTGCCCAATCGCGGGCGTTGTCCATCTGAAACCCCAGCGTTGCCAATGAGATATGGAGATCATAGTCTGCCGTGTTGCGGTAGGTTCGCAGGAATTTGAGGTTCGTCGCGAGATCCGCATCGATCGGGCTAAGCAACCGCTGGACATCGGTGTGCTCACGCGAATACTGCTCTCGCTCGTACCCCAGATTGGTCTCACACCAGGATCGAGCCTCCAGGTAGGCTGCATAATAGAGCCGTCCGATCTGCGCACGGATACTCGCCTCGCTTTGCAGCAGCCCCAGATACTCCACGACCTCAAGAAAGTCGCGTCCTCTCATCGCGAAGCCATCGCATGCTCGCCCACCCAGGTCGGCATCACCAGCAACACCTCAGGGTTATAGGAGGGGTGCCGGACGACGGTATGCACGAACTCTCTCGCTGTATGCCGGTAGTCTTCCCACTCCTGCGTAACCTCGATCATCAGGTGCAGCAGCGGATCGTCATCCTCGTAGCGCTGCGGCCCGAGGTGGATGTTCACTGCAGGAAAGGTTTCCCGGGCAAGCGCAGTGACCTCATTGATGAAGGGACGCAACTCGGGATGCTCGTCAAGAACCGTCAACACATAGTCCTTCTCGGACACATCGTCAGAAATGTAGTTGGCAACCATAGGACTACCCCTTTTCATCATTCCGGGTCATCCTCGACTGGCTCCGGCACAGGAGCGGCAGCACGTCGAGAAATTCGGCACCCCTCATCGTTGGATATATGTTTCCAATGGACCAGCCCACATGGGAAACACAAAGACAAGATCACGGTTATAGCCTGGATTTTCGCGCACGACATCCATGAACTCGTCTACGCGATGGCGATACTCAGGCCATGGCACGGTGGCGTGAAGGAGCACTCTTAGCGGGGGATCCCATTCGTCGTACCCCATGGTGTCGAGTTCGATGCGCACCTCGGGGAACTGCCGGTGCGCTTCGGCACTGACTTCGGCGATGAAGGCTTCCAGTTCAGGGTGCGCGGCGAGGACGGCCTCAACGGCGTCCTTCTCGCGGGGATCTTCGGGAATGAGTTGGGCCATGGCAACCATCGGGCAGCCTCCTGTCTTGCTTACAGTCTAGCAACGCCGCTGCTGACCCAAACGGTCTCCGCCGAAGAGCCTACACGCTCGCCAGTTCGGGGCGGTTGAGGCGGCGATTGGCAAGCGACGGCAGGTCGCGGCGAATCTTGGCCAACCGGTCGAAGTCGAGCGTGGCCATCGCGAAGCCTTCGCCGTCCGGGGCGACCGCCAGCACCGTTCCCCACGGGTCGACGATCATGCTCCGGCCGTAGGTCGTGCGGCCCTGCTTGTCCTTGCCCTGCTGGCCGGCGGCGAGCATGAAGCACTGGTTCTCGATCGCCCGGGCCCGAATCAGCACTTCCCAGTGATCCTTGCCGGTGAAGAGGGTGAAGGCCGCCGGCAGGAAGACCAGTTCGGCGCCTTCATCAGCCAGAACGCGGAAGAGTTCCGGGAAGCGAATGTCGTAGCAAATGGCGAGCCCCGCCGTGTGCCCGTCAATGTCGGCAGTCACGATCTCCTCACCCGGCGCGATCGTGGCCGATTCGAGGGCGTCGACCTGGCCGGGAATCTGCACATCGTAGAGGTGAATCTTGCGGTAGCGAGCGTGCTGCTCCCCATCCGGGCCGAAGAGCAGGCTGGTGTTCCAGGTCCGGTCTTCTCCCTCGATTGCTTCATGAATCGAACCGGCCAGCAACCAGATGCCGAGTTCACCCGCCAGGTCGGCGAAACGGTCGCTGACCGGACCCGGCACGCTCGACTTGATGGCCCCCACCGCGTCGTCGGGCCCCATAAAGTCCACCATTTCCGGCAAAACCACCAGTTCAGCCCCTGCGGCGACCGCATCACGCACGAGGCGAGTGGCCGTGGTGAGGTTCTCCTCGAGATTGTCTTCAACGTGCATCTGAACGACGGCAGCGTTCATGGTCATGCTCCTGGGTGGGGGAACGATTGCGAGCGGGGACGACGTTTCCGACATCATACCGGAGGTCATCCGGCGCGGCCCGCCTGCCTCGCGATCGCGGCGCTGGTCGGCGGTGCGGGCGGCTTGATCGTGCGCCCGGCCACCTGGTTGGAACGGGGCATCCTGATCGTGGCTTCCGGGTCCCTGTTCCACACCGGCCACCTGCAGGACATCATCGGCCTGGCACTCTTCGTCCTCGCCATCGGTTTGCACTGGTTCCGCGTGCGCGGCCGCGATTCCACCGGCCCACCAGCGACGGGGGGAGCAGCATAAACAGGGTCCACCAGGCTCAAACACAGCGAGGCCCCAAGATGCTCACGGGACCTCGCGCGTGTCTCTGGCGTCCGGTTCAGTCGGCCGCCAGACTTGCCGCAGCATGTTCGACAAATCGCCGCCGATCACGTGCGGTGAGGAAGAGGGATTCGTCGGCGAACCGCTCATCTTCGTTCAGGAACAGCGTCGAGCCGTCTGGAAAGACCACCTTCACCATATTGGGGTCCTCCAGGCTGAGAACAGGTTGGTGGAAGCTGGCCGCTATACGGTGCAAGGTTGCGATATCAGGCTCACCTCGGCCGATGCCGGGAGCTTGCGAAGATACCTCGATGACGAACGGGAACTCACCCGGTACGGTCCAGTAACGTGCATGGGTCTTCACGCCGGGAAGATCCAGCAGTGCACCCGCGCCATCCGATTCGCTGCTCGCAATAACGGCGACTGATGCTTCGGGTGTGTCAGTCGCTCGTGCCAGCGCCGCCCCGAGCTCGACTGGTGGAATGGGATGTTCTGTGTAGAGAATCGTATACATGGTCATGGCTCGTGTTCGCGGAAGAGCCGGATGATCTCGAACAGGGCTTGGACTTCTGCAATCTGGGGATCTCCTGCATCGAAATGGCTCGTCGCCATTTCGATGCAGATATGTCGTTCCACCCCTCCTGCTTCAGCATGACTTTCAACAGACCTAATTGGCTCCTGGAGAACTCCCAAACTCCAACTCCCCACTCGGGGAATGTCTCACCAGTCCCCTTGTCGATATACACCCGGCCGTTGATACGGTAACGGTTGTTCGGAAGCCGTTCGGCGAGCCCTTCATTGATGGCTGCGATGTCCTCGGCCATGCTCAGGCCTGGATGCAGAATCGAAGTTTTCCCTTTGGCTTTCGTGCCCTGGTGAATGCTCAGGGCCTCATGGCGATCGATGGAACCAGGGCGAAGGATATGCGGTGGTTTGTTGCCTGCCCGAGCATCACGCGCCACCAGTTCTTCCCTCCCCGATCGTCAACAGGTCATGCGTCACCAGCGCCGTGACGATTCCTGCCAGAGAGACCTTCCCCGATCTTCCGGGCCACAGCAATCGAAGCAAACGTCACCGCCCGTCGCCACCACTCGAGGATCCCTGCCTCACCTGCAACAGGGCGGAAACCTCAACCGGCAACAGGCCTGCTCCTGCCCACGCGCACGGGCCGGGAACTGAATGCGCAATCCCCGTCAGGCGCCCGGTCCCCGACCCGCTATCTTCGTCTGGTTTCAGTTTTCTACTGCTATTTCCGAAGCCCTCGTCACCCCTTGAGCGCCCCCGCCGTCAGCCCCGACTCCAGGCGGCGCTGGAAGATGACGTAGACGACCAGCGTCGGAATCATGGTGATCGTCATGGCGGCAAACAGCGCGCCATAGTCGTTCTGGTACCCCTGCTGAATCGCCAGCATGCCGAGACCCTGCGAGAGCACGCGCTTGTTCTCGTCCTGCATGAGCACGAGGGGGAGCAGGTACTGGTTCCACTGCCCCAGGAAGTTGAAGATCCCCATCGCGATCAGGCCCGGCTTGGCCATCGGCAACATGATCTGGAAGAAGACCTGGAACTGGCTGGCCCCGTCCACGATCCCGGCTTCACCCACCTCACTGGGCAGCGTCTTGAAGAACCCGACCAGGAAGAAAATGGTGAACGGCAACGAATAGGCGATGTAGACCAGTGCCAGACCGTAATACGTGTCCTTGATGTGCAGGTCGCTCATCAGGAAGTAGAGCGGCACCAGCCCCAGGAACACCGGGAACATCAACCCCGCCATGAACAGGTAGAAGACGGCGCGGTTCCCCGGAAACTGGAAGCGGGCCAGCACGTAGGCTGCCATCGCCGACACCAGCAGTGTGCCAGTCAGCGACATGGCAATCACGATGGTGCTGTTCATCACGTAACGCCCGATGCGGGCTTCGTTCCAGGCGTTGCTGAAGTTTTGCCACTGGAGTTCGGCGGGAAAGTCCCAGGGACTGAACAGGATCTCGGTATTCGTCTTGAACGACGTCATGATCATCCACAGGAAAGGGAAGATCACCAGCACGGCCCAGAAGATCAGGAGCGCCTGGGTGAACACCGAAAGGATCCGCTGACTTCCCGTCCTCGTGCCCACAGCAGAGACGCCATCACCCGACGAACCTGGTTTGAAATCCTCATCGGGATTCAGGGCCGGCACCGCCGACGGTGCAGTTTCAAGATCCATAACTGTTCCGTTTCGAGTGTGTGCCGGAGTCCGGCATCCGTGTGCCGCGGCAGGAAATACCCCTAGAACTCATAGGTCTCTCGCCGGGTCACCCGCATGATGACCACCGATAGCAGCAGGGTGAGAATGAGCAGGATCACGCCAACTGCCGAGGCCGATCCCCACCGGCTCCGGGTGAACGCTTCCCCATACATGTAGATCGCCGCCACTTCGGCTTTCCGGGCAGCCACACCACCGCCACCACCGGTCATCACCTGAACCAGGGTGAAGAAGTCGAGGGCCGCAATCGCAATGTAGATCAGTGCCGTGCGAATCGTTTCCCACATCAGCGGCAGCGTGATGTCCTTGAACTGGCGGAACCGGCCAGCGCCATCGAGCACCGCGGCCTCATAGAAGGACGTGGGAATGGATTGCATGCTGGCAATGAAGATCACCATGTAGAACCCGACCGCCGACCAGACGGCCACGGCGGCAATCGCCCACAGAATCGTTGCCGGATCTCCCAGCCAGGCCCGCTTCAGCGAATCGAGCCCAATGGCGCCCAGGAACCCGTTCAGAATGCCGTACGAAGGGTTGTACACATAGGTAAAGAGAATACCGACGATAACGGCGGAAATAACCTGGGGGAAGAAGAAGACGATCCGATAGAACCCCGCCCCGCCCACTTTTTCGCCCTTGCCGCCTTGCGTGAACAGTGCGGCAAACAGCAGCGCAATCCCAATCGTGACGATTGGCAGCACGATCAGGAGCTGGCCGTTCCGGCCGAGCGCATCCATGAAGCGGGAGTCGGTCAGCAGGTTGCGGTAGTTGCTCAGGCCCACCCACGGCATGTTGGCCGAGGTGCCCTTCCAACTGGTCATGGAAATGTAGAAGGCTCGCCCATAGGGATAGAGAACGAAAACGCCGTACAGAACGAGCGCCGGTAACAAAAATGGAATGATCAGTCGATATTTATGGTGATTCATCTGGCGCTCTTCCCCCCGCCATGCGCACCGGGTGCCTGATCCCGCTTGGGGACCAGGCACCCGGTGGCGTTACCGGCGCGAGACCGGTGATG
>CAZNQC010000091.1:8559-13385 GCA_964574825.1 uncultured Sphaerobacteraceae bacterium | reverse complement strand
GCAAACGGCGTGATGCCGAACCAGCGCCGCAAGTGCTCGTGGGGGCGGTTATAGCCCTTGATCAACGGCGTGACCCAGGCGACAACCTTCACCTCGCCTGAAATTGGCCGCTCGTCGCCCGTCCTGGCGCGGTATTCGGCAACAAACGCGTTGAGCGCTGCCTGGCCGACCACCAGGGCACTGTCGCTGACCGCCTGGCTCATCGTCGCCTTGTCGATGATGTCGTCAGCGCCTGCCACGCGAATCGCCAGTGACACCTCGGAGGCATCTTCCTGGGCGGCCAGTTGGGGCGTGAGAATCGTCGATACGATGTCCCGCAGTGCGACCAGGTCGGCACTCATCACCACGTCGCCCTCGCCGGTGTAGGACGGGATGACGAACGATCCGGCCGGATAGCGCGTGGTATCGACGGTGGCAGCATGCCGTTGCTTCTTCAGCAGCAATGACGGCACCCCGGCCACGGCGGCATACATCGCGCCGACCGGATATCCCGACATGCCGGGCACCATCAAGAGGTTGACCTCGTGCTCCCGCAGATGGGCGGCCACTTCCAGGGCGTGCTGGCCCAGAATGTCCGGGCGGGCGGCAGTTTTCAGGAGGGCGCCATACTCGATTCCCGCGCCACCCCCACCGAACATCGCCGGCCGGGCCAGGCGCAGCAATCCCACCAGTAACGCCTTGGCTCCAGGTGTCAGATCCGAGGCGTCCAACGCCGCCGGCAGGTCGCCAGGCGCGATCAACGGCTCCTGCTCGACCATCACCGTGGCTTCGACCGCCTCGTGTGGTCGCTCGTATCGCCGCAGTTCCGTTCCGTCCTCGGCCAGGGGAGGCCGTCCCACACACTCGTCGCTCACGA
Source organism: uncultured Sphaerobacteraceae bacterium (assembly GCA_964574825.1). Classification (GTDB taxonomy): domain Bacteria; phylum Chloroflexota; class Chloroflexia; order Thermomicrobiales; family UBA6265; genus JACCYX01. The sequence goes on along the minus strand of CAZNQC010000091.1, from coordinate 12,529 downwards.
ACCTGGTTCCCGTCTGATTCGTCCGAAGCCAGCGGGCTCCAGTTGCATGTATCCCATTCAGCCGATCGGCCGCATGGCAAATCGATTCAGGCCATTGTCCACGATGACGGGTCCTAGCGCTCTTCGCGAACGTAAGCCTTGCCCAAAGCCGCCGGTTGACCGATCCGCAGGTGGCGCGTCTGCACGGTGGAGAAGACCAGCACCGCGATCGTGAACAGGTAAGGCAACATGTTCAGGAAAAAGGCAGAGACAGGCACATTCACCCCCTGCAGGCGGAATGTTCCGGCCTCAACGGCACCGAAGAGGAAGGCGCCAAGCGCCACTCGCGCTGGGTTCCAGCCGCCGAAAATCACCAGGGCCACCGCAATCCAGCCGCGACCGGCGGTCATCCCGTCCGACCAGCCCGGATTCGTCGCGATGGAGATCGCCGCCCCACCGATACCGGCAAATGCGCCTCCCACCATGACGTAGGTGTAGCGAATTCGCGTGATGCTCAGGCCCATGGCATCGGCGGTGGCCGGATTCTCGCCGACCGCTCGCAGATTGAGGCCTGGCCGTGATTTGTAGACGAACCACCACATGGCCGGAACCAGGAAATAGGCGATGTAGACAAGGGCGTTCTGGTTGAACAGGATATTGCCGATGCCTGGAAGGTCGCCCAGCAGCGGCAGGTCGATCCGGCCCAGGCGGTCCGGGGCCGGTTTCCCGACCAGCGATGATCCCAGAAAGGCCGAAAGTCCCCCGCCGAAGATGGTCAGGGCCAGGCCGGAAACCACCTGGTTGGCGAGGAACGTGACCGTCAATACGGCGTGAATGGACGCCATCGCCGCCCCGGCCACCAGCGCGCCCAGCAACCCGACCCAGGCCGACCCGGTCCAGGTGCAAACCGCGAATCCGGCCAGCGCGCCCATCAGCATCATGCCTTCGACACCGAGGTTGAGCACGCCGGATCGCTCGGCCAGCGTTTCTCCCAACCCGGCGTAGAGGATGGCGACACCACTCATCATGGCCGCCGCCAGCACCGAGGTCAGAAACGAGATCGTGAAGACATCACTCATGCGGTCACCTCGGGTGTGCGCCGCACGATGCGGTAACGGGTCAACAAATCGCCACCCAGCAGGAAGAAGAGGATGATGCCCTGTAGCATCGGCGCGACTGCCGATGACAACCCGAGCGACAACTGGATCTGGTCTCCACCCACCTGCAGGGCCGCCATCAGGAACGCGACAACGATAATGCCGAATGGGTTCAGCCTCCCCAGCCAGGCGATGATGATGGCGGTGTAGCCATACCCCGGCGAGAGTTCGCGCTGGAGCGAATGGGCAATGCCGGACACCTCCGTCATGCCGCCCAATCCCGCCAAGGCCCCGGAGACGATGAAGACGATGACGATGTTCCGGGCAGTCGCCATCCCGGCGTATCGCGCCACCCGTTCGTTGTTCCCCGCCACGGTGATTTCATAGCCCCAGCGGGTGCGCTGGAAGACGAAGTAGAGGATGACGGCGGCCACCAGACCAAAGATCAGCCCGAGGTGAACGCGAGTCGTGCCCCAGGTTGGCAGGTAGGTGGCAGCCGAGAATGTGGCCGTGCCGGGGAAGCCGAAACCCTGCGGATTCTTCCACGGCCCATGGACCAGCCACGAGGAAAACAGGATCGCGACATAGTTGAGCATCAGCGACGTGATGGTTTCGTTGACCCCGAGGTAACCGCGCAGCAGACCTGGAATCGCGCCCCAGATGCCGCCGCCAACCAACCCCGCCACCACCATGCCCGGAATGACGATCCACGGTCCCGCGTCGGGCAGCCCATAGAGTGCCACCCAGGTGGCGAAGATCGCCCCGAAGTAGAACTGCCCCTCGGCCCCGATGTTCCACAACTGCATGCGAAACGCGACTGCCACACCCAGCGCGGTCAGCAGCAGCGGGATCATCTTGACCAGCGTTTCCGACCGTTTGTAGTAGGACCCAAACGCGCCATCGAGCATCGTTCGGTAGACCGTCAGCGGATTCTCACCGGCCAGCAGGATGATGATCGACCCCACCAGCATGGCGGCGAGAATCGAGACAACCGGCACCACGAACTGGGCTGCCAGCGACGGCTTCGACACCCGCTCGAGCTTCCAGCCACCAGTGGGTGGGCCGCCTGTCGTTGCCGCCGCGCTCATGCCGCCACCACCGCATCCAGGCGAGTGCCAGCCATCATCAGGCCAATCGTTTCGGCGTCGACCTCATGCGGCTGCACAATACCCATCACGCTTCCCTCGTAGAGCACGGCGATGCGGTCGCAGAGGTGCATGAGTTCCTCGAGGTCCTCGGAGATCAACAGGGTTGCCGCCCCGCGCAGGCGTTGGGCGCGGAGCACGTCGTGAATCGCCTCCGACGCACCGACATCCACCCCTCGCGTGGGATGGACGGCAACGATGGCAGCGGGTTCACCCGCAAGTTCCCGGGCAATCAGCAGTTTCTGCTGGTTCCCGCCCGAGAGGTCGCGTGCCCGGGCCGCTCGATTGGCCGGTTGCACGTCGTAGTTGGTAATGAGGCCGTCGGTGAAGCGATCGATGGCGCCCTTGACCAGCACGGCCCCACGGGAGATTGGATTCCGGCGATAGTTGCGAAGGATCGAGTTGCTGGCCAGGTCGAGCGATCCCACCAACCCGGTGCCCAGCCGATCCTCCGGCACGTGGGCCATGCCAGCCCGGGCAATGGACCGGGGGGAACCGTTGGTCACGTCCCGCCCCAGCAAGGTCACCTTGCCGGACGTAACTGATCGCAGGCCAGTGATCACTTCGGCCAGTTCGCGCTGACCATTCCCGGCAACCCCTGCCACGCCCAGGGTTTCGCCAGCCCGGATCTCGAATGACACCCCGTTCAGGGCAGGTAATCCCTTGTCGCCCATCGCGCGCACATCTGCCAGGGCAAGGGTTACCTCCCCCTTGCGCCGGGCATCGACGTCCTCTTCCGCGAGGAGAACACCCGCCAGTTCCCGGCCCACCATCATGCGCGCCAGGTCGCGGCGGTTCGCGCCCTCCGCGTCGATCGTGTCAATGATGCGGCCATGGCGCAGCACCGTGATCCGGTCGGCCACGGCGGCAACTTCGTCGAGCTTGTGGGAGATGAAGATGACGCAGTAGCCCTCGGCCGCCAGTGCGCGCAGAGTGCGAATCAGGTCCTGGCTCTCCTGGGGAGTCAGGACGGCGGTTGGTTCGTCGAACACAAGCGTCGTCGCGCCCCGGATCAGGAGGCGCACGATCTCCACCCGCTGCTGCTCACCAACCGAGAGCTGCCAGATATGCGCATCGGGATCAATGGCCAGACCGTAGCGCTGGCTGAAGTCCCGCAGCCGGGCGGAGGCTTCATCCAGGTGCAGGCTCAACCCGGTGGAAGGCATCCCCAGCACGATGTTCTCGGCGACAGTGAAGGAGTCCACCAGCATGAAATGCTGATAGACCATGCCGATCCCGGCGGCGATGGCATCGGCTGGTGACCGGAACTGCACCGGCTGCCCGCCAATCCTCAGCTCGCCCGCGTCCGGGCGATAGAGGCCTGCCAGGATGCTCATCAGGGTCGACTTTCCGGCCCCGTTTTCGCCAATCAGGGCATGAACTTCACCCTTGCGTGCGATGAAGGTGATGTCGTCGTTGGCGGTCACCGCACCGAAGCGCTTGGTGATGCCAATCATCGCCACCGCTTCGTCAGCCTCGGCTGCCACCATTGCCGGACCGGTCCCTGCCATCGGTTGGTGGGTCTCCTCGGTCAACGCCGCCCTCTCCTTCTCCCTGGCCGTCGCCTGGCCGTTTCATGAGCGCAACAGGGCCGGGCGGACAACGTGCTCGTTGAGCGGGACATTTCGTGCCCGATCGCGGCAGGTCCGCCCCTACCCCGATGGTTCCATGGTTACCTCTTGCCGCAGTCTCACAATCGCCGGATCGAGCGGAATGAGATTTGGGCAGGGCCGGGGCGACAAGGAGTCG
>CAZNQC010000091.1:0-8459 GCA_964574825.1 uncultured Sphaerobacteraceae bacterium | reverse complement strand
AATCGCCGGATCGAGCGGAATGAGATTTGGGCAGGGCCGGGGCGACAAGGAGTCGTCCCCTCCGGATGATGCTCGATTGGTCACGTCCCCGAATCGCCCGACCGGAGGAATTGGAATCGTGCAGCAGCGGGGCGACAAGGAGTCGCCCCTACGGATATCACGGCCCGAATGGAAACCGACACGGACAAGAATCCGAGATCGGGCATTTCCTGCGGAATGCCCGATCTCCGGTCGGTTCCTACCCTTCGACGCTGCCCTGCACGCCCTGGACGAACCAGTTCATGTTCAGGATCTCTTCGTCGGAGTAGGAGACGCCTTCGGCAATGCCCTCTTCACCATCCTGGTTGAGGATCGGGCCGGTGAAGATGTCGGTCACACCGCGGGTGCCGCTCTTGAACTCGTCAGCCACCGCCAATGCCTGCTCGGCAAGGTCGGCAGGCACGAAGTCAGCAAGGGGAGCAATGTCCACCACGCCGTCCTGCCACGAACCCCAGAACTGGTTTCCGCCTTCCCAGGTTCCGGCCTGGATCTGCTCGACCGCCCAGATGTAATAGGCTCCCCAGTTCCAGATCGCGCTGGTCAGCACGGCTTCCGGGGCGAACTGCGACATGTCGGTGTTGTAGCCAACGCCGTAGATGCCAGCGGATTCGGCCACCTGCTGCGGTCCGGGTGTGTCCTGGTGCTGGGCGATGACATCGACGCCAAGGTCGACCAGCGACTGTGCCGCCGCGCTCTCCACGGTGGGGTCGTACCAGGTGTTGGTCCAGACGACCTGGACGGTTGCGTCCGGATTGATCGACTGGGCGCCAAGGGTGAAGGCATTGATGCCGCGAATCACTTCCGGAATCGGGAACGCGGCCACATAGCCAAGCTTGCCGGTTTCGGACATCTCGCCCGCAACCACACCAGTCACATAGCGTGATTCCTCGATCTTGCCGAAGGCGGTGCTGACGTTGTCGGCCGTCTGGTAGCCCGAAATGTGGATGAACTCGATATCGGGGTACTGCGGCGCGACAGCCAGCAGACCAGGACCGTGCCCAAACGAGGTGGCGACGATCACGTCGTACCCCTCTTCGGCATAGCCACGCACGGCGCGCTCCACGTCAGCCTGCACCTCAGGGACGCTCTCGAGGTAGGCGGTTTCAACGTTTGGCAGGGCGTCCTGCAGGGCCAGCCGCCCCTGATCGTGGGCGTAGGTATACCCGCCGTCGCCAATCGGGCCAACATAGATGAAGGCTACCTTGAATGGCTCATCGTCCTGGGCACCGACCTTGCCCAATCCGGCCAGAGCCAGTGATGCACCGGCACCAGCAGCCAGGGTGCGGCGACTTACGCGCGTTTGGAAAAGAGACTCAGCCGAACGGTAGAGCGACATGCAAACGTCCTTCCTCGCAAAATGCTTGCCGGGAGTCACGCCGCCCCGGCCGGTCCCAGCCGATTGTACTGGGTACACATGGACCCCTGTCACCACGAATTGTCCAAATTGCACAGCCGCAATCTGGCATTTCACCACACTCAGTCGATGGAGAAGATGATCTCCTGGGCTCCCTCCCACACAATGCGCCGCCCGGCCTCCCGGAGCAGCTCCTTGCCTTCCACGATCGTCAGGAAGTGGTTGCCGGCCAGTTGGCCCATGGTGCTGGCGAAACACGATCGACCGTAGGGAAACAGGATCTCGGTTTCCGAATAGCCGCCTGGATAAAACAGGATCTCGCCGGCTGCCGGGTAACTGGTGGCATTTTCGATCCCGACCCCCAACTGGAACTCGCCCAGTGGAATCCAGCCGGACTCACCGCTCCACCGCGCCTGGATCAGCTTCTGCGTGTATGGCAGCAGGTTGCGGAAGGCAGCCACCGTGTGTGGTGCCGCTTCCTCCTCGAATTCTGCCCGGAAGACCAGATCCCCGCCGACCGTTATCGTGACCATGCCATCCCCTCGCCCAAAGCCACTACGCATCGCATAGACTGTCCGTACAGTATGACACAAAAGAAACGACGATTGACAGTCAGTTCTGCCAGCAGCCGGGAGTGCCCAGGACACGGGCTGCGCGCCCATCAGTCGCACCCCAGGCCCAGCGCGAGTTCCCTATTCAACCGGCGACAGGTGCACCGGGTCGGCGATTGCCGGAAACCCCTATTTTCCCGGCCGGTCTGGTACACTCCCGTTATTGAGAATTATTCGCATGTAGGAATGATTCCGACTAACTTGCTCACCATCTGGCACAGGAGGATTCCGTGCAAGGCGCCCTTACCCTCCCAACTTCATCAGCCCCAACCGACGATTCAGAGACTTCCGCGTGGAAGGATCATCTGCTGATCGGCGCAGCCGCCCTGACCTGGCTGGCGCTCGCCATCGCGTTCGGGCTCGAGCTCTGGACGAATGCTTCGCCGGTGATCGTCATCGCCATCTATCTGGTGGCCTACGTTGCCGGTGGAGCGCTGGCACTGCGGGATGCCATCACCGACCTCTTTCATGGGTCGGTCAACATCGACCTGCTGATGGTTGCCGCCGCCATCGGCGCCGCCATACTTGGCGCCTGGGCGGAGGGCGCCATGCTGCTCGCGCTCTTCTCCACGTCCAACGCCCTGGAGCACTACGCGCTCGACCGTACCCGCTCGGCCGTACGCAAGCTGATGGATCTGACACCGCCGACCGCGCGCGTGCTCGTTGGCGACACCGAGCGCGAGGTACCGGTTGCCAACCTGGCCATCGGTGACCTGGTCGTGGTGCGTCCCGGTGAGAAGCTCCCTGCCGACGGCAACGTCATCGGCGGCACCACCGATGTGAACCAGGCGGCCATCACCGGGGAGTCGATGCCGGTGCGCAAGGAATCTGGCGACGAAGTCTTTGCCGGAACCATCAATGGGTCGGGGTCGATCACGGTTTCAGTTACCCGGTTGTCGTCAGAGTCGACGCTGGCACGAATCGCTCGAATGGTTGCTTCTGCCCAGGACGAGAAAGGCCGCGCAGAGCGCTTCACCGATGCCTTCGAGGGGCCGTACGCGATTGGCATCATCGTGTTCGCCACACTGGTTGGCGTGATCCCCATGCTGCTGGGCGAAGACGTGGGGGATGCGTTTTACCGGGCGATTACCCTGCTGGTGGTGGCGTCGCCCTGCGCGCTCGTCATCTCGACACCTGCGGCCACGCTTTCGGCCATTGCCAGCGCAGCCCGGGGAGGCGTGCTGGTCAAGGGCGGCAGCCACCTCGACGCGGTCGGCGTGATCGACACCGTTGCCTTCGACAAGACCGGCACCCTGACTCTCGGGAAACCGGTGCTGACCGACCTGGAGGTCTTCAGCACCCATTCGCGGGAAGCAGCACTTGGCCTGATTGCTGCTGCCGAGCACTTCTCCGAACACCCCATCGCGCGCGCCATCATCAACGGTGCCGAGAACGAGGGGATCGAGATCGTGACGCCCGCCAGCTTCGATTCCGACCCGGGCCGCGGGGTTGTGGCCACTATTGACGATCGCGACATCGTGGTCGGCAACGAAACGCTCTTCGCCAACCTGGGTATCGAGCTGGAACCGGAGGTGCTCGAAGCCGCCAATCGCCTCCGCCGGCAGGGCCGAACGGCCGTCATTGCTGCCGACCGGGATGGTTTCCGGGCCGTGGCCGGGGTGGCCGATCAGGTCCGCCCGGGTGCCCACGAAGCCATCCAGGGGCTGCGCGATCTGGGGATTCGTCAGATCGTGATGCTGACCGGCGACAATGCGCTCGTCGGCCAGGCAATCGGCGATGAGCTTGGGCTGGATGCCGTCTACACCGACCTGCAACCGGCCGACAAGTTGGAGAAGATCAAGGAGATGGCCCAAAACGGGCACGTCGCGATGGTGGGCGATGGCGTCAACGATGCGCCCGCGCTCGCGGTGGCCAACCTCGGCATCGCGATGGGGGCCGGGGGTACCGATATCGCCCTGGAAACGGCCGACATGGTGCTGATCACCGGCGACCTGCGGCAATTGCCGTTCGCGATCTCGCTCGGCCGCCGGATGCGACGGATCATCCGGCTCTCCATCGGCTTCGCGCTGCTGGTGATCGCCACCCTCGCAATCTCCACGCTCTTCGTGGGCATCCCGCTCCCGCTCGGCGTGGTCGGGCATGAAGGTTCGACGGTGATCGTGGTGCTGGCGGGGCTCTCGTTGCTGGCGTTCCGCCCCCACCACACCGCCAGTCGTCCGGCGGCTCTCTGACCGGCCTGGATGTGGCACACCAGCGGTCCGGAGACGGAGCGGGAACCGGACCGCTGGCTGGATCAGGTCAGGGCTCAGCCAAGCCGCAGGTGGTGACGCTGGAGCAGGTCGGGCACGCTCTCCATGTGGAAGGTGATGCCATATTTCGCGCCAAGGGCCATCAGGGCCCCAAAGTCTGGTTCGGCATCGGGGGCCCAGGCGGCCATCACTGCCCCCATTTCCACGAAGAAGTGCTCGAAACCGGCCGGTGAGATGATCTCGATCAGGCGGGCCGGAACGTCCCCGGCGTTCCAGAAAGTGTGAGGAATGCCACGCGGCTTCAGCACGTAGGAGCCGGGTCCGGCAACATACTCATCATCCCCGATTCGTACCCCCACCAACCCTTCCAGCACGCAGGAGTATTCGTCTTCCCGGGTGTGGGTGTGCATCGGGGCGGCAAGGGTGCCGACCGCCATGGGGTGCTCGACCACGGAGAACGCGCCACCCGTGGCTTCGGCGGCGAACTTTTCGATCGCGCCCAACCCGGCCAGCTGGGTGTGGATACCGGCATCGGGCTCAATAACGACCTGTGTTGCACTGGACATGTCAAACTCCTTCCAACCCGGACCAGGCCGAGGTGGAGTAATGCGGGTGACGATGGGTCCCTTGCGTTATTCCGTTATACAGTCCTGTATAGTGAACACAAGAGCATCATACTCCTCGCCCGGCGCCGCGTCAATATCCGGCAGACACGGTTGTATAGTGAATCTCTGGAGCAACCACGTGCCCCGTGCCTATCGCCAACGGCGTCGCGCCGAACAACAGGCCGAGACGCGCCAGCGCATCGTCGAAGCCACCGTGAACCTGCATGGCACCGTCGGCCCGGCGGAAACGACCATCAGTGCCATTGCCGACCAGGCCGGGGTGCAACGGGTCACCGTGTACAAGCACTTTCCCGACGAGGCAGCATTGTTCGCGGCCTGCACCGCTCACTGGCAGGCGACCAATCCCCCACCCGATCCAGCTCCGCTCGCGGATATTCCCGATCCTCGCCTGCGACTGAGCCTTGCCCTGACTGGTCTCTACGCGTGGTATGCGGCGAACGAGCAGATGATCGCCAATGGCATGCGCGACATGCCGCGCGTGCCCGAACTGGCCGCCTCCATCGCCCCATTGCTCGGCCTGCTGGAGCACATCGGCCGCCTGTTGGCAGAGGGCTGGGACGATACCGAGCCGCATCCCCTCCGCCTGGCCGCCATTGGCCATGCGCTCGACTTCACCACCTGGTCATCGCTGGTGCACCACCAGGCGTTGTCATCGGAGCAGGCTGTAGCCTTGATGGTCCGTTTTGTGGAATCCGCTGCGGACTCCTGACGCCACAACACCCAACGACCCGGTCCGGCAATGTGGCCAGACCGGGTCGCAGGTTGTGTTTACGTTGCGCGAGGGGAGCTATTCGCCCGCGACCGGGCCACTCCCCGGAGCCAGGGGTGTGGACACTGGGGTCCATTGCGCCGGGCGCTTCGGCAGCGAAACCGGCTTCAGGTCACCCTCGACCCGGAAGTCTGGCAGCCAGCGCAGGCCGCGCGGCAGGTACCAGTTGGCGTTGCCGCAGAGCTTGAGGGTGGCGGGCACCAGCACGGTGCGGATCAGCGTCGCATCGAGCAGCACCGCGAAGGCCAGACCGAAGCCCATCTGCTGCATTTCGACCAGCCGGCCGCCCGCGAAGGTAGAGAACACGGCAACCATGATCAGGGCGGCACCGGTGATCAGGCGTCCGGTCTGCTGCAGGCCAACCCGCACCGCTTCCTCGTTGTTGCCGGTGTGATCGTAGTGCTCGCGCACCCGGCTCAGCAGGAAGACGTGATAGTCCATGCTGAGGCCGAAGAGAATGCAGAAGAGCATCACCGGCAACCAGTTGGTGATGGTGTCGACCTGGGTGAACCCGAACGCATCGGCCAGGAAACCGAACTGGAAGACTGCCACCACCGCACCATAGGCGGCTGCCACCGAGAGGAGATTGAGCAGGATGGAGGTGAACGGCACCAGCACCGAGCGGAAGGCGATCATCAACAGGACGAAGCTGAGACCCAGCACGAAGGCGAAGACGATCGGCAGGTAGGTTACGAGTGCATCGTCGAAATCGATCGTGTCGGCCGTGGACCCTGTCACATAGACCTGACCGGCCTGCTCGCCAAACACCGCCGGGATCGTCTCACCGCGCAGGTCCTTGACCACCGTTTCCGCGTCCGCCGAATAGGGATCGGCCTTCGTGATCGCCTCAACCATCGTCACCTGGTTGTCAGGGCTGATCGACGTGCTCACCGGGCCGAACGCGTCGTCCGCTTCGAGCACCGAGACGAACTCGGCCACGCTGGCCTGGGTGGCAGGATCGGTGGCATCACCGTCAACCACGATCCGCACCGGTGATTCCATGCCAGCCGAGAAGTCGGTGGCCAGGATGGTGAAGCCGCGGGTGAAATCGGTTTCCGGCAGCGAACTGCTTTCCTGCGAACCGATGTTGATCGCCAGCACCGGGGCAGCACAGAGGAGAAGGATCGTCAGCGATCCCGCCAGCCAGGCAACGGGCCGGCGCATCACGGCCGAGGCCAGGTGGCCCCACAGTCCGCTCCCGATCCGCGTTTCGAACTCGGAGTAGCCAGTCTGATCCTGTCGCTTCAGCTTGCGAATCGTGTCGAAGCGCGGGAAGTTCGCCCAGTCGCCCATCAGGCGGACCAGGGCAGGCAGCAGCGTCATTGCCGCCGCAACCGCGACGACCACCACCAGCGCCGAGCCGACGCCCATGCCATGGAAGAAGTTGATCGGCAGCAGCAACAGGCCGAGCAGCGCCAGAATCACCGTTGCGCCAGAGAACATCACGGCCTTGCCAGCGCTGCCACCGGCGCGCTCGATGGCATCCATCTTGAGCGCGCCATCGCGACGCTCCTCACGATACCGGGCGAAGAAGAAGAGGGCGTAGTCGATCCCAACCGCGAGACCAATCATCGAGACCAGGCTCGAGGTGGTCGAGTCCATCACCATCAGGTTGGCGAGCAGCAGCACGAAGCCACTGGTGACCGCGATCGAGACCAGCCCGATCATCAGGGGCAGCACCGGGGCGAGCAACGCGCCGAACACGACTACCAGCACGATGCCGGCAACCGGCAAGCCAATGCTGATTTCCTTGCTCAGGTCCTCCTCGGCGATCTTGCCGAAGGTCGCGTTGCCGCTGATATCGCCAACGGTATAGACCTGCACCTCGTCGGTTGCGGCGCCCTGGGCATCGGCGATGAAGTCTTCGCCGCGCTCGATGTACTCGTCCGGCACATCGTGGAAGCTCACCGGGATGATCAGCGAATGCTGGTTCGCTGAGACAAGCTGGCTGGCTTCCGGGGCACCAGCTTCCACCGCATCGTAGTAATTCACTACGGAAGCGATGTCGTCCTGCCAGTCGCCAAGCCCGGCAATCGTCGCCTCGACCACGGACTGGAAGGCCGGATCGTCCACGGTCAACGCGTCGGAGTGCACGACGATCGTTTCGGATGCGCCATTGTCTTCGCCAAAATGTTCGTCGATCAGATCCCACCCCACCTGGGAGTCGGGATTGGTTGTATAGCGGATACCTTCACCGGTCATTGGCCCACCAAAGGCGGCAGACAGCACGGTCACGACGACCAGCAGCAGCACCCAGGCACCAAGCGTGCGCCAGGGATGCCGGGCACTGGCACCAGCCATGCGCTGGGGAGAAAAGGAGAAACGGGACACCATGGGCTCCTTGCCGAAACAGTTCGGATCGGGCAACTCGGCGGCCCGATCGATCCGAGTTCGATTCTGGCGAAGAAGCACCCACTGTCCGAGCAGGGGAGCGGGAGGATTCCGGGGTGGGCTATCCCCCATGGGTGGGGCATGGTGCCGGGAAGGCAGGGGTGGGGTATCGGGAAGTGTCAGCCGCCGGGCTGTTGCCCGCCAGCACCCCCACCGCGTCCTGCACCCGGAGGCGGAGTTCGTGGGGCGCCATGATGCGACATCGGGCCGCGGCCAGCTCGATCGCCAGCGGCAATTCGTCGAGGATGTCCGCCGGGTGCTCCGGAGTGACCACGCATGCGGGGAACTGCTCGCGGCCGGTCAGGGTGCAAAGTGGGCGTGGTAACCCCACCAACGGGGCGTCACCACCCCAGGCGGACACGACAGAGCTGGGTTGCACGGTCACCCCTGGTCCGCAATCACAGGACGCGGGGACCCATCCACTGGTTGGCGCGCGCAAGTTGGCCTGACCAGTGGGCC
>CAZNQC010000090.1:9542-13413 GCA_964574825.1 uncultured Sphaerobacteraceae bacterium | reverse complement strand
ATCACCTGTGCTGTCAGCGTCAGGGCCGACGACCAGTCATTGGCCAGGTTGATGATCGACTCGGAGAACAGGCCGAGGGCGAACACCCCGATCACCATCGCCAGGATGCCGAAGTTGAGGAGCGGGGTCGACGCCGAGCGCAGGTTGTCCTTACCGCCACTGAAGTACATCGTGGCCACCACCCGCAGGTAGAAGAACGCACTCACGGCCGACATCACCACAATCGCCAGCGCCAGCCAGAGCAGATCGGACTCGATCAGCGCCACGATTACGTAGTACTTGCCATAGAAGCCAATCGTCGGCGGAATGCCCATCAGCGAGATGAGGAAGATCGTCATCGCAGCGGCGGCCAGCGGATTGGAAGTACCCAACCCAGCGAAGTCTTCCAACTCCATGCCCCGTCCGCGATGCTGGATCCAGACCACCACCGCAAAGGCGCCGATATTCATGAAAGTGTAGGCCAGCAGGTAGTACAGCACACTGGAAATCGCGAGGTTGTCCCCACCGCCGGTGCTGAATCCTTCCTGCGTCTTGTATGCCGCCAGACCGGCCAGCATGTATCCGGTATGGGCAATCGATGAGTAGGCGAGCATACGCTTGACGTTGCGTTGCGAAATCGCGACCAGGTTTCCGAAGATCATCGTAATCACGGCAAGCACGGCGATGACGTAGAACCAGTCATCGCGCAACGGCGCCAGCCCCTGGACCAGCAAGCGCACCGCGGCCGCAAACGCTGCCGCCTTGGGCACCACCGACATGAAGCCGGTGACTGGGGTGGGGGCGCCGTCATAGGCATCCGGTGTCCAGAAGTGGAACGGCACCGCCGCCATCTTGAACCCAATGCCGACGATCACCAGGAGCAACCCGAGCAGGAGTGAAGCTTCGAGCGCATTCTGGCCCTGCACCATCCCCTGCAGCTGGAAGGCAATCTCGTCGAGGTCGGTCGAAGCCGTCGAACCGTAAATCCAGGCCATGCCATAGAGCAGAATGGCCGAGGCAAAGAGTCCGAGCAGGAAGTACTTGAGGGCGCCTTCCAGGGCCGACGTGCGGCGCTTGGCGAAGGCGGTCAGGATGTAGGTGGCCAGCGACGAGAGCTCGATGCCGACGAAGAGCATCACCATGTCGCCCGCCGCCGAGGTCAACAGCGCTCCCAGCACCGCGAACGCGAGCAATGTGTAGTACTCACCAAGTGGCATCCGGCCTTCGAGGTTTTCCACATAGCTGGCGGAGACAAGCACGGTCAGCACTGCCGCTACCAGAATGACCAGCGACAGGAAGACGGTCAGGCCATCGGCCCGGAAGAGCCCATAGAAGGTCGACTCGTTGGTGCCGTGCTGCCCAATCAGCAGCACCAGGCCCAGCCCGTAGCCGACCAGCGAGATGGCCGTCAGCCAGGTGTAGTGCTTGTCCTTCGGCAGGAACGCATCGGCCAGCGACAGCACCACCGCCGTGATGAAGACCACGAACTGTGGCCACAATATCCCGAAGTTGGGAACGATTAGTTCGAAATGCATCGCTTCGGGCTCCGCCTAGTTACCGACCACGCGCAGGGCGCCGTCGAGAATGGCCTTCAGGCTGGGTTCCATGATCTCCAGCAGGGGCTTCGGATAGACACCGAAGATGATCGTCAGGGCTGCCAGCGGGAAGAGCGTCAGCTTTTCACGCAGGTTCAGGTCAGGCCAATGCAGGCTGTTCATCTGCCCATCATGCGTCGGATAGCTGCCTTCTGCCACTTCGTCGTCACCATGACCATGATCGTCATGGCCGTGCGCGTCGTCGTGACCGTGATCGGCACCGGAAACCGGCCGCAGGTGCAGATTGTCGTCCATACCCGAATCGTAGGTTCCATGCTCCTCGTCGTCACCATGACCGAGGAAGATGCCCGCCTGCTTCAGTTCGTTGAGTTCACCCGGAGTCAGCGCAGTGTCACCCGGGTCGGGCGGCTGGCCCCAGGCCCGGCCAAATACCACGCGCTGGAACATCCACATCATGTACCAGGCGGCGAAAATGACGACGGAGAAGGTAAAGAGTGCCGCCCACGGGTTGTAGTCCCAGGTGCCAAGGGCGACCAGGAACTCGCCGACGAAGCCGGACATGCCGGGCAGACCAATGCTGGCGAACATGAAGAGCATGAACATCGCCGACCAGAGCGGCATGCGACTGGCAATGCCGCCGAAGGCCTTGATCTCGCGGGTGTGCGCACGTTCGTAGATGACACCAATGCAGAGGAAGAGACCACCGGTGTTGAACCCGTGGGCCAGCATCACCAGCATCGCCCCTTCGAGGCCGAGCATGTTGCCGATGAAGATACCAAGCGTCACAAACCCCATGTGGCTGACCGAGGAGTAGGCCACCAGCTTCTTCATGTCCGGCTGCACGAGGGCCACCAGCGCACCGTAAATAATGCCGATGATGGAGAGGGTGATGACGACCGGCGTCCAGTCCGATGCTCCGTCCGGGAACAGGGGCAGGTTGAACCGGAGCATGCCGTAGCCGCCCATTTTGAGCATGACCGCCGCCAGAATCACCGAGGCCGCCGTTGGTGCTTCCACGTGGGCATCGGGCAGCCAGGTGTGGAACGGGAACATCGGCACCTTCACCGCAAAGGCGATGAAGAAGGCCGCGAACACCCAGAACTGGAAGGTGCTGGAGTAGGCCCCCAGCTCCACCCCCTTCTGGAGTTCCAGCACGTTGAGCGTGCGAATGCCGGTTTCGTTGAAGTAGGCCTGGTAGGTCGCCACGACGCCGACGAGCATCAGCAACGAGCCAAACAACGTGTAGAGGAAGAACTTGATGGCGGCGTAGACGCGATTCGAGGATCCCCAGATGCCGATGAGCAACGCCATCGGAATCAGCATCAGTTCCCAGAAGATGTAGAAGATGAAGAGGTCCAGCGCCATGAAGACGCCGATCATGCCGGTTTCGAGCAACAGCATCGCGATGTAGTACTCGCGACGCCGGGTCGTGATCGTGTCCCACGACCAGACGATGGCAATCAGGGACAACAGGGTGGTCAGCACGATCAGGAGCACGGCGATACCGTCGACCCCCATGAAGTAGCTGATGCCCAGGTCCTTGAGCCAGACATGATGCTCGGTGAACTGGAAGTCGGCATTGCGCTCGAACTGCAGCACCATCACCAGCGACAGCACGAGGCTGGCAATGGCAACAACGACAGCAATCGTCCGGGGCGCGGTCTCCGATGCCTTCGGCGCGAACAGAATCCCCAACGCACCGAGCGCCGGCAGGAATGCTATGAGGCTCAGTAACGGAAAACTATCCACGCTAACCCCTCGTCATCGAGTCTTCGTTCGGGTGGGCCCTCTGCCCACGCCAGTCGTCCAGGTCCAATCCGGCACCAACCAGGTGCCGCGCTTCCGTCCTAGCGGAAGAGGTTCGAGAATCCAGCCAGATACACTCCAACCAGCACCACCATGCCCAGCGCAATCGCCAGCACGTAATTGGTCACGATCCCGGTTTGCACCGTGCGCAGTCGCTGGCTGGTTGCGGCGATTCCGGTCGCCACGCCATTCACGGCCGCGTCGATCACGCCGACATCCACCACCTTCCACAGGAACATGGCTGTGCTCTTGAGCGGATTGACGATGACCTTCTGGTAGAGCTCATCGAAGTACCACTTGTTGAGCAGGAACTGGTACACACCCGGGAACCGCTCGCCAAGAGCCACGTTGCTGATGATGCCGCGATGATAGGTCAGCCAGGCAACCACCAGGCCGCTGACGGCCACGACGGTCGAGACGATGCCGAAGGTCCAGGTCATCTCCATCGAGACGTGATGAGCATGGACGTGTTCGAAGGTGTGATGCAGGAAGGTGTGAATCCAGCCATCTTCCGGCGGGAAGCCGACGAA
>CAZNQC010000090.1:5322-9442 GCA_964574825.1 uncultured Sphaerobacteraceae bacterium | reverse complement strand
GCCAGCGGGAAGATACCTGCATTGGCCGCCGCGCCGATGAGGAAGGTCCAGAACGTCAACGGCATGTGCTTGCGCAGGCCACCCATCTTCTGGATGTCCTGTTCCTCGTGCATCCCGTGAATCACGGAACCACAACCAAGGAAGAGGAGTCCCTTGAAGAACGCGTGCGTCATCAGGTGGAAGATCGCCGCCACCCAGGCGCCGGTGCCAAGCGCAAAGGCCATGTAGCCGAGCTGGGAAAGCGTTGAATAGGCGACCACGCGCTTGATGTCGTTCTGCGTCAGCGCAATCGTGGCCGCCATGAATGCAGTGAAGATACCGATCACGGCCACGAAGTTCATCGCCGCTTCCGACGAAATGAAGATCGTGTAGGTGCGCGACACCATGTAGATCCCGGCCGTGACCATCGTCGCGGCATGGATCAGGGCGGACACCGGGGTCGGGCCCTCCATGGCGTCTGGCAGCCAGACATGAAGCGGGAACTGGGCGCTCTTGCCGCAGGCTCCGATGAAGAGCAGGATGCCGATCAGCGTCATCGTGGCGCCGGCGATCCCGAGTGCCTGGTATTCGTAGGCCTTCTCGATGATGCCGTCCGGCCCGTGCAGGTTGATGGTGCCGAAGGTCCAGAAGGTCAGCATCACGCCCAGGCCAAAGCCAAGGTCACCAACCCGGTTGACGATGAACGCCTTCCTGGCCGCATTGCCTGCTGACCGTCGGCGGAAGTAGTACCCAATCAGGAGATAGGAGCAGAGACCGACCGCCTCCCAGAAGACGAAGAGCACCAGCAGGTTGTCCGCCAGCACCAGCATCAACATCGAGAAGACGAAGAACGGCAGGTACGAGAAGAACCGGTAGAACCCCGGATCGCCGTGCATGTAGCCCACGGAATAGACGTGCACCAGCAGGCCGACCGTGGTCACCACCACCAGCATGATCGCCGTCAACTGGTCGGCATACAGCGTCACGCCGACATTGAAATCGCCGGCCGGAATCCAGGTGAACAGCCGCTGGCTGATCGCATGCTCGTTGGCGTTGATGTCGCGCAGCACCAGCAGCGCCATCACCCACGACACGGCAACCGCCGGAATCGCAATCAGGTACGCCTTGTCGCGGATGAACGACCGGCCAAGCACGATATTGATGCAGAACGCCAGTAACGGCGCCAATGGAATCAGGAAAAGCAGATCTGCCATCAATAGGTCCTCAACCCGGTCAATCCGGTCTCGATCTCCACCCGGCGCTGGCCCATGGCCCCGCCACCTCGATCAGTCGCGTTAGTCACGGAGTTCCTGCAGGGCGTCAACATCCACCGACTTGCCACGCCGGCTCAGGGCCAGCAGGATGCCAAGTCCGACCGCGGATTCGGCTGCCGCAATCGCCAGCATGAACAGCACGAACACCTGTCCGCTGAGCGTGTTGCTCTCCCAGGCGAATGCCACGAAGGAAATGCTGACGGCAGCCACCATCAACTCCACGCACATCAGAATGATCAGCATGTTCCGCCGCGTCAGCACACCCATCATGCCAATGATGAAGAGCGCCGCGCTCAGGAACAGAAAGTGATTGACGCTTAGTTCGCCCATGGTTCGCGGTCCCCCCTACCGGTCGACGGCCGAACCCACACGCGTATGCGCATCGGGGTCCTTGGTCATAATGAGTTCACGGTCGGCGGCTGGTGCCGGAGCCGGTCGATTGCGGTTCACCTTGATCGGTGTCTCACCCCGCGGGCCAGCCGGCAGTTCCGGATCGATGCCCTTGGTGTGCGACAGGCTGATCGTGCCGCGGCGGGTCTGGAGCCGTTCACCAAGTCGTTCCGGCAAGCCCAGCACCACCACGCCAATCACACCCACCGTCAGCACCAGCGACGTGATTTCGAAGGCCAGCAGGTATTTCGAATAGATCACACGACCCAACGCCTGGACGTTGCCGCCCACCGCTGCGATGTTCTCTGGTGTCGCCGAGCCGGAGGAGACCATGCCGGTGCGGGTCACAATCGCCGCGCCGATCTCCAGCAGCAGAACACCGCCCAGCATCAGGCTCAGGTAGCGTTGGAGTGGCGCTGCCGTATGGAAACTCGGCAAATCCTCCGGATCCACCAGCATGACCACGAACAGCACCAGCACCATCACCGCGCCGGTGTAGACGATGATCTGGATGACCGCCAGGAACTCCGCTCCCAGCATCACGAAGATGCCGGCGATGTTCACGAAGCACAGCACCAGGAAAATGGCACTGTGCACCGGGTTCTTCGCGGCCACCATCCCAATGGCGGTGAACACGCTCACGGCGGCGATGAGGTAGAAGAAGATCACGTCCCACGACATCAGGCCGTTCCTCCGAAGGTGTCAGTGCTGGGCTGGAGAACGCTCGTCATGGCTAGAACACCTGCCCATTGGCGACCAGGCGAATGAACGCCGTGATCACGATGTTGATCAGCGACAGCGGAATCAGAACCTTCCAGGCCATGCCCATCAACTGGTCGAACCGGAACCGCGGCAGTGTCGCCCGCAGCCAGATATAGAAGAAGAGGAAGAGGATCGTTTTCAGCACGAGCCAGAGAAAGCCGAGTCCCCAGTACTTTTCGGAGCCCGGACCATCGGTCCCGCCGAGGAACAACGTGGTCGTGAACAGCGAGATCACGATCATGTTGATGTATTCGCCCAGGAAGTAGAGCGAGAAGCGGAACGCGGAGTATTCGGTGTAGAACCCTGCCACCAGTTCGGTCTCGGCCTCCGGAAGGTCGAAAGGCGACCGGTTGGTCTCGGCGACGGCGGCGATGAAGAAGATGACGAAGCCGAGCGGCTGCGAGAGGATGAACCAGTTGGAAATGTCGATCGGGCCAATCGAAATCGTCTGCTGCTGCTTCTCCATGATCTCGCGCAGGCTGAGCGAGCCCGAGAGGATGAACACTCCCACCAGCGAGAACCCCAGGATCAGTTCGTAGGAGATCACCTGGGCGGCCGAGCGCAGCGCACCGAGCAACGAGAACCGGTTGGCGGCGGAATATCCACCGAGGATGACCCCGTAGACGCCGATCGAGCCAACCGCGAAGACGAAGAGCGCGCCGACATTCAGGTCGGTAACGTAAAGATTGACGCTGCGGCCGAAGATTTCGACCGTGCCGCCGAAAGGGATCACCGAGGCGGCCGTCAGCGCCGCGACGAAGAGCACGACCGGCGCAAACATGAAGACGATCCTGTCGGCCGCGGCCGGAATCAGGTCTTCCTTGCCCAGCAGCTTCACCGCGTCGGCAATCGGCTGGAGCAGTCCGTGCGGACCGGTGCGGGTTGGCCCCACCCGGTCCTGCATGTAGGCCAGCACTTTTCGCTCGTACCAGGTCATGTAGGCCATGGAGATGAGCAGCACATTCAGGACGATGAAGGCCACGATGAACGTGATCCAGATTGGTTGGTCTACCATGTTCCCCTGATTGCCCTCATCTCAAGCCGTCCCCACACATCCCCACCGGCGCTGCTCTGGGCGGCCGGACGTTCCATTCGAAGTTAGCGGTCAACCGACCCCAGCACGATATCGATCGTTCCGATCATCGCCACCACGTCGGCCAGCATGGCCCCCTGGGCCATGTGCGGCAACACGCCAAGGTTCACGAAGTCCGGGGTCCGGATCCGGAACCGGTACGGCATTGGACTTCCGTCCGACACCAGATAGTAGCCAAGTTCGCCCTTGGAGTGCTCAATCGTCTGCCACACCTCGCCCACCGGCGGGTTGAAGCCCTTGATTACCCAGATGAAGTGGCGCTGCATGTCCTCGGCCGTCGTCATCGTGCCCTTGTGTGGCGGAATGACGTAGGCCGATTCGTAGGCCATCAGCGGGGTATCCATCGCGGCCACCCGGTCAAGCGCCTGCTTGACCAGCTTGTTCGACTGGCGCATTTCTTCCATGCGCACCAGGTAGCGATCGTACGTATCACCGTACTGGCCCAGTGGCACCTCGAAATCGAGTTCGTCGTAGACCAGGTACGGAGTCGCCTTGCGGACGTCGTAGTTCACGCCGGAACCGCGCAGGCAGGCGCCGGTCAGGGAGTAGGAAATGGCCGCCTCGGGAGTGATGATTCCTACCCCCTTGGTGCGCGACTTCCAGATCGGGTTGGCCGTCAGCA
>CAZNQC010000090.1:0-5222 GCA_964574825.1 uncultured Sphaerobacteraceae bacterium | reverse complement strand
AGCCAGACCAGGTGCGAGGCGATCCGGCTGAGTTCAGCCATCACCACGCGCCAATACTGGGCACGCTCCGGGGCTTCCACCCCACAGAGCTTCTCGACTGCCATCACGTAGCCGAGGTTGTTGAGCGGCGCCGCAACGTAATCGGTCCGGTCGGTCCACGGCGTGACCTGCGCGTAGCGGTGGGCCTCACCGATCTTTTCGGTGCCCCGATGCAGGTACCCCAGCACCGGATCGCAGTCGGTGATGATCTCGCCGTCGAGCTGGATCACCACCCGCATCACACCGTGCGTGCTTGGGTGCTGCGGACCCATATTGAGGGTCATCAACCGGTTGCCGTTGTCGAGGTCCTCCTCGTCGGACACGGTCAGTGAGCCCAGCGGATTCACATCTTCGATCACGGTCTCACCGGGTCGTCCCAGCGGCGAGTTCTCAATGTCGCCGAGGGCGGATGAGCCGGGGTGGTTGGTCAATGTCGACATGGAGGCTATACCCCCCTTCCGGTCCAGCGTGTGCGGACCCGTGGAACCGTGCGTTCCTTGTTATAGACAGGGAATTCACTCCACCCACGCAGCGGATAGTCCTTCCGTAGCGGGTGGCCTTCTTCCCAATCGTCTGGCAGCAGCATGCGCCGGAGGTTGGGGTGCCCCTCGAACACGATGCCGAACATGTCGTAGGCCTCGCGTTCGAGCCAGTTGGCACCGTTCCAGACCGGCACCAGCGAGGGGACCGGTTCGCCGTCGTCGCAACCGGCCTTCAGGCGCAGCCGACGCCGGTTCGGAATCGAATAGAGCTGGGCAACCACATCGAAACGCGGTGTCGTGCGCATGCGCAGCATGTCAACCGCCGTCAGGTCGGTCAGGAAGTTCAGCAGGATGCGCTCGTGATCGCGCAGGTAGAAGGCGATTTCACGATACTTTTCGCGCGTGACGTGAATGGTGGTCTCGTCGCGAAACCGGATCACATCCAGCACATCGTCCGGATAGGCAATCCGCAGCACCCGGACTACCGGATGCTTTTCGAGGTCATCGTCCACCCAGAGATCGCGCCCCCACTGGGAATCGTCTGCCGCAAGGGTGTCGAGTTCGGCCTGAACGTCTTCCAGGCTCCGCGCACCCATGTGCTCTTCGGCGGTCTCCGACTCATCGAAGACGACATCGACCACTTCCTGGGCGTCGGCGATCGGCGCCGAGGAATCGCGTGGAACCTCGGGGGCGTCGCTGGCCGCGGCTTTTTGCTTGTTCACGTCACCGTCGGTCACGGTGTTGTCCTTCCATCACACCCGGTGCGATCCGGGACCACCGATCAGGCTCGCAAGCCGGCGAGCATCGCTTCTTCGCGATCCGCCAGGCGCTGGGCCTCGGCCGCCTCCACACCCTGTTTCCGGGCCATGGTCTCGTACTTGATCACCTTGTTCTGCAGTTGCAGGATGCCGTAATAGAGCGACTCCGGCGTTGGCGGGCAACCCGGCACGTAGACATCCACCGGCACCACCTGATCAACACCCTGCACCACGGCGTACGTGTCGTAGGGACCGCCAACGTTGGCGCAGGACCCCATCGAGAGCACCCACTTCGGTTCGGGCATCTGGTCGTAGAGCGTGCGCACGATTGGCGCCATCTTCTTGGTCACGGTTCCGGCCACGATCATCAGGTCGGCCTGGCGAGGAGACGCGCGGAACAACATGCCGAACCGCTCCGGCAGGTCCCAGCGGGCCATCGACGCGCCGATCATCTCAATCGCGCAGCAGGCGAGGCCAAATTGCAGCCACCAGAGGCTCGAACGTCGTCCCCAGTTGAACAGAAAGTCGAGCGACGTGGTGAACACGTTCTTGTCGAAGCGATCGTCGATCAGACCCATTCGAGGGCCCCTTTCTTCCAGGCGTAGATGTAACCGATGAGGAGCAACCCGAGGAATACCATCATGTCGACGAATCCGAAGAGGCCCAGGAAGTCGAACGAGACGGCCCAGGGGTAGATGAACAACACTTCGATGTCAAAAATCACGAAGAGCATCGCAACGAGGTAGAAGCGGGGGGTGATGCTCGGGCGGACCGGACGCACATCCGGCATACCGCTTTCGTAGGGGGCACTCTTGATGGCGTTGGGGCGCTTGGGAGCAACGATCTGGTTCAGCGTCAGCAGCAGCATCCCCATGGCGAAGGCGACCACCACCATGAAGAGCACGACGATCCAGTTTTCACCTTGAATCTGCACAGAAACTCGCTCCACATTCGAGCTGGCGCCCGTTAATGCCGCCGGTCCCCCGCTATGGTACCCAGACTTTTCTGTCGTCTCGCCCTGCGAGACGGGTGTATCGAGCGCCGGTCAGGTGTCGTCGCTGCCGCTCATTGGCGACGCAGGACGTTGGGGCCGCGTCTCCCACCGCGGGGTCGAACCGGAACAGCCGCCGGTCCGTTTTTGCCGTGGGTATGGTAGCACAAGGACGGATTGAGACTCGTTCCTGAAAAGCATCCGGGTCAGGCACGAAAACCCGTACGTTCACGCTCGGAATTGCCTGGCGCAGCCTTGCCCGTCGCCCACCTTCACCTCGACTCGAGGCAGGGCCAGCAGTGCAGACTTGCGGTTCGCAACCACGCAGTCTCCCCCGCACGCCTCAACTCATTCCAACGTACCCAAAAAACTATACGGTTGGACCATTGCAGCGCCCTTCCCAGGGCCTACGATAGGTACAGCACCATATTGACTGCCTCGCCAGCCACGACGCAGTCATCCCCCTTCCCTCAACGTGGTGTCTGTAGCCGCCCGGGCCATCCCCCGGGCGGTTGCGCGTTAACAGCCTCCTGATTGGCACAAATCAGTCCCGCCTCCGCGGCATACGGCGCGCTCCTTCGTGATTCCTGCCACGAGGAGCCAATGGCGTGCCCACCAAACGGCTCCAGT
This sequence comes from uncultured Sphaerobacteraceae bacterium, assembly GCA_964574825.1. Lineage (GTDB taxonomy): Bacteria > Chloroflexota > Chloroflexia > Thermomicrobiales > UBA6265 > JACCYX01. The sequence goes on along the minus strand of CAZNQC010000090.1, from coordinate 2,322 downwards.
TCCCAATTGGTCGTACAGCCGGTAGACGCCAGCTTCCAGGCTCCGTACCATGGTCCTCAGGTGCCGTCCCGCAACGATCACCCCAGGAGCCCAGTCATGTCCAACGTCGTATCTCGCGGATTCCGTGGTCGTCGCGTCGACCCCGATACTGCTGCCCGCCTTCCTCCTGGCCAATACCTCACGCGCGACTTCCCCGTTCTCTCGGCCGGCCCCACACCCCACACGCCCCTGGACACCTGGTCGCTGCGGATCGATGGCCTTATCGACCTCCCCCACCAATGGTCGTGGAACGAGTTCCTCAACCTGCCGCACGAAACCATCACCACCGACATCCACTGCGTCACCAAATGGTCGAAGTTCGACACGGCCTGGCAAGGCGTTTCGCTTGACACGCTGCTGGCCGGCGCCCAGCCCGCGGCGGCGTATCTCATCGCCCACTGCGACGGCGGCTACACCACCAATCTGCCGCTCGCCGATGTCACCGGTGGCAAGGCCTGGATCGCCTATTCCTTCGGCGGTGAAGACCTGCATCCCGAACACGGTGGTCCGGCTCGACTGCTCGTGCCGCATCTTTACTTCTGGAAGAGCGCCAAGTGGGTGCGTCGTCTCGAACTCATCGCGCACGACCGGCCCGGCTTCTGGGAAGATCTCGGTTATCACGATCGTGGAGACCCATGGCAGGAACAACGCTACCAGGGCGACTGACCTGGCGCCTCGCCACGGTGGCGGACACGCGCATGGAAAACGCCCATGCCAGAACGTTGCTGCTTCACGTGCCTGGCTGGCCCGGCCATCTCGCCGGCCAGCACGTCGACCTCCGCCTCACCGCCGAGGATGGCTACCAGGCCGAACGCAGCTATTCGATCGCGTCGGCTCCGGATGGCGATCGCATCGAATTGACCGTCGAGGTTATCGCGGATGGCGAAGTCTCGCCGTACCTGGCCGAAGAAGTCCGCGAGGGCGACCAGTTCGAAGTGCGGGGTCCCATCGGCGGCCACTTCGTTTGGCGGCCGGAAGATGGTGGACCACTCGTCCTCATCGGTGGCGGTTCCGGACTCGTTCCGCTCATGGCGATGCTGCGAGTCCGCGCCGTGGCAGGTGCAACCATTCCCACCACGCTGCTGGCATCGTTTCGCACCTTGGGCGACGTGCTCTTTCGGGAAGAACTCCGCGATCTCGTCCACGATCCATCCCTGCAGGTCACCTACACGTTGACCCGCGCCGTGCCACCGAATTGGACCGGAGGTGCCCGGCGGATCGATGCGGCCATGCTCGCCGAGCGGATTCCCCCTCCGGCTGACACGCCGCTCATCTATGTCTGCGGTCCCACACCATTCGTCGAATCCGTCGCCACGAATCTGGTCGCTCTCGGCTACGAACCGGCGTCAATTCGCACCGAACGGTTTGGTCCCACCGGCTGACCTTCCCCAAACCAGCCACTGCCGGTAAGCTGCTCGCACCCGATTCCGTCGCTTTACCGGCAGGAGCCCACCCGCATGACCGCCCTTTCCAACCAGACCCTCGACTTCCTCCGCTCGGTCGATAGCCCCACCGTTGCCAACGCCATCGAGACGTTCAACGTCCGCGATCGCTGCGACGGCTTCATTGGGGGCGCGGTCGAATGTCAGTTTCCCGATCTGGGTGTCATGGTCGGCCGGGCAGTCACGGTCACGATGACCTCGGAACCTGGGGCGGTTGCCAGCCGCGATGGCTACTGGCAGATGTGGGACGCCGTGGCGGCAATGGATGGTCCGGTCGTGATCGCGGTGCAGGATGTCAGCGGCAAGCCGGAGCGCTGTGCCTACGCCGGCGAAATGATGGCGACACTCGCCCAACAACTCGGAGCCGTGGGCATGGTCACCGACGGTGCCCTGCGCGATGTCGACGAAGTCCATGCGCTCGGCTTCCACTACTTCATGCGCTTTCCGGTCGTCTCTCACGGCAACTTCTCGATCGTGTCGGTTAACGAACCGATCGAACTCGATGGGCAAGTGGTCAATCCGGGGGACATCCTGCACGGGGACCGCAACGGCATCGTGCTCGTGCCCGACCAGGTGCTGGAGGGGTTGGTCGATGCCGTCGCCGGAATTCGCGAGCGCGAATCAGCCCAGCTTGACTACATGCGCAGCGCCGAATTCTCCCTGGCCGACCTCAAGTCCCGCAGCGGGTATTGATCACTCCCGACCATGCCATCCGATCGCCAAACCACGTGCACGGCCTCCAGCAGACCGCCGCAGCGATAGCAAAATGTAGGGATGCTCGGCCTCCGCGTTGCGGCAGTCATCTCTGCACATACGATGCAGCGGAGGTCTGTGCATCCTC
>CAZNQC010000089.1:9704-13472 GCA_964574825.1 uncultured Sphaerobacteraceae bacterium | reverse complement strand
ACGGTCATGCGCTCTCTCCAGGGCAGATCGTGACGAAGGGCCATGGCGGATCGGCGGTCCGCGCTGGTAGTGAGCATGACGGCGGCGTGTGGTGGTTCTCGGGAAAAGATGTGGCGAATTGGTCACGGGCCTGTGGAGATCTTGCCTGCCCGGCTGACGGATGGAGTGAACTGCCGATTTGCTACGATGAATCCATGGTGATTGAGGAAGCTCCCGGGGCACTGTCGTCCTGGCGGAGCGTGATGCGCCAGTCGAAGATCACGATCCCGCCGCCATCAGGCGTTGCGCGGCCACGTCTGGTCGAGCGGCTGGCAACTGCGGCCGATGGGCGTCTGACGGTCGTTTCCGCGCCGGCGGGGTGGGGGAAGTCGACGCTGGTGGCGGAATGGGCGCGCCAGGCGGCGATTCCGGTGGCCTGGGTTTCGCTCGATGAGTCGGACAACGATCCGCTCCGGTTCTTCCAGGCGGTCGCCGCCGCGCTCGACCACATCCATCCGATGCGGCTGGACGATGTCCTGGCCATGCTCCGCACGCCCGAGCTCGTAGGCGAGGACGCGATCGACGAAGCCATCCTCACGGCAATCGAGGAGTTTCCCGGCCCGACCGGCATCGTGCTGGATGACTTCCACGTGCTGACCGGGCCGGAGCAAATGCGTTCCCTGGCCCGGGTGGTGGAACGGATGCCGCCCTGGGTCCACTTCGTGTTGACCACTCGTGGCGAAGTCCGCCTGCCGCTGGCTCGCCTGCGGGCCGCGGGCGATGTCACCACCTTCCGTGCTGACGACCTGGCGTTCACCCTTGATGAGACCAAGGCGCTCTTGCAGGAGCGGGGTGTGACGGCCTGCGACGATGAGGTGGTGGCGCAACTGGTCGAGCGCACCGAAGGCTGGATCGCAGGTTTGCGCCTGGCCAGCCTGGCAGCCCAGACCGATCTGTCGGCGGTGGAGCGCCTGCGCGGGACGCAGCGCGACATCACGAGCTATTTCCGTGAGGAAGTGCTCGACCGGCTCGAACCGGAGCGCTATCGCTACCTGGTGGAAACCAGCGTGCTCGACCAGGTGTCGGCGCCGCTGGCCGCTGACGTGACCGAGATCCCGGGCAGCCAGCGTTGGCTGCATGAGGATTCCACGGACGTCTTCCTGCTCCCGCTCGATGCCGATCATCGCTGGTTCCGCTACCATCCGCTGTTTCGCGATGTCCTGCGTGACGAGTTCTCCTTCCTGCCGCCGGAGCGCCAGGCCGAGGTGCATTGCCGGGCCTCTGCCTGGTTCGAGCGCAACGGGCAGGTGGTGGAGGCGATCGATCATGCCTTGCTGGCCGGAGATACCGAGCGGGCAGTCCAGTTGATCGCCTCGGCGGCCGATACCCTGATGTTTTCCTGTGGGCGGGCCACGCAAATCGTCGATTGGATCGACCAGTTGCCCGCTGCCAGCGCCCATCGGGCGGAGATTGTCCGCGTGCAGGCCTGGGCGCTGACCAATCTTGGCCGGCTCGACCAGGCGGACCGGTTGCTTCAGCAGGTCCTGCAGCGCGAGGCGATCGATACCGAAGCCGAGGGGCTGCTGGTGGCAGTCCAGGCCCGGCTGGCGGCCTATCGTGGCGACCACACCGCCACCATCACCTTTGGCGAACGCGCCAGTGACCTGCTTGATCCCCTGCGGCAGCCGCGGGTGGCCGGTGACATCCAGCTCAGCATGGGGTTTGCCTGGTGGTCGCTCGGTGATCTCGACCAGGCAACCGTGGCGTTTGCCGAGGCTGCCCGGCTTGGCCGGCTCCACAACAACGACCAGGCGGCGCGCTGGGGATCGCGGTATGGCGCGTTGGCCCGTCTCGCCCAGGGGCGGCTCCGGGAAGCCGAGGCGATTGTGGAAGAGGACCTCGCCCGGCTCGATCCTTCCCAGCAGGCGAGCGGGACTCGCGCCGCCCTGCTGGTCACGCGCGGGGAGTTGTTGATCGAGCGCGGTGACTTCGCCGCCGCGCGGGAGAACCTCGACCAGGCATTGCCGGTCATTCAGCGTGAAGGCGACGCCAAAACCCTGATGAACGCCTACGCTGCGCTGGGTGTGCTCTACGCCCTGGAGGGCAACTTCGAGGCGGCGACCGAGAAAACGCGCCGGGCGGAGGATGTCTTTCCCCAACGCATTCGTGGTTGGCGCCAGGTGCGGCTGGACCTGATGCAGGGGAACCGGCTGGCAGCAGAGCGCTGGGCCCGGTTGAGCGGCTTTACCGTCGATGATGCCGCTGATCGGAGCCGGGGCGAGGACGAACAGCTCACCTTTGCCCGGATCGTGATTGAACTGGATCCGTCACCAAGCACGATCGGGCTGCTGGAACGGCTGCTCGACGAAGCCGAAACGGATGGCCGGTATTTCCGGGCTCTCCAGGTGCTGGTCATGCTGGCGGTGGGCCGAGCCCGGTTGGGTGACGACGACGGCGCCAGTGAGGCACTCGTCCGGGCGATCGGGCACGCTCGCACCGAGGGGTTCGTCAAGGTCTTTCTGGTCAATGCCGCAGACCTGGCGCCATTGCTGCGCGACCTTGCTCGTGGCCGCGACACGCTCGACGACAGCGACCGCCAGTTCGTACGGGACCTGCTGGCCCGGATGGCCACGGTTGGCGACCCGATCGAATCGGCGTCTCCCGCGCTCCCCGAGTCCCTGACGTCGCGCCAGTTGGAGATCCTGCGGCTGGTGGCGGCCGGTCAATCCAACCGCGCAATTGCCGATACCCTCTATATCTCTGAAGGCACCGTCAAGGCTCACGTCCACCAGATCACCGGCAAGCTGCTGGCCCGGAATCGCACCGAGGCGGTCGCTACCGCGCGCTCCCTCCACCTGATCTGACCCGGCCCTAAACCCGGCCTAAACCCCAAACCTAACCTTCGTTCGATGGAATGACCGTCGAACCTCCCTAATCTGGCATCAGACGTCGCAGCCGGGCACTTCGCCCCCGACCCTGAAAGGATTGCCAGATGCTTCCCTATTCCGCCGCTGATGCCCTCCACTCAATGACCAGCACCTACGGTCTGACCCTCGATCCGCCTCACTCGCACCCGCGCCAGTCGCGACCGTCCCGGATCGCGCGCTGGTTGCGTTCCCTCCTGCCCCTCGCCTGATCACGCCAATCGGAGTCACCACCATGTTCGTCCCCCTGCCCAGCACTGCAGTGTCCGACCTCGCGACCGCTCATCGAAGCCCAACCCCAAAGCGCCAGCAACCCAGGATCATCGATCCCGATGGGTTCCTTGCCTCCAGCGCGCTTCAACCCGACCCGCTCTACATGGGACTGCGGTCGATCGTCACCACCGGTCCGATCGGACGGATGGTCGAACGCTTCTCGGCCTGGCGCGAAGCGCGTGAGGAACGCCACCTTGCCGCCGAGTGCGCCGTGACCGCCGCCGATCACCACGCGCGGCATGCATCGACCACTCACCAGACCATCGACGTTCGCGAGCGTCACCAACACGACCTCGCGGCCTGATTCCTCTTTCTCCGTTTCCGCTCGATCGCCGGGTGGCGTGCCAACAGCCTGGCCGTGACAGTGGAGACGCAAACCGGGGTTCCTCTCCAATCGAGAGGGACCCCGGTTTTGCGTTGGATCAGCGATGGATACCTAGAACGTGGTCGTCAGGTCCTGGGTCTGGCCGGTCTCTGCGGCAGCATAGGCCGCCTCGATGATCTCGATCACGTGGCGGGCGTGCTCGGCGGTGACTGGCGACGGCTTGTCTTCCTTCACCCACATCACCAGGTTCATGATGTCGTTGAAGAC
>CAZNQC010000089.1:8448-9604 GCA_964574825.1 uncultured Sphaerobacteraceae bacterium | reverse complement strand
TCCTTGATCCGCACGCCGGACATCGCCGCCACCTGCTTCGCCGGGCCAAGCACCGTGGTCAGCCCGTGCAATGCGTAAACGGTCATATCGTAGAGCGGACCGCCACCTGGCTTGCGGAAGTACCATGAGGGATCGAGGTTGGCGAGCCCACCGCCTTGCTGCCGCTCTTCCTCATCCAGGTGGTAGGTGCCGAAGGCGGCTCCGCAGGCTGCCCAGATCGGAGTGCCGATCTCACCCTCGGCGATTGCTCGTTTGACGGCCTGCACCTGAGGGCGCAGGACCTCACCCGGCGACGCGACGATCCGCAGGTCCTTCGCCTTCGCCAGCTCGATCAGTTCCGTGGCTTCGGCGGCCGTGGTGGTCATTGTCTTGTTGAAATGGACGTGCTTGCCGGCTTCCAGCGCCGCCTTGCCCTGCTCGTAGTGGAGGCCGATCGGCGACGCGATGGTGACCGCCGTTACGTCGCCATTTTCCAGCAGGTCCTCGAACGAGGTGGTGGCGTAGGGCAGCCCGAACTTGTCGGCGGCTGCCTGGGCGCGACCCTCGACCGGATCGCAGATGGCCTGCAACGTCACCCGGTCCTGCACGTCGGGCAGGCTGAGGTGGGGGAGGATTCCGCGCTGGGCGATGGTTCCCGCGCCCACGACGCCCATTCGTACGATCTCTGCCACAGTGTTGCGCTCCTCGGTTCACGAATGCGGACGTTGTCCAGCGAAACTGGTTGGTCCATTATCGTCTGCAATGAGTGAGTTTGGTGCGACGACCGGCTCACGATCTCCGGGAGGAATTCCATGTATCGCATCATTGCGGGGCCGGTGCTCTGGTGGCTCGATCACGCACCGGCCCGCCTGCGGCCACCGATGGTTGGGGTGCTGTCCTACACCGCGCCCAGGTCGGGGCGGCAGATCCGGCTCACCGTCATGCCGATGCCCGCGGACGGCAAGTGGATCGTTGCCGTCTCCAATCCAGACCGCAAATCGTGGTGGAAGGCCTTTCGATCGACGCTCGCCGCCGAACTCCAGTTGGCGGAGGAAACCGTGCGCGTGCGGGGCGAATTGCAGCAGGGCGATGACCTGGTAGCCTGGCGCGATGCCTACCTGGCGCAATTCCCGGGCAAAAAGCCTTCGCTGGCCCCCGATGTGCCGATCGTCCTCTT
>CAZNQC010000089.1:0-8348 GCA_964574825.1 uncultured Sphaerobacteraceae bacterium | reverse complement strand
TTGCGGCTGCGCGGGTCCAGCACGTCGCGAATGCCGTCCCCCAGCAGGTTGGTCGCCAGCACGGTCAGCAGAATCGCCAGACCAGGGAAGGTCGAGTACCACCAGGCATCACGCAGGTACTTTCGCCCCTCGGAGACCATCTGGCCCCAGTCCGGCGTTGGCGGTTGCGTGCCGAGGCCGATGAAGCCCAGGGCTGCCGTGGTCAGCACCGCGAAGCCCACATCCATCGAGGCCTTGACCAGGATGCTGGGGAGCGCGTTGGGCAGGATGTGCCGGTAGAGAATCCGGATCTTCGACGAGCCAAGTGACTCCGCAGCCTCGGCGTACTGTTCATTGCGTAGCGAGATGACGTTTGCCCGCACCAGGCGGCAGTACCCGGGCCACCAGACCAGGGAGACAGCGATCATCACATTCATCAGTCCGGGCCCAAGCGCCGCGGCGAACGCCATCGCCAGGATCAGGTCCGGCACGGTCAGGAAGACATCGGTCACCCGCATGATCACGGTGTCGGCCCATCCGCCGAAGAACCCAGCCAGAGCCCCCGCCACGGTGCCGATCAGCACGGCCAGGATGATCACCGTCACCCCGGCCAGCAGCGAAACCCGTGCCCCAACCACGAGCCGCGAAAAGATGTCGCGGCCAACCTGGTCGGTGCCCATCCAGTGCTCGCTGGAGGGGGGCAGCAATTTGTCGGCAATGTGCACCGCCCCGGTCGCGTCCTTTGGATAGGGCACCAGGAAGGGGCCGATCGCGGCGACCAGGATCAGGAAGACCACGATCACCAGGCCGACCATCGAGAGGGGACTCTGGCGAAACCGCCGAAACGCCCGCCGCGTTTCCGGGCGCAACCGCCAGCGAGAGGTCGGTTCGCCAACGACGGTGGGAGTTGGCACGGTCGTGGCGCTCATCTTCGCTCCCTCGGCCGGGCTGCGACCTGGCACATGCTATCCATGGCTCACCCGCGGATCGAGGAAGCCATACATCACGTCGACGACGAGGTTGATCAGGCTGAATGCGACACCGTACAGCAAGGCAATGCCCATGATTGGCATGAAGTCGAGCGTGAGTGCCGATTTCGTTGCGTAGAGACCGATGCCGGGCCAGTCGAAGACGGTTTCGACCAGGACCGAGCCGCCCATCGACCAGCCGAACGAGAGTCCGATCATCGTCAGGGTCGGAATGAAGGCGTTCCGCAGGGCGTGATGCATGACCACCCTGCGTTCGGTCAGGCCTTTCGCCCGGGCCGTGCGGACATAATCGTTATGCAGCACTTCCAGCAGGCTGGCGCGGGTGAAGCGGGCGATGGTCGCCAGCGAGGCGAAACTGAGGGTGATGGCCGGCAGGATGATGTGCCGGAGGGCTTCCCCGAAGGTGCTCCACTGCCCGGCGATCAGGGAGTCGACGAGATACATGCCGGTGTAGTCGGGCGGTGGTGGGGTAAGCGTCGGCAGGCGGCCACTGATCGGCAGCCAGTCCAGCTTGAGGCCGAAGAACAGTTGCATCAGCACGGCCAGCCAGAAGGCCGGCATGCTGACGCCCAGCAGCGAAATTACGCGGGCTGCCTGGTCGGCGAAGCGGTCGGCACGAACGGCGGCGATCACGCCCAGCGGGATGCCGATGGCGGTGGCGATCATCATCGCCACGATCACCAGCTCCAGCGTGGCCGGCCAGTAGGTGGTGAGGTCGGTGAGCACCGGTCTCCGCGAGAGAATCGAGTTTCCCCAGTCACCCTGCAGCAACCCGGTCAGGTAATGCCAGTACTGCACCACCAGCGGGTCATCCAGCCCGAACTCGGCCCGGATCTGCTCGTACATCGCCTGGGTGCCCTGCGGACCCGCTGCCAACCGGGCAGGGTCGCCGGGCACCACCCGCGCCAGGAAGAACGTCAGGATCGACACGCCCAGCAGCACGGGAATGATCAGGATGATGCGTCTGGTCACGTATCGGAAGAGATTCATGGAGACACGTCCTGCCCGCCCTCCTCAACGATCGAAAGGAGAGCGGGCAACTTGTGGGAAGGGACTACTCCTGCGAGAAGGAGATCACCCGGATATCGGAGCCACCGGCGATTGCCATGTCACTGGTGCCGAGTTCCTTCACCCAGACGTTGTTCTCCACTTCGGTGTAGATCCAGATGTCCACGGCGTCGTCGATCAGGATCTGCTGCGCCTGGTTGTAGATGTCCATGCGGGCATCGACATCCACCAGGGTGCGGCCCTCTTCGATCAGGGCATCGAACTCCGGATTCTCGTACCAGGAGGCTGCCGCCCACGACCCCGCCTGGCTGGAGTGGTACTGCGGCCAGAGCACTGCGTCCGGGTCGATGTAGCTTGCCGCGGTGTAGATGGCCATCGCGGCCGGCATCGTTTCCGGGCTCGAGGCGCGCGCCACCATGTCCGGCCAGACCAGCGGGGTGATCGTGACGTTGATGCCGATCTCGGCCGCCTTCTCCAGCAGGATCAGGCCGAACGCCTCTTCCATCGCCAGACCGGTCACATACACGTATTCCATGTCGAACCCGTCCGGGTACTCACTCTCGGCGAGGAACCCGCGCGCAGCTTCGACATCGAATGGGATGGCGGCCAGGTCCGCATTGATCCACTCGCTCATCGAGGACGGAATCGGTCCCACCAGGGCCTCTCCCCGATTGTCGACCGCACCCAGCGCCGCTTCGATGTCGAACAGGGCGGTCAGCGCCTTGCGCACGTTCAGGTCCGCAGTCGGCCCAACCTGGTTGTTGAGCTTGATCGCGCAGGTCTGGTAGGCGCCGGCGTCGTTGACCACGAATCGCTCGTCCGACCGCAGGGCCTCTACATCCTCCACCGTGAAGACATCGCCGTACTGGATTTCCCCGGCTTCCATCGCCAGCCGCTTGGTGGACGATTCGCGAATGATCCGCCAGACGAAGGTGTCCACCGGGTTCGGGTTGGTCGGCACCTCGAACCAGTAGTCTGGATTCCGGTCGAACTGATAGAGCGAGCCGGGCTCGTAGCGGGACATGATGTACGGGCCGCCGCCAGCCGTGTTCGACACCAGCCAGCCTTCACCCAGGTCACCGTCGGATTCGTTCTCCATGATGATGGTGGGGTTGCCGACAAAGACATACGGCAGGATCAGGTCGAAGGCCGCGAACGGAATCGTCAGCGTGACCTCCAGGGTATGGTCGTCAACCACGGCCACCGAGTCGGTGGTCATGATTGGTGTGAACATCCAGGCCGAGCCCAGGTTTTTGGTCAGCAGCCGGTCGAAGTTCCATTTCACCGCCTCGGCCGTTACCGCCGAACCATCCTGGAACGTCGCGGCCGGATCGATCGCAATCGTCCAGACCGATCCGTCTTCCGAACCGGTCACTTCGGACGCGAGCAGCGGCACTACCGTCAGTGGGTCGCCCTCGAACCGCAAGAGACTGTCGTAAGTTGCCCGCAAAGCCCAGCTGATCGAGGCGTCGTAGCCGATGTGCGGGTCCAGCGTCGCCATGTCCTGGCCGGACCCGAAGATGAAAACGTTGTCCTCGGCCTGGGCGCCGGCGCGGCGCACCGTGCCCGGCATGGTTGTGGCGAAACCGGTGGCCGCGGCGGCCGCTCCGGCCAGTTTGAGCAGCGTGCGCCGGTCGGCTGCGCCGTTCAGGCCCGCGGCGACAAGGGCGGCGAGTTCGCGAGATACGGTCATGGCGAGGTCTTCCCTTCTCCAACAATCGTGACGCTGGACCACGCAGTTGTGGCCAGGGAATGTCAGGTCCCGTTAGCGCCGGGGGCAGGAAGCTCCCGACAGGTGCTCTCGATCCCATCTGCGGTACCGCGCCGAGCATGCGCGGGTCAGTCGCGTCGTTGCGAAGGTCGAATTGCCTCAAGAATAGAGCTGTTTGTATCGACCTGCCGGTTGGATCAGGCGGTTACCAGGCTGGCCAGTTCCCCACCGTACACACCGGCCAGCGGTTTGTACTCAACCTCCGGATAGCCGAACGCCGCTGGCCCCACCACTTCCAGTGCTTCTGGTGTGGCGATCAAATGTGGTGCCGGAATCCCGATCACCGCCACGCGCAGCCCGTAGCGCAGCATTTCCGTGGTGATCGGTTCGGCCGTTTCAGCATCCACAATACAGATCAGGTCGGGCACGCTGCAAAGCACCGTGCCCTCGTCGTCGGTCGCCACCAGGTTCTCGTTCTGGAAGTCGATCCCCACCGAGCGGCCGGCATCATTGCCGAGACCCTCCAGCTTGAGATTGCCGCGGGCGAACCCGGCGGCGAACCGGCGGTCGACATCGGTGATCTTGCCGGTGAAGAGTCGCACACCGCCAGCCAGGTCCGCCGCCGCCTGCACCGGGTCCCGATGATCCTTCCGGGCGGCGATCACCGCTTCCCCAAGGAGCACGGCAAAGGTCAACGTCCCCGGAATCGCCGTCCGTTTGGCTTCGACACCGGACAGGAGCGGCCCGGCGGCACCAGATCCGCCACCCATCTGCACCGTGGTCTGGCGCACGTAGTATTCCAGGTCCCGAGCGTCGTCGATCCCGTCGAACACGGCGATGTGGCCGCGCACATCGGAAATCGCGGCCGGGGTTGGCTTCACCCCGTAGATGCAGAAGGTATCCATCTGCAGTTCGGGAAACGCCCTTCCCATCGCATCGCCGTCCACCACCGGCAGGCCCGCCTGGATCGCGACCTTGATCGGGGCCAGCGCATTGCCGCCGCCAATTTCCGCGGCAATCATGTGGGTGGCCGGTTTGCCGACGTACGACTCCAGCGCGCGAAGAGAGCGATACATCTCCCACCCCTCGCCCATGCGCTCGACCCCGACCGTTGGCGCGCCCACGCCACCGGTCGAGGCCACCAGGGCGTCGTCCGGCAAGTCGGCGACCGGCACCACCGGCACTTTGTAGCCGTCCTTCAGCATTTGGCCGACGATAATCTTGCTGAGATAGGGAGAGCCGCCACCGCCGGTGCCCAGAATGCCAGCGCCGATCGCCAGCGGCTCCAGGTGGTCGTAGGTAAATCGGCGCAATTGTTCGACGCGCATGAGCCTCCGCCGTCCGAATCGGGGTCTACGTCCAGTTATCGCTGGTTGCCTGGTGCAGAATCAGCCGCCGCAGGGGCTGTCGCGGTCATTGTACACAGCGTACGATTGGCGTCTGCAGGGGGCAGCACCCTCTCACGGGTCCACATTGTGCAATCAGCATAGATCGTCACGGCACGAATCGGTCAGTCATCTTCAGCAGGAGCGGCAGCACTCATGAGTTTGCGAATTGGCGTGGACGTCGGCGGCACCAATACCGATGCCGTCTTGATGGACGATCGAAAAGTGGTCGCCAAGCTCAAGACGCCCACCACCGAGGACGTCACCGATGGCATCACCACCGCCATCGCCAGTGTGCTGGAGCAGTCCGGCACCCCAACCGACCAGATCGCCTCGGTGATGATCGGCACCACTCACTTCACCAATGCCATTGTCGAGCGGCGCCACCTGCAACCGGTCGGCGTCATTCGCGTCGGCTTGCCGGCCACTGCCGCGCTGCCGCCGATGATCGATTGGCCGCAGGACCTGGTCGAGGCGATCGGAGGCGCAACCTATCTCGTTCATGGTGGCTATGAGTTCGATGGTCGCCCGATTGCGCCGTTCGACGAGGAGGCGGTCCGGTCTGCCGCCCGCGAGATCGCGGAGAAGGGCATCACGGCGGTCGCGATCAGTGCCGTCTTCTCACCGGTCAACACCGATCAGGAAGAGCGGGCCGCCGAGATTGTCGCCGAGGAAGTGCCCGGCGCGGTGATCACGAAGTCGAACGAGATTGGACGGATCGGTCTGCTCGAACGCGAGAACGCCGCCATCCTCAATGCCTGTCTCGGCAGTCTGGCCGCTGCCACGGTGGCCGGGTTTGAGCGTGCCATCGCCAACCTCGGTATCGAAGCGCCGCTCTACCTCACCCAGAACGATGGCACGTTGATGGTTGCGGACTTTGCCCGCACCTATCCCGTGCTCACCATCGCCTCTGGCCCGACCAACTCGATGCGGGGGGCGGCCTTCCTTTCCGGCCTCACCGATGCTGTGGTCGTCGATGTCGGCGGCACCACGTCGGATGTCGGCATGCTCACCCACGGCTTCCCGCGAGAAGCCTCGGTGGCGGTGGAAGTCGGTGGTGTCCGCACCAACTTCCGGATGCCTGATGTCTACTCGGTTGGATTGGGCGGTGGGTCCCATGTCGATCTGGAGGCAATGACAGTTGGCCCGCGCTCGGTGGGATACCGTCTGACGAAGGAAGCCCGCATCTTCGGCGGTGAGCAACTGACCACGTCCGACATTGCGGTCGCCTCCGGCATCGTCGAGATGGGTGATGCATCCCTGGTGGCCGATCTCCCCGCCGAGCAGGTCGCGTCGGCGTTGGAGAAGATCCAGGAAATCGTTGAAGTGGCGGTTGACCGGATGAAGACCAGTGCCGAACCGGTGCCGGTCATCATCGTTGGCGGCGGCAGTGTGCTCGTTGCCCGCGACGTGAAGGGCGCGTCGGAAATGGTCAAGCCCGATCACTTCGAAGCCGCCAATGCCGTCGGCGCCGCCATCGCCCAGATTTCGGGCGAAACCGACCGGGTCTACTCGCTCGCCCAACTGAGCCGCGATGACGCATTGGCCGACGCCCGGCAGGAAGCCACCAACCGGGCCGTGGCGGCCGGTGCTGATCTGGGCACGGTCCAGATCGTCGACGTGGAAGACGTTCCGCTGGCCTATCTGCCCGGCAACGCCACCCGGATCCGGGTCAAGGCGGTCGGCGACCTGGCATTGGCCTGAATTGTGGGGAACTGATCCATGCGTGAGATTACGATCGACGATCTGGACGACATTGCCCGCGGGGCGGCAGTGCTTGGTACGGGTGGTGGAGGCGATCCCTACATTGGAAAGCTGCTGGCCCGGGCGGTGATGACTGGCAAGCCGCCAGTCGTCGTGCTCGATGTGGACGACCTGGATGATGACGACCTGATCGTGCCGACCGCGATGATGGGTGCCCCAACCGTGATGGTCGAGAAGATTCCGGCCGGCAACGAGGCAAATGGCGCCCTGAAGCGCATGTCCGCGATCCTTGGCCGGGAGGTTCGCGCCACGATGCCGATCGAGGCTGGCGGCGTCAACTCGATGATCCCGATTGCCGTTGCCGCCGCCGAGGGCATCCCGCTGGTCGATTGCGACGGCATGGGCCGCGCCTTCCCCGAACTCCAGATGGTCACACCGACGATCTGGGGCGTTTCGGCCACGCCGATGGCGATGGCGGACGACAAGGGCAACAGCATCGTGCTCGACACGATCGACAACCGGTGGACGGAGACGTTTGCCCGGTCCCTGACCGTGGATATGGGCGCGTCATCGCTGATTGCCAACTACCCGATGACCGGCAAACAGGTGAAGGAAGCGACCATTCCGTACTCGCTGACGCTGATTCAGCGGATTGGTGTGGCCATTCGGGAGGCGCGCGAGCAGCACGTCGATCCGGTCGCCGCCGTTTGTGATGTCACTTCCGGCTTCCGCATCTGGTCGGGCAAGGTCGGCGATGTCGCGCGGCGCACGGTGGGCGGGTTTGCCCGCGGCACCGCCGTGATCGAAGGCACGGACGACTTCGAGGGGCGCAACCTGGAGATCGACTTCCAGAACGAGTTCCTGATCGCGCGCGACGGGGACGACGTGCTGGTCACCACGCCCGACCTGATCGCCGTGCTGGACGAGGAAACCGGCGAACCGGTCACGACCGAGGCGTTGCGATACGGCTTCCGCGTCGCGGTGATCGCCATGCCTTGCGACCATCGTTGGCGGTCGGAAGCGGGCCTGGCCCTCGTCGGCCCTCACTATTTCGGCTACGACGTGCCCTTCGTGCCGGTCGAGCAGCGTTTCGGCTGAGCGTGGGCTCGAGCGATGGGGTGACTCAGCGGAGGAGGAGTTGATGACTCGCGAGGCGTGGACAGCAATTGACAACCACATCGAGGATTTGCTGGTGGGCGAAGACGCCTTCCTGAAAGACGCCGTGGATCTGGCCAGTCGGGAAGGCCTGCGCGCGATCCAGGTTGCGCCCAACCAGGGCAAGATGCTACAGCTCCTGGCCCAGGTGCAGCAGTCCGCGCGAATTCTCGAAATCGGCACCCTCGGTGGTTACAGCACCATCTGGCTCGCGCGGGCCCTCCCCGAGCACGGCAAGCTGGTGACCATCGAACTCGATCCCCACCACGCGGCGGTGGCCCAGACCAATCTGGACCGGGCTGGTCTCTCCGACCGGGTCGAGATTCGGATCGGGAATGCCCTCAGCGTGCTCGACGACATGATTCGGGCTGGAACCGAACCCTTCGACTTCATCTTCATCGATGCCGACAAACCTGG
>CAZNQC010000088.1:9067-13488 GCA_964574825.1 uncultured Sphaerobacteraceae bacterium | reverse complement strand
CTGGGGTTTGACCCCGCGGATGTCGAGCGGCTGATACAATCCGGCGCGATTGATCCGGCCACGAACCGGTCTTGACCGGGGCTCACCACATCGTCGTCGCACACGTTTCGGAGAGAGTACATGTCGCTTACGTTCCGCAACCCGGCCGCGCTTGGATTCGATGCTGACGTGGTCGAGGATGCCTGGGTTTCCATTGTGCAGGGTGCGGAGCGACACGAATTTGGTGGGGCCGTCGCGCTGGTGGGTGCCGGCAACGAGGTCGTGCTCTATCGCTCGACCGGCTGGGCCGTGCGGGAGCCGGAAGCCCAGCGCTCGCCGATGGGCGTGGATTGCATCTTCGACCTGGCGTCCCTCACCAAGGTCACCGCGACAACCCCCGTGATTCTCCAGCTCGTGGCCGAGGGCAAGATCGGCCTCGACCAGCCGGTCGGCGAGATTCTGCCCGAATTCGGCACCGAGGGGCCCAAGGCCGGGGTCACCATCCGCCGGTTGCTGACGCATTCCGCCGGGTTTCGCGACTGGATTCCCGCGTTCGTCGATGGTGCCGGCGAAGCCTTCTACCTGGCCGAATTCGCCCGAACGCAGCCGGAGTGGGAGCCGGGCACGCGCGTGCTCTACAGCGACCCGAGCTTCATCACCCTCGGGGCTGTCGTGCACCGGATCACCGGCGAAACGATCGACCAGGTTGCTGCGCGGACGGTGTTCGAACCGCTGGGCATGACGGACACCATGTTCACGCCCCCGCGCTCGTTGCGCGGGCGGATTGTTGGCACCGAGATCGGTAACTGGCTGGAGGTCGACAAGGTGCCAGGTCGCCAACCAGCCGACGGCTGGCGCGAAGAGCTGATTCGCGGCGACGTGCATGACGGCAACGCCTGGTACGGCTTCGGCGGCGTTGCAGGGCACGCCGGTCTGTTCGGCACCGCTCGCGACCTCTTCCGCTATGGCCGGATGTGGTTGCAAGGCGGAGAACTCGATGGTGTGCGGGTGTTGCCGGAAGATCTGGTGGCCGAGGCGATCCGGAACCAGACACCGTTCGGCAATCCTACCGACGAGCGCGGCTTCGGCTGGCGATTGTTGCCCCCGGCCGGGACGCCCGAAGCCAACCCCGATTCGGGACGTGGCATGGGTGATCGGGCGTTTGGCCACACCGGGTTCACCGGCGTCTCACTGTGGATGGACCCTGATCTGGATCTGACGGTGGTGTTGCTGACCAATCGCGTGCATCCAACCGTGACCAACGAGTACATGGAAACCCGCGCCCGGTTCAACGCCGCCATCGTGTCGGCAATGCCGGTGGCCGTGGCATCGTGAACGATCCTGGCTCCCCGGTCCGCTGTGTCGGGTTGATGTCGGGGACATCGGTCGACGGGATCGATGTCGCCATCGTCGATATCACCGGGCATGGTGCTGGCTGTCGGGTGGACCTGGTCGCGTTCGATACTGTGCCGTATGAACCGGCGGTGCGGCGTGAGTTGCTCGATCTGTACGAGGACCAGTCGAACGCCGTGGCCCGGATTTGCTCGCTCAACATCGTGATTGGCGAAGAGTTTGCGCGGGCCGCCCTGATTGTGGCCGGGCAGGCGGAGATCGACCTGGCCACCGTTGAGGTGATCGGTTCGCATGGTCAAACCGTCTGGCATCAACCGGTGAAGGATGTCGCCCTGCCGCTCTCGACCCCATCGACCCTGCAGATCGGCGAACCCAGTGTGATCGCGGCCCGCACAGGAGCCCCGGTGATGGCCGATTTCCGGGTGGCCGACATGGCGGTTGGCGGTCAGGGCGCACCGTTGGCGCCCTACTTCGACTGGGCCGTATTGACCGATCCAGTTCGGAGCCGGTGTGTACAGAACATCGGGGGCATCGGCAACGTCACCTGGCTCCCGGCCGGGGCAGGTGTGGATGATGTGATCGCCTTCGACACCGGGCCGGGCAATATCCTGATCGATGCGCTGGTGACGGTGCTGACCAATGGCCAGCAGGCTTTTGACCGGGATGGAGTGCTGGCTGGCGAGGGGCAGCTGGTCCCTGGCATGCTCGACCACCTGCTGGAAGATGGGTATCTGTTTCAACCGCCGCCCAAGACCACCGGGCGCGAATATTACGGTCTTACGCAGGTCCGTCAGCTGATGGCTGACACTGGCGTGCAGGATGGCGACCTGTTGGGTGACGATGCTGTCGTTCGGCAGCGGGCGAAGGACCTGGTCACGACGACGACGGCCTTTACCGCGCGCTCGATAGCCGATGCCTATCGACGCTGGTTGCCCACGTTGCCCGATGAGGTGCTGGTCAACGGTGGTGGCAGCCGCAATCCGGTCCTGATGGCGATGATCGAGGGCGACCTGGGCGGCATTCCGGTGATGGCGACCGATGGGCATGGCGTGGATGCCGATGCCAAGGAAGCGATGGCGTTTGCCCTGCTCGCTCATGATGCGCTGGCGGGACTGCCGACCAACATTCCGGGTGCCACTGGCGCCAGCCGGGCCGTTCGCCTCGGGAAACTCGTTCACCTCTAGCGTCGGCCTCTGGTAGAGTCGCGGCATCGATCTGCCGATTCACCAGCCGGAGGAAACCGCGATGCCGACGATACCTGACCTGACGACCGAGGCACTTTGGGACCTGCTTGAAACGCGTGGCAAGGGCGTGCTGGCGACGATCAAGCGCGACGGCCGCCCGCAGCTTTCCAACATTTCCTACACGTTCGACCCTGGTACCCGGACCCTGACCACATCCGCCGCCACCTTTCGCGCCAAAACAAAAAATCTCGAACGCGACTCCCGCGCCAGCGTGCACGTGACCAGCGAGGATTTCCTGCTCTGGGTGGTGGCGGAGGGAATCGTGACACTCGGTGAACCGATCAGCTCTCACGACGAACCTGCCGCCCAGGCGAAGATCGCCGCCCTGCGGGATGCCCATCCCGAGTGGTCCGAACGCGATATTGCCGACCATCTTGAGGCGTATCCGATCATCGACCGGCTGGCGATTTCGCTGCACGTCGACCGGATCTATGGCGGCAATAGTTCGAAGGCGCATGGCGTTTCTGACGACTGATGAATAGGCAACAATGCCGATGTGAACCTGGGCTCCGAACGGGATGATGTGGGTGTTGAGAGGTTCAACGCACGCAGGTCATCATTCCGAAAGGAGCCACTCCATGACATCAGTAGCAGGGATTCGAGGAAGTTTCGCTGCAGCCGTCATTCTTTCCATTTTCCTCGTGTTGGGGCTCGCCGTGGACGCGGACGCCGCGCCTAACAACCACAAGTTCCCCTCTCGCGAAAAGGCTGTGGAGAACATGCAGGACTTTTGCGAGAACGGCCAGGGTGGCCAGTTCAGCGCCGTTGAGGGCACTGGCAATAATGCCGGTGCGACGTTCACCTGGTGTGACTCCCCCGATGGCACCACAGCCTGCAAGGTCACGGCGAAAACCTGGGAATGCTCCGACAAGACGACCATTGTGTCCGTGCCCAAGGGGCCGGAGTTCAGGCCAACCACACCAACCACGCCGATCCCACCGACCTCACCGTCGCGCAGGTGACGTTGAGGGACTTTCTCCGAGGCACTGGCGAGCATATCGCCAGTGCCTCGCTCCTGTGGTTGGCCCGTTGATACGGATTCGCGGGTATGATCCCGGCAGGTGTACCGTCATCCGCTGGGAGAAACTTCTCGATGAGTGTGCTGACCGTTCGATTCCATAGCCCGGCGCTGGGCAAGAAAACCAGCTTCAATGTCATCCACCCGGATGTTGGCGAGGGGCCGTTTCCGGTGCTGATGCAGTTGCATGGCTACAGCGACGACAGTTTTTCGTGGCTCTACAACTCCAACATCGTGCGCCATGTCACCAACCTGCCGCTGATTGTGGTGCTGCCCGATGGTGGCACCTCGCGCTACGCGAACATCTCGCGGCACGAGCGGTTCGGCAAGCAGAACTACGAGGATCTGCTGGTGGAGGATATTCCGGCCGAGGTGAACCGGCTCTTCCACGTGCGACCGGGACCGTGGGCGATTGGTGGCCTCTCGATGGGCGGTCAGGGAGCGTTGCGGCTGGGCATGAAGTATTCCGACCGCTTTGCCTCGATCTGGGGGCATTCCTCCGGCATGCTGGTGCCCGACCCGGAGTTCCTGGCCTTGCTCGACGACCCGGACGATGGGAGCTGCTTCGTGCAGGCCGACCGGCTCAAGGCGCGTGTCGAGGCCGGCGAGACCCTGCCGGCGATTGCGTTCGATTGCGGCGTGGAAGATTTCGTGCTCGATGGCAATCGTGCCCTGCACCAGCACATGGACCAGATCGGCCTGATGCATACGTACCTGGAGTATCCCGGCGCTCATACCTGGGAATACTGGGACGAGCACCTGCCCCAGGCACTGGCACAACACGCCGAGGTCCTCGCGATCAAGCCCCGCGTCCGTGAGGTTGGCCC
>CAZNQC010000088.1:5097-8967 GCA_964574825.1 uncultured Sphaerobacteraceae bacterium | reverse complement strand
TCGCCAGCAATGCGTCACCTGCAACCACCGTTTCGATGCGTGCGATTTCGCTCATGGCCAGAACGGGGCAGTGGACATATGTGCCAGCGGTCATGGTGCCATTGACCGTGTGCCTGGCTCCCCGTAGAGTGCGTTTGGCGTTAACAATTCACCAACGGGCTGGCTCCCCAGGTTGAGCGATGCTCTCCTGGTAGGTAGTCCTGTGGCGAATGTCGGCGTTCCGTTGTGTCGAAACACGACGCCGATTCCAATCGCCGGGTGACGCCTTTCTCACTTCGCACCGCCGATGGTGCGGATTCATTCCAACCAGGGGGACCCAATGACCGGTATCTCACGACGACATCTGGTTCGCAGCGCGGTTGCTGCAGGAGCCATGACCGGGGTAGCAGTCGGGACAACGACGGCTGCCCCCAGTCAGCGGTATTCTCCGGTTGCGTACTTGAGGCAGGACGGCCCGATCGAGGTGGTGTTCTCCCATATCTGGGGCACACCGCCAGGCACGGCCGACGATGGGAACAAGCATCCGGCCGAGTTGCTCGTTGATGCGTTCAACGAGCAAAGTGACTCGGTCAAGGTGATTAGCCAGACCGACACCACCGACTATTACGAGAACCTGCAACTCCTGCAGGCCCAGCTTGCCGCCGGGAATCCGAATGCGATGGTCATCACGCCGTGGTCCAATGTGAACTATGCGAGTGATGGGCTTGGCCTGATCAACCTCGACGACATTGCCGGGGATGAGTTGGAATCGGTCTTTTCGGTGCTGAAACCGGAAGTGCAGGAACTGGTGAAGATCGATGGGAAGACCAAAGGCATGCCGTTTGCCTTCTCCTGCCCGGTGATCTACTACAACCCGGATATCCTGGCCGAGGCGGGCGTCGATCCGGAGGTGGCATTCTCCACCTGGGAGACATTCGCGGTCGAAGCCGAGAAGATTGCGGGCGTGCTCGATGACATGCCGGTGCTCGGATTTCTGGGCGATCGCCAATGGCTGGCCCAGAGCCTCATTCAGTCGAATGGCGGCTTTGTGCTGAACGACGCCGGGGAGCCGGTGATGGACAGCGCCGAAGCGATTGGCGCGATGCAAATGGTGGCTGATCTGGACAAGGCCGACCTGTATGACCGCTCCGATGGGTCCTCGACGCGGGCCTCCTTTGTTTCCGGTGCCGTGCCATGCTGGTCCGGGAGTATCGCGTCGCTGGCCGGGTTGACCAGTACCGCGACCTTCGACCTGAAGACAGCGGCGTATCCCACGTTTGGCGACAAGCCACGCAAGATGTCGAGTGGCGGCTCCTTCATCGGGGTCTATGCCCGGGAAGAAGCCCAGCAACAGGGTGCGTGGGAGTTCCTCAAGTACGCGTTGTCCGAGCCAGGCTACGAGATCTGGATGAAGACCGGGTACCTCAACGCCACGACCTACGACTTGCCGCTGTTGGAGGGCCAGGAACCTGCCTACGAGCAGCTGGCCGAAGGGCTCACCCGTGAGACGCCGTGGCCAGGATCCCGGGGTGGAGAGATTCAGGCCGTGTGGGCAACCTATTGCGAACGGATCTGGGCCAATGACATCGGCGCCGAAGAGGGGTGCCAGGAAGCGGTGTCCGAGATCAACCGGATTCTGGATCAGGGTTAGCCCGCCAAACTCATGCCTGGGTCACGCCCCATCAGGAGCGTGGCCCAGGCATGGCGCGTGCCTAATCGAAATCGGCCGGTGACGCCCCCGACTGGAGCAGGGCGGCGCGCATGGTGGTGGGATGGTCGGTGATGACGGCATCGACCCCCCAGGCGAGAGCTTCGGTGGCCATATCCGGCGTGCATGGTGAGCGCACGACATAAAAGCCATCCGCCTGAAGGTGCTGCACCAGGTCGGGCGTGGCGGTCCGGAACACTTCGGCGTGCCAGCATTTCAGCCGATGGGCAGTCTCGACGAATTCTGCGGTGTCCCAGGGGCCGATGTATCCACGCCGGATCGTGGGACAGTGATGGAGCAGGATTTCGAGGGCAACCGGGTCGAATGAGGTGAAGACCACCTTGTGACCCAGCCGCCGCTCCTCGATCAGGTCCCTGGTGAGTTGGGCCAGGCGGTCCAGCCGCTCGGGGGTGTCGGTCTTGAACTCGATCTGGATGATGTCGAGCGCGCCGAGCCGATCGAGCGTGGCGGCCAGCGTGGGCACGCCGCAGGGGGTGGGCCAGTCCGGGAAGTCGCTCCTGGCATCGAGGGTGGCGATGTAACCGGCCGCCAGGTCGGCAACCGGGCCTGTGCCGTTGGTGGTGCGATCCACCGTGGCATCGTGCATGATGATGACCTGCTCGTCCTGCGTGAGCCGGACATCGAACTCGATGGTGCGCAGACCAAGCCGGAGAGCGTGGTCAAATCCACAGAGCGTGTTTTCCGGAGCTTCGGCTTTGGCTCCCCGATGACCAATGATTCGCACGGCGTGTCGTCCCTTCAGCTTCAAGCCTGCAGTCGCGAGGCTGCAGGATTCTGATACCGCTCCAGGCGATGCCTGGCAATGCCATTGGCCCAATGTGCATGGGGATGGGCCCGGTGGTGGGAGCGGTATCGACTTCCCCGAGGCATCTGCGGAGGGTCGGATCGTCGTACAGTGGGTCTTGTTGGCGTGGAATGCGACCGGATTGGATCGAGACAGGAGACGGGTAAGAGCAATGACCGAGCGGGTCGGATTCAGGCTCAATGGCAAGACCGTCAGCATCGCCAGCGATCCGGAGATGCCGTTGCTTTACGCCCTGCGGAACGATCTGGGCCTGAACTCCCCGAAGTACGGCTGCGGGTTGGGCAAGTGCGGGTCCTGCACGGTGCACATCGATGGTGAACCGGCGTTCTCCTGCCTGGTGACGATGGCTGACGTGGATGGCACGTCGGTGACGACCCTCGAAGGGCTCGCTCCCGAGGACGATCTCCATCCGCTGCAGCAGGCCATTCTCGACGAACAGGCTGCCCAGTGCGGATATTGCATTCCCGGTATCGTGATGACCGCCGCCGCCCTGCTCGAACGCACACCGCAGCCTACCGATATCGAGGTCCGGGCGGCGCTGGCGGGAACGCTCTGCCGCTGTGGCTCGCAGCCGCGCATCCTGCGGGCGATTCGCCGGGTGATCGATGGGCAGGAGGGAACAGATGCTCGCACCTGAGCGCCGCCGCGATCTCGACCGCGTGTCCTCGTTCATCGAGATTCAGCCCGATGGCACCGTGGCGGTGTTTAGCGGCAAGGTCGAACTCGGCACCGGGGTTGCCACTGCCCTCGCTCAGATCGTGGCCGGGGAACTGGGCGTTCCCATCGAGCGGATCCGGCTGCAGATGGGTGACACGGCGCGGACCCCGAACCAGGGCACCACGGCCGGATCGAAGACGTTGCAGGGAGCCGGTCCCGTCCTGCGCCGCGCGGCGATAACGGCGCGGGAGCAGCTGTTGGCGGCTGCGGCCGAGCGGCTGGAAGTGGCTCCAATCGACCTGGTGCTCGTGGATGGGGAGGTGCGGCCGCGCGATGGGGCACCGGTGGCGCTGCCAATTGCCGACCTGGCCGATGTCTCACTGGATGTATCGCTGGTTTCGGTCGCAGGTGTACTTTCGAACCCGCTCTTCGGCCAATCAGTTTCACGGCTCGATCTGCTGCCCAAGCTTACGGGTGCACCCGCCTACGTCCACGATCTGCGCCTGCCCGGCATGCTGCATGGCCGGATGATTCGCCCGTGGCGTCGCTCATCTGATGGACCGGCGCGGATTCGTGCGGTTGATGACCGGGCAGCACGAGGAATGCCGGGCGTGGTGGCGATCGTCCGCAACGGCGACTTTCTTGGGGTGGTGGCCGAGCAGGAGTGGCAGGCGATTCGGGCGGCGGAGGCGGTCGTGGT
>CAZNQC010000088.1:0-4997 GCA_964574825.1 uncultured Sphaerobacteraceae bacterium | reverse complement strand
GTTTTCTGCAGTTCGCAGGGAGTGGAGGCGCTCCGGACGACGCTCGTTCCGCTCCTGGGATTGCCGGAAAATCGGGTGCGGGTGGTCTTCCGCGAAGGGGCGGGGTGCTACGGTCAGAATGGCGCGGACGATGTGGCCGCCGACGCCGCATTGCTGTCCCAGGCGGTCGGGCGACCGGTGCGGCTGCAGTGGATGCGGCGCGACGAGTTCGCCTGGGAACCGAAGAGCCCGGCGATGCAGATCGAGATGACGGCCGGGCTTGACTCGTCCGGTGCCATTGTGGGCTGGCAACACACCACCTGGACCGCCACCCACACCGCCCGCCCAGGTGGTGATCCCGGTTCCCTGCTGGCGGGCCGGGAGATCGATCCATCCTGTCCGCGGCCGGAACCACGTTTTGGCGGTGGCAATCGGAACGCGGCTACCACCTACACGTTTCCGGCCGAACGGGTGACGATGCACTGGCTGCCTGATCCTCCATTGCATACCTCGGCGATGCGGTCGCTGGGAGGTCTCCACAACACCACGGCCAATGAGAGCTTTCTTGACGAAATCGCCCATGCGATCGGCGCCGACCCGGTTGAGTTGCGTCTGCGGTTGCTGGACGATCCGCGGGCGATGGCCGTGATCGAGGCGGCTGCCGAACGTGCCGGATGGGGAACGTCGCTCAATGGACCACCAGGCCTACTGGCTGGACGAGGATTTGCCTACGCCCGCTACGAAGGCGAGTTCACCTACGTCGCGGTGGTTGCCGATCTGCTGGTCGATCCTGGCACGGGTGAGGTGCGAGTCACCCGGGTGGTTGTCGCGCATGATTGTGGGCTGATCGTCAATCCCGACGGCGTGCGCAACCAGATCGAGGGAAATGTGATTCAGGGGATCAGCCGCTCGCTCCACGAGGCGATCCACTGGGACGACACAGGCCAGACGTCCCTCACCTGGGAAACCTACCGGATCCTGACGTTCCCCGAGATCCCCGACATCGAGATCGTCCTGATCGACCGGCCGGACCAGCCGCCGTGGGGTGCGGGCGAACCAGCCATCTGCCCGGTGACGGCCGCCATCGGGAACGCCATCTTTGCCGCCACCGGTGTTCGCCTGCGCGATGTGCCGTTCACCCCGGAACGGATGCGGATTGCGCTTGCAGATGTGCGATGGTCTCGGGGAGACGGGTGAAGGCGATCGGTTCGGATCAGCGGACCCAGGCATCGGCAGGAACCGGTCGCAGGTTGCGAGCCCTGATTGCCGCCGCCACGGTTTCGCCGATTAGCGACGCCTTGTAGACAATTCCGATATCGATCACGTGATCCCGCAGGTTGGCTCCCGGTGCGAGTGGAGTGACGCAGTCCATCCTGGATTCGCCGCGATGCAGGAAGACCGACCCCACCACTCCCAGTAGCCGAATCCGCCCACTGGTGCGGGCAAGGTCCTCGGCAGTCGCGAGGAAAACCGGGCTGCCGCTCGATCCGGGATGGACCGAAGCATCGATCAACACCACCCGGGTGCCGTCGTAGTCGAGGGCCGGCGGGGTGGCCGTGATGCCGTGGCGGAAGAGTGGGAACAGGTGCTGGCGGTCAAACAGGCCGGTTGGGTACCCAACGAAGATCACCTCTTCGACGATGTTGAGCACCCGCTCTTCGCTTGTGGTCAGCAGTGCGGCGTCGGTGACCGGCAGGAAGTAGGCGAGATTGCCGTCCTTCACCATTTGCTGGTGGATCTGGTCGAAGGGGAACACGGCCAGATCCACGGCGGGATCCGGGTGGACGACCCAGCCATTCCTGAACGCGTTGATGTTGATATCGATGCGTTGGCCGGGGCGTGGACCACCGGCTGGGTCGGTGCCGGCGGCCCGGGTGAAGAAGAACTTGCCCGACTCAACACCATCCACCACGTGCCGGTTGGTGACCAGGAACCGATGCACCCCGGTCTCGGTCCGGTGCACGTAGCCGAAGCCAGTGCCAACATTGGTGCCGCGTGGACCCGCACATTCGATCCGGACGGTGGAGTAGGCGAGGTCGCGGCCGAGGGATGCGGGGAGAACGGACGACATTACGAAACTCCGTGGGAAGCGAGGGCGCTGGCAACGACGTCGTGCGCCGATTGCAGGGTTGCGGCCGAGATGTGCTCGACGGTCACCACCTGGACCCCAGCTTCGAGCAGCAACTGCATGTAGAGACCGTAGTCCATGATGCCCTCGCCGGGGCCGGGGAGCGCGACACCGCCCAGCACCAGCATCCCTTCAGTCTCACCTTCCCGCGGCACGCGCAGGTCCTTGGCGTGAGCGATGGCGATCTGCCCTTCCAGCGTGGCGAACATTTCCGGCATTCGCTCATTGACGGATTCGGCCAGGTCGACCGGCAGGAAGTTTGGCGGATCCATCGCTGCCGCCAGGTGGGGCGATGCAACCGCGTCGAGGATGGCGCGCAATCGTTCCGGTGACCGCGCCACGTGATGGTGGAATGGTTCGATGGCGACGACGATCCCGGCATCGGCGGCCCAGACGGCCACCTCGCGGAAGAATTCGACGCACTGATCGAAGGCGGCTTCGGTCAGGTTGGCGGGATCGTCGTTGAAGATGTCATCGGCGAAGGTGCCGCTCCAGGTGTGCACGACCGGCGTTCCCAGCTGGGGAGCCGCTGCGATCGCCTCGCGGAGCGAATCCGGATCCTCGCGCAGGGGGTTGATGTAGCCGCCAATCGCGAACAGTGCCAAACCGGTTGCGGTCAGCAGCTCCCGCACCTCGTTCACGGCACCCACCGGGGCGGGCGTGATCTGAACTCCGTCATACCCGGCCGCGCGGGCCGCTTCGAACTGGGATGCCAGGGTTTCGGTCTGGTCGCCGTCGATCATCACGCCAATCTGCATCGACTCATTCCTTCAGGTGCGGTACATGCTGCCGATGCCGGAACCGCTCGCGGCGATTCGTGCAGGAGAGGTGCCCTGCTGGAGCACCGGTGGTCCAGCCGGGACAGAGACGAATCCTGCGCGGAATCAGATCCCGAGATCGTCGACCAGCGGCACTTTCGACGGGCCGGGCGAATCAATCATCAGCACGGTCAATTGCAGCCGGGCGTCGTTTTCGGCCACCACGTTGTGGGCCACATGGGGCTCGATGTGCAGGAGGTCACCGGGCGTGAGCCGGAAGGTGCTGCCGGAGATGCCCACATCCAATGTGCCCTCGATCGACTGCAGCAGCACCGGGAACTGGGCGGTGTGTTCGCGCAGTTCGGATCCGGCCGGGAACGCAAAGACCACCACGTTCGCCCCGGTGGCCTTCAACACTGCCACCGGTTTTACCCGCGATTCCTCGAATTCGGCCATGCCGGCCGCGCCCTCCACAAACGTGAACTCCACCGCTTGATCAAGATCGCTCATGTGACGTCTCCTGGCGTGAAATGAGGTCGCTCAGGAGTTGAGCATAGCACGCTCTCATCGCGGGGAGTCCTGCTGGTTTTGGTCACTCGATGTACGACTTCACACCGCCTCTCCGCCGGTCGCGACCGTGCCGGACGGACCCGGCGGCGAAGCGAGTCGCCAGGCCGAGTCCGGTCAGGAGCAGGGCGCCCAGCAGGAGTTCTGCCGCCAGGAAGCTGCCTGGTTGAACGACCGTGATTCCGGTGGTGGGCAGAGCCGTCACGGGCTTTCCAGAGCCAGTGCCAGTTCCTGCGCCGGAGCCAGCGCCGGGAACCGGTGTCGAGTCCGGAGCAGGCGTTGGCGTCGGGGTTGGCGGGACGGGGAGAGATCTGGTCTCCACCGTCACCGAGGCTGGGGCGGACGACACGTCACAGCCGACTATTGCCTGGAAGGTCTGAATGGTTTCCGGTGCTGCCTCATGGCAGGCCCAGATGCCGGTCGCGGTGGCTTCGTTCGTCACCGCTCCGGCCGCGCCATCCTCCGTCGTCACGACATGGGTGGCCTCGATTGTCTGCGATTCGCCGGGTGCCAGTGTGCCAATCGCACCGTCCGAGGTATCCCAGGTCAGTCCGGGCAGCGGGTCGTGCACTTCAATTACGTCCACGGTCACATTGCCGTCGTTGGTGACCAGGAAGTGATAGGTGATCGCGTCACCAACCATCACCGGGCCGGTTGCGGATGTCGTCTTCTCCAGCAGCAACACTGGTCGCGGCGCCACGGTGGTGA
Source organism: uncultured Sphaerobacteraceae bacterium (assembly GCA_964574825.1). Taxonomy (GTDB): domain Bacteria; phylum Chloroflexota; class Chloroflexia; order Thermomicrobiales; family UBA6265; genus JACCYX01. Next base: position 857 of record CAZNQC010000088.1, on the reverse strand, counting down.
CCGTGGCGCTGGCTTCAGCCCGGACCACCAGGCTCGCGGGCTGCTGGAAGGCCTGGATCGAGGCTCGGGCCGCCTGGTCTTCCGGAGCGAAGCTGCCCTCGGCCACCACCGCGTTGGTGAAGAAGCCGGCCAGGACGTCGTCCTCGGTGATCGTGTAACTGGCTGTGCAGATCAGGTCTGCCTCTGGAGCCAGCGCTCCATCCGGCACCTCCGTGCAGTCAAGGTCGCTGACCAGCTCGTCAGTCACCACGACGTCAGTGAGCGGCACGTTTCCATGGTTGGTGACGACGATCTCGTAGGTCACCACGTCGTGCAGATCGAGATCGGTGCTGGCCGAGGTGACGGTCTTGGTCACGGTCAGGAACGGGCAATCCGGCACCACCAGATTCACCGTCCAGGTGGCGGTGAGGGCATCCCTGGGCACCCATTCGCCAGGGAGGTTGTCGGGCCAGGTGTAGCCTGCCGGATCGAGCGTCGCCGTGACGATCACGGTCTGGCCCGCGGCGTACGGCGCGTCGGCATCGGCCGTGTAGGTGATGCCGCCTCCATCGGCCGGTACTCCGATGTTTGGAATGCTTGGCTGGCCGTCGAGGCAACTGGCCTGGGTGATCTCCACGGCCTGCGGTTCGGCCGTGGTGCAGGGCGCGGAGGTCACCGGCAGGGTGGCTGATGCGGTCTCACCTTCCACCTCCCATCCAGTGGTGTCGCCCCAGGTGTAGTCATCCAACAGAGTGGCGGTCACGGTGACGTTGCCGTTGTCCGGAACATCGCCACGGCTGTACTCGATGCCCTCCGTCGAGGCGAGCGTGACCCGGGGGGCCGTGAAGATGCCATCGAGGCAGTATCCGGCCTCGACG
>CAZNQC010000087.1:9140-13561 GCA_964574825.1 uncultured Sphaerobacteraceae bacterium | reverse complement strand
CGAATGCGGTTCGATGGAAACCGCTGGGACGAGCTGGACACCTTTGGTCCCGGCCGGGAGATCTCGGCCAGCCATATCGGTGTGGTTGGGGCAGGGATGGTCGGCCGCATCTACATTCGCCTGGCGAAGGCACTCGGGGCGACCGTCAGCGTGGCAGACCCGTACCTGAGCGACGAGGCAGCTGCAGAACTCGGTGTCACGAAACGCTCGCTGGACGATCTCTTTGCCAGCTGCCCGATTGTGGTGATCCACGCGCCGACCACGCCGGAAACCCATCACATGATTGGCGCGACGCAACTGGCCCTGATGCCGGACAATGGGTTCCTAGTCAATACGGCCCGCTCATGGGTGGTCGACCAGGATGCGTTGCTGGCCGAGCTGCAGTCGGGGCGGATCCGGGCCGCGCTCGATGTCTTCGACGAAGAACCGCTTCCGGCCGATCATCCGCTTCGCGCGTTGCCAAACGTGATCCTGACCCCGCACATTGCCGGGGGCACGCTCCAGACCCGGATTCGGCAAGGGGAGTGCGCGGTTCGCGACATCGAAAATGGCCTGCTGGGCCGACCGCTCGCCCACGAAGTGACGTTGGACCGTTACGCCATTCTTGCTTGAGGTGAGGCGCGGAAGGAGCGTACCGCTCGTCATGGGGGTTCACAGACTCCCGCGGAATCACGAATGCAAAACCGGGGGATAGGCCGCGGGAGCCGGGAACCCCTACATTGATGCAGTCCTGCCAGACGTCACCGACACTTCACGACGCCATTTCCCTGGGAGTATCTGTTTCCATGCCGTCTTCACCAGCCGACCGCGCCGTTCGTATCACCGAGGTTGAGCCGGTCTTTTCGATCGAGGTCCCTGCCGGAACCTTCGCCTTCGGTGCGGCCACGATTGGCGCCCTCACGCTGGCGCATGTCCGAGTGCGGGTCGAGGATCGGCAAGGTCGCGGTGCCAATGGCTGGGGGGCGATCTTCCTGTCCTATCCATGGGCATTCCCTGGCGATGAACCTGCCGCCGAGACGAAGGATCGGCTGCTACGCACGTTGATCTCGGGCTATGGGTTGCGCCTGGCGGGCGGTGACGGGTGGGGGCATCCGCTGGACCACTTCCTGGCAATGCAGCCGGAGCTGGCCACGATTGCCGCCAGTGTTGCAGAGGAACTGGGGATTGTGGTGCCTGTTCCGGACCTGGCGACGCTGGTGGCGTTCTCGCCGATCGACGCGGCCATTCACGATGCCTACGGTCGATTGCATGGCCAGAACAGCTATCACCTGCTGGGGGCGGACGATCTGGCCTGGGATCTCTCGCGAGTGCTGGGGCTGGATTTCGCGGGGCGGTACCCAGTCGACTTCCTCCGCCCGGAACCGGTGGCGCGGCTGCCGATTTCCCACACGGTTGGGGCAGCCGATCCACTGACGGAGGTTGAAGCCGAGGCGGACGGCATCCCGGCGCTTGAAGAGTGGATTCGCCGCGATGGGGTGCGCTCCTTCAAGGTGAAACTGAAGGGCAAGGATCTGGCCTGGGACATTGAGCGGCTGACTCAGGTGAACGCGGTTGCCCGCTCGGTGTTGCCCGACATCACGCCACACATCTTTGCCGACCTCAACGAGCAGGCACCGTCGGTGGACTACATTGCGGCATTGCTCGATGGGGTCGAGGCCGATTCCTCGGCCTGGGCGGCGCTCGATGCACTGGAGCAGCCACTGTCCCGCAACCTGGGTGGTGATGCCCCAACGCTGGTCACCATCTCGGCCCGCGTTCCGGTGGTGCTCGACGAGGGCCTGACCAGCATTGCCACCATCGAGCAGGCAATCGACCTTGGTTGGACAGGTATCGCGCTCAAGACCTGCAAGACGCAGAGCCTGATGCTGCTGGCCAACGCCTTCGGCCAACAGCGTGGGTTGCATGTCTCGGTCCAGGATTTGACCAATCCCGGTATCGCCCTGCTGCAGTCGGTTGGGCTGGCGGCCCGTTTGCCGGTCACCCGGCCGCTGGAAGCGAACGCCCGGCAGTATTACCCGCACGCGTCCGATCCGGAAGCTGATGTCTTCCCCGACATCTACCGGGTCCATGACGGATCGGTTGCCTCCGGGCAGTTGACCGGCGCCGGGCTCGGCTACGAGGTCGAGCGCATTGCGCGCGGCCAGTTTCGGTGAGGTTCGCCTGGTGTCTGCTGTTCGGCAGGATCGGGTAGGCTGGAAGCAGGATTCGCGCTGACCGGGATGAGAGGTACATGGCGAAACTGCGTGACGATGTGACCTGGTTCGAATCACCTGACGAGTGGCAACGATGGCTCGCGGAGCATCACGAGACCGCAGCCGAGTGCTGGGTGGGGTGCCGCAAGGTCCATGTCGAGACCGGCATCACCTATCGGGAGGCGCTCGACGAGGCGCTGTGTTTCGGCTGGATCGATGGGGTTCGTCACACCGTCGATGCCGATGGGTTTGCCCAGCGCTTTACCCGCCGCACTGCCCGCAGCCCCTGGAGCGAAGTCAACCGCATGCGGATGGACGAGTTGCTGGCTGAGGACCGCGTACACCCGGCCGGAATCCGCGCCTGGGAACAGCGCGATCTTGTGCCGGGCCGGGCATCGGTCCGCGTGGCAAGCAGGTCGGCGGAACTCGAACCGGTCTTTCAGGAGCGCTTCGAATCCGCGGCCGATGCCTGGGACTGGTTCCAGGCGCAGCCTCCTGGCTACCGTCGCCAGGTGGTCTGGTGGGTGATGGAAGCGAAGCGTCCCGAGACCCGGGAGCGACGCTTTGCGCGCCTGCTGGCCGACAGCCAGGCTCACCGCCGGGTCGATGGTGTGGGTTGACCGGGGGGCGTCGGGCTGCGGGGCACCAGGTGTGAAGTTCGGAGCGCTTTTCCGGAGTTCATTTTATCCCGAGCGCGACAATGCTTCCCTTTTGACATCCTGCTACCCGTGATGCCAGTTGCATCCCACCGGTGACTCCCCTATCCTCGCCTCATTGGATGCCGGAATCGCACGCCGCTCATGGCTGATGCCGGTCGCTGTCTGCAAAGGAGTCGTGGCGATGCCCGCAACCTACCGGGACCTGCTGGAACAGGTGAAGTCCCGCATTAACGAAGTCGACGCCCGGCAGGCCCAGGCCCTGATCGAAGCCGGGGCGGTGGCGGTGGATGTGCGCGAAGCTGACGAAGTTGCCCAGGGTGTCGTGCCCGGCGCGACCGCCATTCCGCGCGGATTCCTCGAGTCTCGCATCGAAGACGCCGTCCGCGATCGTGATGCGCCGATCGTCGTCTATTGTGCCGGTGGCGCCCGCTCGGCCTTCGCCACCGAATCGCTGCATGAACTGGGGTACACCAACGTCAGTTCGCTGGCTGGCGGGTTTGGGGCCTGGAAGTCGGCCGGATTGCCCTGGGAAACACCGTTCCAGTTCACGCCCGAGCAGCAGCGACGGTACTCCCGCCACTTCCTGCTGCCCGAAATCGGCGAGAAGGGGCAGGAGAAGCTGCTCAACGCCAAGGTGCTCCTGATCGGCGCTGGAGGGCTTGGCTCACCCGCCGCCTACTACCTGGCGGCGGCGGGGGTTGGCACGATCGGCATCATCGACGACGACATCGTCGATGACTCCAACCTCCAGCGGCAGATCCTGCACTCCACCGACCGCATCGGCATGTCCAAGGTCGAATCGGCCCGGCAGGTGCTGACCGGTCTCAACCCCGATGTGACCATCGTCGGCCACGAGACACGGCTGACCCGCGAGAATGCCCTCCAGATCTTCAGCGAGTACGACATCATCGTCGATGGCGCTGACAACTTCGCAACGCGCTACCTCGTCAACGATGCCTGCGTCATCCTTGGCAAACCGAATGTCCACGGCAGCATCTTCCGCTTTGAGGGCCAGGCGACGGTCTTCGACGCCGAGAACGGACCGTGCTACCGATGCCTTTTCCCTGATCCGCCTCCGCCCGACCTGGCGCCGAATTGCGCCGAAGCCGGAGTGCTTGGTGTGTTGCCGGGCACGATCGGGATTCTCCAGGCGACAGAGACGGTCAAGCTCATCACCGGTATCGGCACGCCGCTGACCGGCCGCCTGCTGCTCTACGACGCCCTCGATGCGACGTTCCGCGAGATGCGGTTGCAGAAGGATCCGGAGTGCCCGGTCTGCGGCAACGCCCATTTCGACGCTGGGTCGATTGCGGAGATCGAATACACCGACATCGTCTGCGCGGTGCCGTCCCTGGTGGCCGCCAGCGCCTGATCGAATCGATATCCTGACGAACGAAAGCGGCCGCCGGGTTTCCTGGCGGCCGCTTTTCTGGTACCGTCATCATGTCAATCTTTGACAATGTTTGACATTGGAGATCCACATGAACGTGAGTTTGACACCGCGCCTGGAAGAAATCGTGCGCAAGAAAGTCGACAGCGGGCTCTACAACAACGCCAGCGAAGTCGTCCG
>CAZNQC010000087.1:0-9040 GCA_964574825.1 uncultured Sphaerobacteraceae bacterium | reverse complement strand
GCGTTACCCGATGTCGCTCGTCATCTGGTCGAGCACAACCGTCACCGCCAGGATGAGGACATCGTTCTCTCCCGGTGCGACTTCGACGCCGTACGAGTCGCGAATGCGGAACCACTTGCGGGAAACGGTTGCCACGTTCCCGATCCGGTACTCGTGGGCCAGAATGTTGCCCTGCACTTCAAGATCCGGTCCGTCTCCGATCTTCACCACGAAGCGGTCGCGGAGGGGAGAGATCATCGCCTTCTGCACCAGCGCGATGCGCCGGCCACCGGGATCCTCGATCTCCATCGAGTCGCGAAGGCGCGCGACGCGGGATTGGATCTTGCACAATTCGTGACCCTGCATATCGCGGAAGAACAGGGTGTCTCGCACGCGCAGGGCTTTCCCGTCCACCTTGAAAACGCGTTGTCCCTGGGTGTTCTCGATGAAGAAATCGTCGCCGATCGCGGCGAGTTTCTCGACCATCCGATACCGGTTTCCCGATGCCGCCGCCGGGACAGTTCCCGGTGCGGTTGCGGGCTCCGCTCCGTGTCGCCTGTTTCGTCGCAGCATGTCGTCACCTCACGTCGTCACGTTCGTGTGTGGGCCTGCGATGCCTGTTCGGCACCAGGGAATTCGTCCCGGCGCGGGATGGTGTGCGCAGCCGGTAACCACACGATCGCAATCTATGCGCTGGGGGAGCGAGAGCGCTTGCTCCGATAGGGCGCAAATTGGGATGGTCGTGATGGCGAGGGTTGGGATTACGCCAGGGTGACCTCGGTGATCTCCCCGTCCACGATCTGGAAGCCGCGCAGGACCGGCGCCTCCGGGAATTCCAGCGAGCAGATCACGTAGACCGCCTCCGGCCAGAAGGCGAACTCCACGTCGGTTTTTGACGGATAGGCGACGGTGGCGGGGTGCGAGTGATAGACCACCAGCACGTCATCCCCGGCCGCATCAATCTCCCGGTACACCTGGTAGAACTCGGTATCGTCGAACAGGTAGCGGGTATTGCCGGGTTCCACATTCGTCAGCCGGTAGAGCCTGGTGAGCCCGGACCCATTGCCCGCAATCACCCCGCAGCATTCGCGCGGGGTGTGATCGCGGGCATGGTCGATGATCTCGGCCCGCATCGACCCGGGAATGACCAGTGATTCGCTCACCGGCCGCCCGCCATCGCCGGAATGATGCCCAGTTCGTCGCCATCCTTCACGGTGGTTGCCGCGCCCTGCAGGTTGCGCACATTCTCGCCGTTGACGAACACGTTCACGAACCGGCGAATCTCCCCGTCCGGTTCGCAGACGCGGTCCATGATCCCCGGAAAGCGCGCGTTCAAGTCCACCAGCACTTCGCCGACCGACTGGCCAGCACCAGCCACCTTCGACTCGCCGCCGGTGTAGCGCCGCAGTGGCGTCGGAATCAGCACCTGGATCGTTGCACCCTGTTCCATGAATGAATGTCCTTTCCTGCTTGCACGAGTAAGACTCAACGCGGACCCCACAGCCCGGTCGAGAGGTATTTGTTGCCATTGTCCGGCGCGATTGCCACGATCACGGCGGGAGATTCATGCTCGGCGGCTTCTTCCGCCAGCATCAAGGCACCGGCCACGGCTGCCCCGGTTGAGGTGCCGACGAACAGGCCTTCCAACCGGGCGAGTTGCCGGGCCCGGTCGAACGCGTCCTCCGTGTCGATCCCCAGTTGCCGATCGATCATGGCTGGATCGTAGATCGGCGGGACGATGGCAGTTTCGAGATGCTTGAGCCCCTCGATGCCGTGAAACGGTTCGGCCGGTTGCACACCAGCCAATTGCACCGCAGCCGACTGCGACTTCAGGAAGCGACCGGCCCCCATCATCGTTCCCGTGGTGCCCAGCCCCGCCACGAAATGCGTCACCCGGCCCCCGGTTTGGCCCCAGATCTCCGGCCCGGTTGTCGCAAAGTGAGCGGCCGGATTGGCTTCGTGCCCGTACTGGTCGGCGTAGACCCAGGCATCGGGGTCGGCCTCGACCAGCTGGCGGACGTGGCGGATCGCGCCGTCCGACCCCTCATACGGATCGCTCTCGATCACTGTTGCGCCATAGGCGGCGAGGATGCGTTTCCGTTCGTCGGAGGCACTCCCCGGAACGACCAGGGTGACGGGAAACCCGATCGCCGCGCCGAGCATGGCATAGGCGATACCGGTGTTGCCGCTGGTCGAGTCGATCAGCGACTTGCCGCTCTCGAGCAGGCCGTCCCGGAGCGCCTGCCGCACGATGCCGAGGGCGGGACGGTCCTTCACCGAGCCACCCGGATTCGTCCACTCCGCTTTCAGCCACAGTTCCACGTTGTCTGGTAGACCGGACTCCGCCTCCAGGCGATGCAGACGCAGGAGGGGAGTATTGCCGATGGTCGCCACGACACCAGTGCGGGCGAGAAGTTGATCGATGTCGTTGGAAGAGCGGGCGGAGGTGTGCATATCCTGCCGTTCGGCGCGGCCCTGCCCAAACGCAGGGCGCTTTCATTGAGGATATGACTATCCAATTTGAAGCGTGCGGTGTCAAGGTATCCGGGTGGTGAGACCGGTTCAGGGGTCCAGGTACCCATACCGAAGACGTCGCCTGGTGTCGCGATCAGTCCGCTGCCAGGGGTGCCAACGCCAGGTCGATCAGGGGTTCGACGTCGACCATTTCTCCGTTGCGGGCGAGGGATTGTTGCATGGCGTGCATCACCGCGACGGGGCGAACCAATTGCCGGTCGTCCAGCGGACGCGTGCCATGTTCCAGCGCATCCAGCACGATGCCCAACGCCGTGCGATAGCCATCGTGATCCGCCACCACCTCACCGCTGGCCATGCCGCTGGTGCCGAACAGGGTGGCGTGGAAATGGTATTCGGCATCTCCGAGGTAGGAGATCGTGCCGAGCGCTCCGTGATCCCAGACCACGTCGACCACGGCCAGCTTCCCCTCCCGTGTCGCCCGCACCGACCGGATGTCCTCGCCAATCAAGCGGATGGCGATCTCGACCGTGTGCGTTCCGTAGAAGAACACGCCGCCGTACTCGCTCTCGAAGTCGCACGGACCGGCGAACTGGGCGCATCGAATGTCGCCAATTTTTCGTGTCCGCGTGGCCAGCGCCTCCGTGCTGGCACAGGTGCGCAGCGACGAAAAGGAGGTCAGCCAGGCATCGTTTGCGTTGGCGGTGGCGATGATCCGGCCGCAGTCGGCCAGTGACAGCGCCAGTGGTTTGTCGACGAACACTGGGATGCCCCGCTCGAGGAACGGCAGCGCGTGTTCAGCATGCAGCCCGCCGTGGCGATCCTCCACCATCACGGCGTCGACCTGTCCGATCATGTCCTCCGGGGTGGCCACGATGCGATCGATGAGGGCTTTCGCGGCCACGTCGCGGGTGCGATTGGCCTCCTGACCCCAGATGCAGGTGGCCCGGGCATCGTCCCCGGCAATCTGTTCCAGGTTCAGCAGGGAAGAGTAGGCGAGGGCATGTGAGTTGTCGGATCCGACGATGCCGATGGAAAGCATGGATAACCACTCCTGGGTACGAGCGTGCTGAAGGCATGCTATCCCACCCGGCGCCGTTGTCTAGCCCATTGGTCCTGGATGAGAGCTTCTGGTGGTGTCGCCACGGGGAAGGGGTTTCGTCCACTGTGCAATCCCGGCTTCCGCGCGTATCGTTCACCTGGTATTGGCCAGATTACGATAGCAGGGAACTGAGGTTGGCGATGGATGTGATCTCCGGGGTCATTGCACCGGCATTGGGAGTGGCGCTCAATCCATTCCCGATCATTGCCATCATCCTGGTGCTGGCCTCGGAGCAGGCGAAGTCTGGCGGTCTGGCCTTGCTGGCGGGTTGGAGCGGCGGCATCTGTGTGGCGGTCGGGTTGCTGGTGCTGATCGCCAATCTTGGTGGCCTGGGACCGAACGAGGAATCCACGCCGCGGTGGCTCTCGCTGCTCAAGCTGGCCGTCGGCATCCTGCTGCTGGTGCTGGCCGCTCGGAAGTGGATGGGGCGACCGCGGGCAGGCGATGAGGCCGAACTTCCCAGCTGGCTGGCCGCGATTCCCGAGCAGAGTCCCGCCCAGCTGATGCGTTTCGGGGCGCTCCTGGGGGGCGTGAACCCCAAGAACCTGATGTTCAGCCTGATCGCCTCGGCCTCGATCGCCGGTTCCGGTGCATCGGTTGCGGGCGAGATTGCTCTGTGGCTGATCTACATCGTCGTCGCGAGTGCCACGGTGCTGATCCCCGTCGGTTGGTACCTGCTGGCACCTGCTTCCGCCATTCCCGTCCTGGAAAAGGTCCGCGGTTGGCTGGTGCGGCACAACGTCACCATTCTGGCGGCAATGTTGCTGATCATCGGCCTGCTGCAGGTGGCCAACGGCATCGACGGGTTGCGCTAACCGCCGGATCAGTCGGCCACGATTGCCGTCGGGAAGTCGGCGGTCGTCAGGGCATCCAGTTCGCCGACGTGCGCGTGAGCCGTGCCGATCGGAATCACCACCGGGCAGCCCGAGCGCGGATCGGTGGTCACCATCGCCTCGATCTCGAAGACCTCGTGCAGGAGGTCTGGCGTCAGCACCTCGGCGGGGGTGCCGACCGCCATCACGCGCCCGTTCTTCATCGCCACAATCGTGTCCGAATACCTCGCGGCCATGTTCAGGTCGTGGAGGATCATCACCACGGTCCGGCCTTCTTCGCGGTTCAGGCGGTGGGCCATGTCCAGCAGGTCCAACTGGGCCGAGATGTCGAGGAATGTGGTTGGTTCATCCAGCAGGATCACGGGCGTGTTCTGGGCCAGGCACATCGCGAACCAGCAGCGCTGCCGCTGGCCGCCAGAAAGCGTGTCGATCTCCCGGAACCGCATGTCACTCAGGTTGGATTTGGCGAGGGCGTCGTTGACGATCTCCTCGTCTTCGGTGCTCCATTGGCGGAAGAATCCCTGGTGCGGAATCCGGCCCGACGCGACAAGGTCCTCCACCAGGAAGCCGCTGGGCGGCATCTGCCCCTGGGCCAGCAGCGCCAGGCGGCGGGCCAGCTTGCGGTGCGATCCCTTGTGGACCTGGTTCTCGCCCAGGTGCACCTGCCCCTGATCGGGTTTCAGCAGGCGGGCGCAGGTGCGGACCAGGGTCGACTTGCCGCAGGCGTTGGGACCGATGATCGAGGTGATGCGCCCGGCTTCGATCTCCACCGAGAGGTTTTCCAGCACCACGCGCTTGCCATAGCCCGTGTTGATGCCATTGACCCGGAATCCTTCCCCGTCGCGCCGGTTGTTGTCTGGTACGGGTTCGTGTGCCGAGCGCGGGACGCAGAACGGATGATCCAGGGTGGGGTGCTGGAAGACATCGGTGTCCACGCCATACACCTGGCGCAGCACCTCGGGCTGGATCACCTCGTCGGGGGCGCCTTCGTGAATGATGGCCCCGTCCCGCATCGCCACCAGGTGGTCGCTGGCCCGGGCCGCCTCGTTGATGTCGTGCAGCACCATCACCACGGTCCTGCCATCTTCGCGGTTCAGCTTCTGGACGAGGTCGACCACTTCCAGCTGATGCGAGATATCGAGGAACGTCGTGGGCTCGTCGAGCAGCAGCAGCGGGGTGTCCTGGGCGATCGCCATCGCAATCCAGGCGCGTTGCCGTTGGCCGCCGGAAAGCTGGTCGACTGGCCGGTCGCGCAGGCCCTGCATGTCGGTCAGGTCGAGCGCATGGTCAACCGCTTCCTCATCGGCCTTCGATGGTGTTTGCATGAACGCCTGGTGCGGGTAGCGCCCCCGGCGAACCAGGTCGGCCACGGTGATGCCGGGAATCACAACTGCCTGTTGGGAAAGCAGGCCCAGCCGCTTGGCGACTTCCCGGGTGGGGTAGTGGTGGATCACCTGGCCATCCAGCAGCACCGCGCCTCGGGATGGCTTCAGCAGGCGTGCCAGCGATTTGAGCAGCGTCGACTTGCCGCAACCGTTCGGCCCGATGATGGTCGTGATCTGGCCATCGGGAATCGACAACGAGAGGCTCTCGACAATCGTCGTTTCACCGTAGGCGAGGGAAATGTCCTGGGAGAGGAGTCGTGCCATGGTATCTACACCCGCGCATTCGTCTTGTAGAGCAGGAAGAGGAAGTACGGTGCGCCGATTGCCGAGGTCACCACACCGACCGGCAGCGTCACCGGCAGGTAGTGTTGCGACACCACATCGGCAAAGAGCAGGAAAATCGAGCCCAGCAGGGCCGTAAAGAGCATCACCGAACCGGAAATCGGACCGGCCAGCATCCGGGCAATGTGCGGAATCATCAGGGCGACGAAGCCAATCGGACCGGCCACGGCGACAGCCACACCGGCCAACCCGCACCCAACCACGATCAGGGCCAGGCGCGTGAACTCGAGGTGCATGCCGAGCCCGCGTCCGATGTCGTCACCCAGTTGCAGCACCCGCAGGTACCACATCAGGGCCACCGACGCGGTGCCCAGCCCAAAGCAGGCAAAGGTCAGCAGGATCACGTCGCGCCAGGTCGAGCCGTAGACCGATCCCATCGTCCAGACGATGGCGGGCCGGATCTGTTCGATTGGGAACTGCAGGGTGACCCAGGTAGTGCCTGCGCTGAGGAATGCGCCAAAGCCGATACCGACCAGGATGAGGCGGTTCGGGTCGATGCCGCGTTTCCAGCTCAGGAGATAGATGAAGGTGGCAGTGAGGGTGGCGCCGAGGAAGGCGGCCAGCACCAGCAGGTTGTAGGGCAGGCCGTAGGCGATCCAGATCACCGCCAGCAGCGAGGCTCCGGTGTCGATGCCGATGATGTCGGGCGAGACGAGGGCATTCCGCACGAGGCCCTGGAAGATCGCCCCGGCCATTGCCAGCACCGCACCCACCAGCAGGGCGGAGAGCACTCGTGGCAGTCGCAGCGTGCGGACGATGAAGTTCTGCTGGTCGTCGCCGTGGTTCCAGACGGACTTGATCACGTCGACGAATGGGATGTGGTACGAGCCGAGCGTCATCGCCCAGACCACCAGCAGGGCCAGGATGCCGAGTGCGATCAGGCACATGCCGAGCACCCGGTAGTTGACCCGGACCTGGAACCAGCGGTTGCGAATGACGACGTGTCCCGGTTTGCGTTGGGGCAGGGCGAAGTCGTTGGTGACCATCTACAGCCCCACCTTCACGCGACGGGCCAGGAAGATCAGGAACGGCGCGCCCAGGAGCGAGGTGACGATGCCAACCTGCAGTTCGCCGGTTTCCAGCACCACGCGTCCCAGGATGTCGGCAGCGGTCAGGAAGATCGCGCCCACCAGGACAGAGTAGGCCAGGATCCAGCGATAGTCGGCCCCGATGACGCCGCGAATCATGTGCGGCACGGCCAGCCCGACGAACCCGATTGGACCGGCGGCGGCGGTGGCGGCACCCGTGATGAGCACCACCAGGATCGCGCAGATGATGCGCGTGCGGGCGGTGTTCATGCCCAGTGCCCGGGCCGTTTCATCGCCCATGCTCATCACGTTGAGCTGGTGTCCCATCAGCAGGCACCCGGCCGTACCGATGATCAGGAAGGGGGAGACCCACCAGAAGACTTCCAGTGGCCGCCCGGCCACCGACCCCGCCAGCCAGAACCGGGCAGTGTCCATGGTTTGTTCGTCGAGCAGGATCAAGGCACTGGTCCACGATCCGAGCAATGCCCCGATGACCACGCCGGCCAACGTCAGCTTGAGTGGTGTGGGGCCGTCCTTGCCTGATGCACCCACCATGAAGACGAGGATCGAGGCGAACATGGCACCGCCGAAGGCGAACCAGACGAATCCGAGCGGTGAGGTGATGTTGAAGTAGAAGATCGCCGTCACGATCGCGAACGCCGCACCCGGGGAAACTCCGAGGATCGAGGTATCGGCCAGGGGGTTGCGCGTGATCGCCTGCATGACGGCGCCGGTGACCGCCAGCGCGCCGCCAACGCCAATGGCGATGACCGTGCGGGGAATGCGCATGGTGTGGACCACGAGTTGTTCGTAGTTGGTGTTGTCATAATTGAAGACAGCGTTCCAGGCATCGCGGGTGGAGACCGGGTGCGAGCCGAACCGCAGGCTGAGGAGGGCCACGACGCCAACCATGACCAGGCCAATCAGGAGACCGGCCGAGCGGCTGACGGTGATGAGCGGCTTGCGCGAGGCGTCTTCGACCGGAACGTCGGGCGTGATCGCGGCCATGGTCAGGCCCAGACCCGCGTTCGGTTGCTGCCAGGTGTGATCTGCGTCACCGGACTGCTCCAACGATCTGACGATGCATGATGGGAGTCTCCAGGATCGGATGGGCGTGGCGCGTGCACACGGTAATCCGACCCGCTTCGTACGGATTGTCGGCGTCCAGTGCAGGCAGTGTCAAGCGCGGAACCCGAAGTCCGGGCCTCCTGCACGACTGTGGCCCAGCGAACTGGACGTTCCATGTGCCACTCCTGCCTACCTCCATGAACCACATGACCGTCATCCCGGGCGGAGCGCAGCGGAGTCGAGGGATCACCCGGCGCAGCCGGTAGCGCGAAGCGCATCGGCCGGAAGCCGATCTCAAAGGGGACCTGGGCATGGTGTTGCTGCTCCGCGTACCCAGTTGTCGGCTACGCTTGTGTCCAGCATGAGCGGATCGAGAGGTGTAATGAAGGTGGAGGAGCGCCGGTGACTGATGTCCAGCCAGTTGGAGAATGGCAGCCCGGCCGGTTCACGATGCTGCTTTGGGCGGCTTTCAACGTCGTCCTGTTCGGGCTGGGCCTCGGTCTCTTCCTCGGATTGTGGACCGATCGCTGGGGCGACGCCGAGCTTGAGATGTCGGGTCTCGAAATGCTGGTCGCCATGCTGGTGCTGCTGGCCCTGACTGCCCTGTTGCTGGCGCTGCACGAATTGATTCACGGGGTGGTGATCAAGGCGTTCGGTGGCTCTCCGCAGTTCGGCGCCACCATGGTGGGCAAGGTGATGCCCGCGCTCTATTGCACCTCTCCGGGGGACAGGTTTACCCGCTGGCAGTTCATCCAGATCGCCATTGCCCCGGGAGTGCTGCTGACGGCTGCCTGTGTCCTGGTGATCTGGATCACGCCGCTGGGAGGATGG
>CAZNQC010000086.1:0-13635 GCA_964574825.1 uncultured Sphaerobacteraceae bacterium | reverse complement strand
CGGCCGAGCAGTGGCCCCATCGTGACGCCACTGTGCGTCGCGACGACATGGAGTCCCTCCACGCCCGGCACAGGACCAACGACAGGGAACCCATCGGCCGGAATCGAGCGGATGCCCAACCTGACTGCCTCGATGCGGGCGCCTCGTGCCGCAGGCAGCACCTCGGCGGCGGCCTCCAGCAACGGAGCAGCCCGCTCCATCAGCACATCCGGCGTGTCGTCCCAGGTCAGCGCGTTGTCGATGTCGTAGTTGGCGAGCACGAAACGACCGCCGCCATCCGGTCGCAGATTGACGTGTGGCGTATGCACGAGCGATTGCAGATCGGTCGCGATCGGCGAGGTGTAGGCCAGCAGACCGAGCGTCGGCGCCATGGGTAGCGTGATTCCGCCAAGTGCCAGCACCGGCTCCGTCCAGCGACCAGCACAGACGACCACCTTGTCGGCCTCGAACGTGCGGCCGGAGGCGGTCTCAACGCCCGTCACCTGGCCATCACCACCGGCGAAGCCAACGACCGGATCGTGAGTCACGACTTCGGCGCCCAACGTCGCTGCCCGGGCCGCAAGATGACCGACGAGGACCGGCACCTGAGCGTAGCCTTCGATCGAGAAGAACGCGAAGTCCTCGACACCTGACTGCGGCTCCAACGCCGGGAATCGTCGCCGGACATCGGCGCGGGAGAGAACCTCGAACGGATAGTTCCACTCGGCGAGCCGTTCGCGGCGGGCTGCCAGGCGCTCGCCCCTGATCGGGATGTCGGGCTCGGTGGCGCCCTGGGGCGTGGGCAGTTCCCAGGTGAGATTGCCATTCAGGTGCAACCAGGGTGCCGTGCCAAACTCCTCGCGCAGGCGGATATGCTCGATCAACCCCGCCCAGTTCAACTGGTGATAGGCCAGCGGCGGCTTTCCATTTGAGTTGAGCCAGGCGAAGCTGGTCGACGAGGTCCCACCGGCCAGCGAACTCGCCTCGATCAATGTCACCCTGGCGCCAGCCTCGGCCAGCCGGTAGGTGAGGGACGCGCCAATCACGCCCCCACCCACCACCACGAACGTCCCCGGCATCCTTACCCTCCCTACCAGGGTCGTTCGTCGGTTTGCAGGTCGAGCCAGGCAAGTTCGTCCGGCGTCAATTCCTGCCCGAGGGCCCCGACGTTGTCCTCGAACTCGGCGCCCGTGCGGCAGCCAACGAGGGCGAAGACATCGATCGGCTGGCTCATGATGAACGCCATCGCCGTTTGGGGAATCGAGAGCCCGTAGTGCTCGCCGAGTTCCTGCACCCGGTCGAGTCGTCGGAAGTTCTCGTCGCTGGCGTAGCACTCCACACAGAGCCGGTCGAGATAGCTTTCGAACGATTCGAGATTGTCGCGCCGCAAGCGGCCGGAGAAGAACCCGCCGGCCAGGCTGGACCACGGAAAGATCGGAATGCCCTGTTCGATGTACCAGGCACGATCGGGCGCGCCATCCGGACCGGAAATGCTGAGGCAGCCATCCCAGGGCGGCTTGATCTGCACGGCCAGGCTGTAGTTCGGTGAGCTGACCGTGAAGCCTTCCAGCCCGTGTTCCGACGCATAGGCATTCGCCTCAGCCACGCGGGAAGCGCTCCAGTTCGAACCGCCAAAGACGCCGATCCGGCCAGCCTGCTTGTGCTCGTTCAGCACGTCGACGATGGGGCCAACTGCCAGGGCAGGATTGTCGCGGTGCAGCACGTAGATGTCGAAGAAGTCCGTGCCCTGCCGTTCGAACGATTCGAACAGGTCGGCCGTGATGTCTTCCGGCGTCACCCGCTGCCGGCCATCGTAGGGATGGGCGCCCTTGCCGAGCACCACGATTTCGTCACGCACGCCGCGGTCGTTGTACCAGGCCCCGAGCACACGCTCGCAGGCTCCACCGCCGTAATTGTGGGCCGTGTCGAACGCCCGGCCCCCAGCGGCGAAGACGGCATCGAGCAGTGCGAAACTGCCCTCAATATCGTCCTCCGAGAGTGGCACGGTGCCCTGGACGAGGCGGGACACCGGTTTCGCGACACCGTTCACGGTGCCATAGGTCATCGCCATGCTGTGTGTACTCCCCTGTCTCAGGCGTCGAGGGCCGGTTCCATCGGATACCGCACGCCCCACTGGGCCCGCAGCGTGTCCATCGTCGTCATGATCTGCAGCGACTCGTTGAGCGGCATGACGGGGCTTTCCAGCAGGCCCTCACGCAGGCAACGACCTACCTCGATCGCCTCGTACTGATAGCCATTGCCCTCGGTCTGCGGGTAATCGAAACGCTGGGCCTCGCCACCATACGGTGTGAAGGTCAGACCCTCGGGGCGGTGCCAGTCGTGGTGGATCTCGATCCGTCCTTCAGTGCCGAGAATAAGACCGATGCTGATCGGGCTGGCCTGGATGGTGACACCCAACGACGCGACCGCACCCGACGGATAGGCGAGGGCTATCGCTTCCTGCTCGTCGACCCCGGTTTCGCCCAACGAGGCAACACTGGCGATCGCGCTGGGCGCCCCCAGCACCATCGACGCAAACGAAACGGGGTAGACCCCACCGTCCAGCAACGCCCCACCGCCCAGATCCGGGTTGTAGAGGCGGAACTGGGGATCGAAGTTCGACTTCCAGCCGATATTGGCGCTCAGGAACCGCACCTCGCCGAGCGCGCCGCCATCGATCAGTTCCCGGACCTTGACCATGGTTGGCCGGAAACGGGTCCACATCGCCTCCATCAGGAAGAGGTTCCTGGCCCGCGCTGCCTCGACCATCTCGCGAGCCTCACCGACGTTGATGGCGAACGGCTTTTCGCACAGCACCGGCTTGCCCGCATCGAGGCAGAGCAGGGTGCTGGCCTTGTGATCCTGGTGCGGCGTCGAGACATAGACGACATCCACATCCGGGTCGGCGACCAGTTCGGCGTAGGAACCATACCGGCGGGGCACCGAGAACGCGTCGGCAAAGGTGTTGGCGGTATCGATCGCCCGTGAGCCAACCGCCAGAAGCTCGGCGTCGGACACGGCCTGCAGGCCCCGCGCGAAGTGTTTGGCAATCTGGCCGGTGCCGATGATGCCCCAACGAAGCGGGCGATCGGCAGGAATTACAGAATCGGACACGGAGATTCCTTTCCGGAAGAGGTGACACCCATCATGATGCTATGGAACAGTTTCCGGTGAGGGGGGAAGGCACGCAAGGTCCAGGCGTCACATGTCGCGGACACAAAAACGCCTGGTTGACAGGCTGGGGCAGTCAACCAGGCGTTTTCGGCAGTGACTGGAAGGGGTAAGCAAGGTTCTCCAACCACTGGGCGGTCTTTTTTCGAGAATGTTTCCCGATCCGTCGACCGGTTGGCACATCTCTGACCTGTCTTCAGTTTAGGTAGCTGGGAGAGAGATGTAACCCGTAATAATACGGATTCGCCCTCGTGAGGTGCGATGGAGTGTGACGCATGGAAGCATGGCACGATTTTCTGGTTGCAGTTGCTGGCGCGAGCGCGGCCCTGGTCGGATTGCTGTTTGTCGGGCTGTCGATCAATCTCGACCGGTTGCTGGCAACGCCTCACCTGCTCTTGCGCGCCGGCGCGAGCCTGACGACGCTGGGAAGCATGTTGATCATCAGCTGTCTGCTCCTGGCCCCGGGATACTCGCTGGCCCAGTATGGGTTGGCAATCATGGTGGTTGCGGTCGTTACCTGGGGACTGGTGACCTATTGGTGCTGGCGGGCGATTGGCGAAGCTCCGCCTGCCTTCCGGCGTCCCCAGGTGTTCATATTGTGTTTGATCCAGTTCGCGACCTTGCCGGGCGTGGTAGCTGGGTTCATGGTCTGGCATCGCGAAGAGGATGGACTCGATTGGCTGGTGCCGACATTCCTGGCCGCCTTTGTCGTCGCCATGGCCAACAGCTGGGTGCTCACGGTCGAGTCCCGCCGCTGATCGGCTCCGCGAGCAGATCGTGACGTGACTTCTGGGAAAACCTTTGCAATTGCCGTGCAGTGCAGTACCCTTCGTTGCGTGGAATGTACGTACACTCCACGGAGAGCGGAGACGGAACGTGCGCGGCGTTCTGTCCCGAACTGGATGCCCGGTGGGCGTCCACGTTGGGGAGCCCAGGGAATGCGGTGGGATACCATCGACTGACCCCGGGATTGGGAAGGCGGCAACGGTGTTGGTCTGGAGTGATCCGGGCTGGCACCGTTTGCTCTTTCAGCCCCGATGGCATCCGAGAGCAGCGATCCGGGCGGGACTGGCGACAACAACCGGGTCGCGATCGTACCATGACGATGCAATCCTGCATGACGTTTGATGCGAGGTTTCATGGCCACGATCCCCTTCGATCCCAGCGTCGACTCCCTCTCATACTGGCACGCGACAGCCGAGCCCATCGTGCCTGATGCCAGCCTGCCCTCCACAGCCGAGGTGGTGGTGATCGGCGGCGGCATGCTTGGTTGCTGGACGAGCTACTGGCTGGCTCGCTCTGGCGTAAAGGTGGTGCTGCTGGAAGCAACCGCAATTGGCTGGGGCGCGACGGGTCGCAATGGCGGCTTCCTGGTTGGGGGCACGGCTGTCGCCTATCCCCGCCTGGTGGACATGGTGGGTGACCAGGCTGCACGGTCACTCCATCAGATCACGATGGATGGACAGGCGCTTGCCTACCAGGTGATCGCGGATGAGGAGATCGACTGCGGTCTGCGCCGGAACGGCACCCTCTCACTCGCGCTGAACGAACGGGAACTCCTCGATCCCGGGGCCGACACCACGCTGCTGCACGACGATGTCGCGACAATGCAGCGGCTCGACCGCGAGCAGGTGCGTGAGTTGGTGGCCACTTCGCTCGGCGACCGCATCGCCGGTGGCTGGTTCGCCCCAAACGATGGCACCCTCCACTCCACCCGCTACCTGACTGGCATTGCCCGGGCGGCTGAGCGATACGGTGCGTCATTGGTCCGCGGAACCGTGCGTTCGCTGGCCCCTGCCGGTGACGGCGTGCGCATCGAGGCCGATCAGGGAACGATCGTGGCCGAGAAGGTGGTCGTCGCGCTGAATGCCTGGAGCGACAACCTGATCCCGGAAGTGGCCGGCCGAATCGTCCCGGTACGTGGGCAGATCCTCGCCTACGAGCCGACAGCACCCGTCTTCCCGACGGCGGTCGGAGCCGATCTCACCCCAACTGGTGAGTACTGGCAGCAGGTGCCGGATGGCAGCATCGTGATCGGTGGCTGCCGGGCCGATGCTCCGGACGGCGACGTGGGCGTGCGGGAGATGGCCCCAACCCGCCAACTCACCGACCGCATCGAACGCATCCTGCCGGATCTGTTCCCGGACCTGGCCAATCTGCGGGTCGCACGCCGCTGGGCAGGCCCAATGGCATTCACCTCTGACCGGCTGCCGATCGTGGATCGTATTCCAGGCCTTGAGCATGCCTGGTTCGGCGGCGGGTTCAGCGGGCACGGCATGACGTTTGGGCCCCGGTTGGGCCAACTCCTGGCCGAGACGGCAATCAGCGGCCAAACACCGGACTCGTTGGCCCCGCTGGCACTGGATCGACCGTCACTGCAGCGGTTCTCCTGATCTCTGCACTCGGCCAACCCCAGCAGGACACGAAAAAGCGGGAGCAACCTGATGGTCGCTCCCGCCTTCGATTGCCTGATGATGTCGCTGGTTAGCGAATCGCCAGTTCGGTCTCCGGGTCGAAGAAGTGCAGCGATGTCGGCAGGGCTGCCACTTCGATCTCCTGGCCGCGCTCCAGCTTGATGTCTGGGGGCATGCGGGCCGTGAGGGTGGAGCCGCGGTTGGTGAGGTAGACGAAGATTTCGTTCCCCAGCAACTCGAGCACATCCACGGTCACCGGCACGAATGCGCCATCCGGCACTTCGAAGTTGACCTTCTCGCGGGCAATCAGGTGCTCGGGGCGGATACCCATCGTCACCGTCTTGCCGACGTAGTTGGCCAACCCACCGGCGGCAGCTTCCGGGCTCACTTCCATGCGGAAGCCTTCGGTGGCGGCAAACAGCCGGCCGCCTTCGCCTTCGAGCTTCACATCGATGAAGTTCATCGACGGGGAGCCGATGAATCCGGCAACGAACTTGTTGGCCGGGTTGTCGTAGAGATTCTGCGGGGTGTCGAGCTGCTGCAGAACACCAAGCGAGAGCACCGCAATGCGGTCACCCATCGTCATGGCTTCCGTCTGGTCATGGGTCACGTAGATGGTTGTCGTCTTGACCCGGTCATGCAGCTTGACGAGCTCGGCGCGGGTTTGCACGCGGAGCTTGGCGTCGAGGTTGGAGAGCGGCTCGTCCATCAGGAAGAGGTCGGCGTTACGAACGATGGCCCGGCCCAGCGCCACGCGCTGTCGCTGACCACCGGAGAGCGCCTTCGGCTTGCGATCGAGGTACTGCTCGATATCGAGGATGCGAGCTGCCTCTCGCACACGCTGCTCGCGTTCGGCCTTTGGCACCTTGCGCAGCTTGAGCGGGTAGGCGAGGTTGTCGCGCACACTCATGTGCGGGTAAAGCGCGTAGGACTGGAACACCATGGCCACGTTGCGATCCTTCGGGGGAAGGTCGTTCACCACGCGATCGCCAATGATGATGCGTCCTTCGGAAATTTCCTCGAGACCAGCCACCATACGCATGGCCGTGGACTTGCCACAACCGGAAGGACCAACGAGCACCAGGAACTCTTCGTCCTCAATCTCGAGATTGAGGTTGGAGACGGCCGCCTGGCCACCACCACTGTAGAGCTTGGATACGTTGTCGAAAATTACGCGAGACATCCCGAACTCCTTACACCGATTACAGTGTCGCCCCGCACCGGTACCTCCGGACAGGAGACTCAGAAGCGCCCTACGAACAGTCAACGCATCCAGGGCGTTGGCCATCGGTGGTGTTGGTTGCGCACAGATCACGGCGCTTTATGATGTGCGCTTCTGTTTTCGCCGCTGGGTCGCCAGTTGTCAAGGACTATCGGTCGCTTTTTTGCGCCGGAGTTGATGTACACGTGCAACAACCTCATGATCGTTGGGATCAGGCCATGGTCCGCGCCAGGTTGTGGTGGTGAGCTGCCAGCCGGCCCGGTTGGCCGACTCAAGGAAGATGGAGGCCGGGGGTCGCCCTGGTTCGGCCAGCCAGAGCACCCCATCCGGCGCGACAACCCGGTCGAAGAGGTCGAGCAATGGTTCGATGTCACGCCGCTCGTACAACACATCGGCAGCCAGCACGACGGGGTAGCCCTCGGGATGGGCGGCCAGGAGCCGTTCGTCGGGATTGCGCCAGTTAACCTGCAGCGTGTCCGGTTCGGTACCGGCATGGCGCTGGGAGGTGAGGCGGGTCAGCACCAGTGATTCGGCCGAATAGTCGGTTGCCAGCAGATTCGCCCCGGCATCAACTGCGACGGCGGCAGTGATGCCCAGTCCGGAGCCGAGTTCCAACACGTCCTGTCCGGCCACGATTGCCGGGTTGGCCAGAATCTCGGCCGCCAGGGCGATCCCGCTTGGCCAGAGCTCGGCCCAGTACGGCAGATTCTGTTCCGGGTCGTCTGCCGCCCGGTCGAGCAGGTCATCGGTATCGACTGGCCGGGTAACCGTCAATGAGATGTCACTTCCCGGAATCAGGACCTGATCGTCCTGCAACTCTAAGTCGGAAGGCAATTCGGCCAGCAATGCTGCTATGCGGCCAGCCGATGGATTGTCAGGTTTCACGGAGCACTCCGGGCGAATGGCGATGCACCCTTGCAGGGGCGCGCAGATCTGAGGGAATGCTACTCCCGCCGTCCGCACCGGAGTAGCCCGGGCCAATGCACGACAGCTGGCGGGATTCGTGGATAATGCCGCTGACAGAATCCGGACACGCGCACCACGTCACGACCCACCGGCTTCGTCGCACCCGTTGCACGTCTTCAGAAAGGACCATCACGTTATGACAGGGAACCGGGCCAGCAAGCGCATCGTCGCCTTCGGTGAAGCCATGATCCGCTTCACGCCGCCGGGCAACGAACGGCTGGAGCGCGTCAATTCGCTCGACCTGACGGTGGGCGGTGCGGAGCTAAACACGGTAGTGGGCATGACCTGCCTGGGGTACGGCACCGAATGGGTGACCGCCCTGCCCGATAGCGGTCCGGGACGGTTGGTGGCGCGCCAGGCCCGGGCCAACGGCGTGGCCGTCAACAACATTCACTGGGTGAGCGAAGACCAGGCACGCACTGGCCTCTACTTCCTGGAGGAAGGTGTCGACCCTCGCCCCTCGGCGGTCACCTACGATCGCAAGAACACCGCCATCAGCCAGGTCAACGAAGACACCTTCGACTGGAAGCGCATCCTCGACGGGGCCGACGCCTTCCACGTCTCCGGCATCACGATGGCGCTGTCGCCGGGTGCCCGGCGAGCGACCATGCAGGCCGTGGACACCGCCAGCCGGTTGGGTGTACTGGTCTCGTTCGACCTGAACTACCGATCGAAGCTCTGGAGTGAGGCTGAGGCTCGCGACGCATTCGTCGAAGTCGTGCCGATGGTCGATGTCCTGTTTGCCTCCCGGGGGGCGCTGGGTACATTCTTCGGCATCGAGGGATCGCGCGAAGAGGTGATGCGGGGAGCGATCGAACGGCTCGGCGTGGCAGCGGTCTCCATCTCGCGCAAGAAGGCCCATGGCAGCCGCGGACTGAAACTCCAGAACCTGGCGCTTGGCCCCTCCGGCGTCCTGGCTGAATCAGCCTGGCGCGATATCGAGGTGGTGGACCGGCTGGGTGGCGGCGATGCGTTTGCGGCCGGTTTCCTGGCTGGGTATCTCGAGAATCCCGCCGCCCTCTCCTACGCGGTCGAGCTGGGAGCTGCCGCCAGCGCCCTCAAGCACACCATGCCGGGCGATTTCCTCTGCGCCACCCGCGCCGAGATCGAGGCTGCCATGACGGCAGAGGGTTCTGGCGTGCTTCAGCGCTAATCTCCAGGTGCGCAAACGGGACTGGGCCGCCAGACGTTCGCTGCTTCACCCACGGTGAATCGTCATCGGCACGCGAACGGAGGTGGCCCGTGCATTTCTGGACAGTGCCGCGACGGCGCACCCGGCACCGATTGCCTGGGTGCGTGGCCCTGATATCGTTGCACCAACGATCCGTCTTGGTGCCGATTGTTGGCATCGCCGTCTGGGGAAGCATTCATGCTCTGGGTAGGAATTGTGTTCACTGCGCTGGCAAGCCTGATTCACGTCTACATCTTCGTCCTGGAGTCGATGCGCTGGACCGATCCGAAAACGATGGCAACATTCGGCGTGACCGCCGCCGATGCCGAGGTGACCAAATCGATGGCGTTCAACCAGGGCTTCTACAATCTCTTCCTGGCAATCATGGGGTTCGCGGGGATCGGCTTCCTGCTGGCCGATCGGCGGGAGATTGGTGGAGCACTGGTCCTGGCCGGAACGCTGTCGATGACGCTGGCCGGAATCGTGCTGGTGCTCTCGACCGGCAAGGTGAGATCGGCAATGGTGCAGATGGTGCCAGCAGTGCTGGCGGTCCTGTTCACCATCTGGGGGCTGTCTTGATGAACTCCCTGGCTGGCTCCGGCTCGCGATGTTTACGCGCCGTCCCAATCAGGTATGTCAAGCCGCAGTCTTTTTGAGGAAATCGGCCAGCAACATGGCGGTTGATGCATTCAACCCCGAGACAACCTCTGGCGTGACGTTGAGGACTTCGAGACCCACCGGGCGCCCTTTCTGGTCCACATCAAGGTATACCGAGCTAGAGAGTTCCAGCGTCTCCTCGATCTGCTCGTCAGAGAGGCGCATGTAGACAGCTCTAGCTTCCGGATCGTACTTGAGTGTCGTCTTGTCTGTCACCTGTTTCTCCCGCGCAGCCGAATCACTGTCACGATTCTCGCCTCATCATCGTACTCCACCACCACAACCCGAATGTGTCCGAGCTCAATGAGCCATTGTTGGTCGACGAAATCGAAGCTTGCGTCACCATGCCGCAACGCCAGAAGCACATCATCCTCCGAGATTCGCCGACCTTGCATCTGCTCCAGAGCGTGCAAGGTGTAGGAGATTCGTTCAAACTCTGGCACCGTCACCAACCTCCGAGGAAATGGCTTTTGCCTTCTAGCTGAGCTCATCTCGCAGGTCAGTCAGCTCGGCGCCGGTTGGGGTCGGCTGGAGGGTTGCGACGCGGCCGGGGACGACGAGCCGGCGAGCGGTCTCGGACAGGGCTGTCGCCACGGCGTCGACCTTGTCCGGCGGCACGAGCGACAGCACCGTTGACCCAGCCCCACTCAGTGCAGCACCCACCGCGCCATGATCGCGGGCGGTTGCCTTCATGGCATCGAGGTGCGGGAACAGGCGCGCCCGGTATGGCTCGTGGAGCATGTCTCGCATGCCGGCCGCAATCAGCGCGTAGTCGGCCGTCATCAGGCCAATCGCCAAACCTGACGTGGTCGCGAGGTTCAGCGCGGCATCGGGCAGCGGCACCTCATGCGGAAGGGCGGCACGCGCGGCCCAGGTCGCCCCGGTCGCTTCCGGGATGTAGACGACGGCCACCAATCCCAGGTCGGTGCCATTTGTCAGCTGCACCGGCCGTTTGATACCCGGCACAGCCAGGACGGCACCGCCGTACATGGCAGCTCCGACATTGTCGCCATGACCTTCCATCCGCAGTGCATAGAGGAACAGTTCATCGTGCGAGAGACCAAGTTCGAGGAGGTGATTGGCCGCGATCAATCCCGCCACAATCGCTGCTGCCGATGATCCGAGCCCGCGTGAGACCGGAATTTCTGTCCGCGCGACGATCGAGAAGCCGGGCAATTCGCGCTTGCGGTCGCGGGCAAGCGTTTCCATTGCATGCACGGTGAGGTTGCGATGCCCTTCGAGGATCTTCGCTTCCGAGCCCTCGTTGATCACCTCACCCGCTGAGCCTGCGGTATCGATGGTGACGGTGTTCCAGAGGTCGAGCGCCAGGCCAAGGGCATCGAATCCAGGTCCCAGGTTGGCGGACGATGCCGGTGCCTTAACCGCGAAGCGCATCGTCGAGCACCTTCTTCACTGCATCGAGTTCGGCCGGAATCGAAACCGGGCGATTGGCCAGCGGGCGTGGCTGGCCGTCCGGACCATCTTCGAAGTGGTATTTGACAATGGTGTCGGTGTCCTTCAGCACGTGGGCTGTCACCACGCCAACAACCGTGGCATCCGGCGAGACCCGGCCATCGGCCACGAGCTTGCGGATTCCGGCCAACGATGCCGCCGAAGCCGGTTCGCAACCGATCCCGATCCGGTCGATCAGCGCCTTGGCATCGAGCAGGTCCTCATCACTGACCGCTGTTACGATCCCGCCGGTCTGCTCGATCGTCCGTTTGGCCCGGGCGAGGCTGGCCGGATTGCCAATCTTGATCGCGGTCGCCACCGTGTCGGCTTCGACCGCCTCGTAGCGATCGAAGCCGCTTTCGTAATAGGCCGCAAACGGAGCCGCGCCTGCGGCCTGCACGGTGACGACCTGGGGTACGCGATCGATCAGGCCAACGCTCCACGCCTCATGGAGCGCCTTGCCGAAGGCGGCGGTGTTGCCGAGATTGCCGCCTGGCAGGGCAATGATGTCCGGCACCTGCCACCCGAGGTCATCGAGGATCTCGAAGACGATGGTTTTCTGACCCTCGGGGCGGAACGGGTTGACCGAATTGGCCAGATACACGTCATAGGTGTCAGCCAGTTCACGCAGCAGCTTCAGGGCAACATCGAAATCGCCTTCCACCTGCACGACGGTTGCCCCGTAGGCAACGGTCTGGCCGAGCTTGGATGCGCTGATCTTGCCCTCCGGTATCAGCACCAGGGCGGGCATGCCGGCCGCTGCCGCATAGGATGCGAGCGACGCCGAGGTATTGCCAGTGGAGGCACAGGCCACGATTTGCGCGCCGACCGCCTTGGCATGACTGACCGCCACGGTCATGCCGCGGTCCTTGAACGACGCCGTTGGGTTGTGGCCCTCGTGCTTCACCGAGAAGGAACCGCCGGTCAGCCCGGCATAGTCAGCCAGTCGATCATCCTGATAGAGCGGATTGTTCCCCTCCCAACGGGTGACGACCGACGCAGCAGGAATCGGCGGCAGCAGCGGGGCAAATCTCCAGACGCCGGAATGCGCGCCCGGCGTACCCGCCTGCGGTCGAAAGTCCTCTGCCGTCAGGCGTTGGGTCAGGTCGATGTTGGCGTCGAGCAATCCCCCGCAGGTGGGACAGGTCGTCAGAGCCGTGCCGCCATCATGGACGGTTCCACAGTCCATGCAGGTCACGGAAAGTGCAGACGGAAGCAGAGAAGCGGGCGACGCCATGATCCGGGGTTCCTTTCGACGGTCGTTGGGCGGAACGAAGCGCCGGGAGGGAATCCGCCCGGCGCCTCTTGCGAGTGTCGTTCCCTTGCGCCGGAGCATACCACGCACTCACTGACCAATCAGCGAATGCGGTGACAGCCCGGCCTGAAGTCTTGCCTCTACAGGTCGAACAGCGAGTCCGGCTGCTTCGGCAGCAACACGGTCAGCACCAGGTAGATCGCGATCATCGGTGGAATACCGAGACCGGCCGGAACGATGGCCAGGCCAAGGGCACCGAGGCGCACCCACAATGGATTGACATTGAACCGGTTGGCAATTCCCGAACAAACGCCAAAAATCCACTTGTTGGATGTCGAGCGATAGATACCGACGTTCAGCATGCCGAGTCCTTTCTGCGAGTCATGGCTCGTCTTCAGTCCGAAACAGATAGCGATCCCACTGTCCCACCGGTCCGGTCTCAAACCAGTTGACGAGGGCTTCAACGGTAAAACCTGCCGCCAGCAGCGGATCGATCGCGAGCTGATTGCGCGCGGAGCCATCCGCCCGCCACGGCTTCAAATCGGGATTGGGCATCTGGCCAGCCGCAACCAGAGCGACATCGAGCACGAACGGAAAGTCTGCCTTGTCCAGCGCCACGACGGGCCCAATCTGCCCCCACCAATCGTTCATCGACACCAGTGCATAGCCAACCGGTCGGCCACTGCCCCGTTCAAAGACGAGACTGCCCGTGGAACCGGAATCCAGCCAGGCCGCAATCCGTTCTCGCCGGACTGCCCCACGCACGTGCTGGTCGAGTTCGGCCAGCACTGGCAGATCGGCTGCAACGATGGAACGCGAGGCCAGCCGCTCGTCCGGCGCTGGTTGGCGCGGGAAAATCGGATGGACGGCGCGATAGGGCATGTGTGGCGGCGCCGGGTGCAAGCCCCAACGCAGGTACCGTTGCCAGGCCTTTGGATCACGCGAGGAGGCCAGGGTGA
Source organism: uncultured Sphaerobacteraceae bacterium (assembly GCA_964574825.1). Lineage (GTDB taxonomy): Bacteria > Chloroflexota > Chloroflexia > Thermomicrobiales > UBA6265 > JACCYX01. Next base: position 389 of record CAZNQC010000086.1, on the reverse strand, counting down.
CGGCGGTCGCTCCACGTGCATCGATATGTTGGCGCACAGCGTCCAGCAGTTGCCGGCCGATCCCCTGGTTCTGATTGGCCGGTGCGACGAAGAAGAACGCCAGATGCGCGTGTGGCGGCTGGATCATGACGGCAGCCATGCCCACTGGCTCACCCAGTGCGTCGCGTGCGACCACCAGGGCTGCGTCATCGTGTCGGATCAGGTTCCGCAGGGTAGCGACTGCCTGCCGGAAATCCTCCTGCCGGGCCGAGACATCCGACCACGGGTTGCTGGCGCGTAGTCGATCGAACAAATCCTGCGCCGAGGCCTGATAAAGTCGGGCGGCTGGTTCGATGTCGTCGGGCTTCGCCACATCGATGCGAATGGTGGGTCGGTCCTGCGTGATCATG